>DVNY01000093.1 GCA_018714085.1 Candidatus Caccomonas pullistercoris
AACCATCGCCGCGGGACCATTCAGGATGGCCGAGCCTGTGGTTTCGGCAGTCCCGGCAGCTTTTCCGGTGGGGGTTGCGGAAGCTTTTTCCTCCGGCGAGGCGGCTTTCGGGCCGTCGGTTCCGATGAGCGAGGCGTCGACATTGGTCGGCGGGAGGCAGTTCTGGTCGTTGCAGGCGCCATAGGTGAGATAACCTTTCACGGCATACTCGGACGCCGTCAGCCGGATGCGTTGGGTGAATGTGCACGAGCCTTCGAAGTAGCGCACCGGCATGTCGAAAATGGCGTCGTGCTTGTTGCGCTCGCCAGCCCCGGCTTTGAGGCTGCCGACGAGCTCGGCACCCTCGATCTTGTCGACGCCGAACGTGGCCGACGTGGGGCCGCCGTCGCCAAGGCCTGTGGAATAGACGTGCCAGCCGGCACCAATCGTCCCCGAGAAGACAATGTCGACCTCCGTGGCCGATACGCGTTTGTAGTTCACTGTGAACTTGACCGGATTCTGCATCTGGGCCCATGCGGGCAGGGTCACGAAGGCCAACAGCAGGGTCAGGAGGAATAAAAACCGTTTCATAGAATTAAGGTGTTACGTAAATGAAAAGGGCGGGAGTGTCCGCACATGCAGTGGCTCCCGCCCTTTGTCTGTTCTCGCTTATTTCGTAGCCGGGAGCATCGTCACGGTCACGCAGTTTCCTTGTTTGAGGACGACGTCGCGCACGAAGGCCTGCACGTCGGCCGGGGTGATGGCCTCGACGGTCTCCTTGAAACCCGTGACGGGGTCATTGTCCCACTCGATGGTCTCGACCGCGGCACCCTGCCAGTAACCGTTCTGGCGCTGGCTGTCGGCGTAGGTTTTGAGTTCGTACTTCTTCACCTTGTCGAGCTCTTCGGCAGTCACGCCGTTGCGGGCGATGTCGTCGATGGCCTGACGCATGAGCAGGAGGGCGGAGTCGGCTTTCTCGGGTTTGACGGGGCAGACGATGACGACGGAGTAGCGGTCATCGACGCTGCGGTCAACGCTGGCCATGGCCTGCACGGTGTAAGCCATGCCACCTTTCTCGCGGATGCTTTCGAGGTAGCGCGCCGTGAGCACCTGACCGAGTGTCTGGGCGACGAGGTTGCTCTTCATGGTGAGCTTCTCCTTGCCCGACCATATCTGGCCAATAAAGCCTTGGGGCGTCTCCATCTGACGGGTGAAGCGGTTGTCGTGCACGCCGGTGACGGGGCTTTGCTTGCGGTCTGTCCACGTTTCACGCTCACCGACGCCGGGCAGCGAGGCGATGTACTGCTCGGTGTAGGCACGGAGGCTGTCAACATTGAAAGCACCGGTGAAGAAGAAGTCGAAGTCGCCGGCCGAAGCGAAGCGCTCACGGTAGATCTGCTTGATGCCGTCGTAGGTCACGTGGCCAAGATCGCCGAGCGTGAGGCGCGTCTGGCGCGGATTGTGACCGTAGAGCGTGGCTTGAAGGCTGTCGCTCCACGCCAGCTGAGGGTTCTTGTCGGCGTTTTCGAGCTCCGAGCGCTTGAAGGCGACGGCATTGTTGAAACCGTCAGGGTCGTCGGCCGGGCCCTGGAAGCGCAGGTAGGTCAGCTCGAAGAGGGTGCGGAGGTCTTTCGGCGTGGCCGACCCGCTGAGATTGTCGCTCAGGTAGCCGAGTGCCGGGGTGACGCTCACCTGCTTGCCGGCCAGTTTCTTCATCAGTTCGGTGGCGGAGAAGGGGCCGACGCCCGTCGCGCGGATGGCCTCGTTGAAGAACTTCATGTTGGCCAGGTCTTTGTCGTCGACCCGCGACGTGCCGCCCTTGCTGACGGCTTGGAGGAGCACCTCGCTGTCGTTGAAGTCGGTCTGGCGATAGAAGACGCGCGCGCCGTTCGAGAGCGTCCAGCAGGTATAACCGTGGGCAGCGGAAGCCTCAGCGGTGATCTTTCCGGGCTGGGGAAGCTCGGTGACGAACGGGTCGGTGTTCACGTTGTCCACGTAGGCCGTGAGTGGGGCCGAGGCGGCTGCGTCGACGGCGGCTTTGAGCGCGTCGGCAGTCGGGACGACTGTGCCTTCGGCCTCGGGATACATGGCGAGGAGCACGAAGTTGGTGTCGGTGCGGGCTACGAGCTGACCGAACAACTCGCTGGCGGCTGCGGCGGGCAGCACGGGTGTCAGGCGTTTCAGCAGGGTGAACTCATCAGCCACCGAGGGGATGGGTTCGCTGTCAAGGAAGTTGTCGACGTATTGCTGCGTGTAGAAAGCGTTATACTGCTTCGTGCGGTTCGTGTAGACCTCTTCGAGCTGGCTCATGAGCTCGTCGCGCATACGGCCGTACTCGGTGTCAGTGAAGCCAAAGCGACGGGCACGCACCACCTCAGCCATAGCGGCGCGGAGGGCAGCGGTGTCCTGCCCGGGTTTGGGCACGACGATGAGCTCAACGGCGGCTTTGGTTTTCGAGAGCAGATAGTCGGTGTAGCGCACCATCGCCCCGAGATACGGGCAATCGGGCTGCATGCTCAACTCGTTGAAACGGGCGTTCATCATGCCACAGGCCACGTTTTGGAGATACTGCATGCCGGTGTAAGCGATGGAGTTCTTCATCGAGTCGGGGAATGCCTCGCTCTTGAAGAAGATGTCGATGACGCCCTGCTGCACTTCCTTGTCCTTGTCGACGACATAGATAGGCGTATTGTTGTCGGGGACGGGATAGGTTTCGTACTTGGCGGCGTTCTCAGGCATGGGGAGTGACCCGAAGATACGTTCGATCGAAGCCTCGACCTTGTCGGGATCAATGTCACCGACGACGATGACACCTTGCAGGTCGGGGCGGTACCATTTCTTATAATACGCGCGGAGCGCCTCGGGCTTGAAGTTGTCGATGACGGACATCAGGCCGATGGGCATGCGCTTGCCGTAGCGCGAACCGGGATAAAGGGTTTCGAGGTTGCGCTCGAAGATACGCTGCGTGGCCGACGAGCGGAGGCGCCACTCCTCACGGATGACACCGCGCTCCTTGTCGATTTCCTTAGGGTCGAGAGTAAGACCGCCAGCCCAGTCGCGAAGTATGAGGAGACAGGAGTCGACGGTCTGCTCACGGCCGACGGGAACATCATCGATGTTATAGACCGTTTCGTCAGTCGAAGTGAAAGCATTGAGGTTGACGCCGAATTTCACGCCAATGCTTTCGCAATACTTGATGAGGTCGTTGCCTTCGAAGTTATCCGTGCCATTGAAGCACATGTGTTCGAGGAAGTGGGCCAAGCCGCGCTGCGACTCGTCCTCTTGCACCGACCCGACGCGCTGGGCAATATAGAAGTGTGCCCGGCCCTCCGGCAGGGCGTTATGGCGGACATAGTAGGTCAGGCCGTTGGCCAGTTTGCCCACACGCACCGCCGTGTCGACGGGCAGGTTCATGCCTTGGGCCGACACCTTGGCAGGCATCAGCATGGCTGCGCCTGCCAACACCGCGAGTAAAACTGCTTTTTTCATTCTTTACGTAAACTTTGAAATTCTGGGGGCAAAGGTAAGTTTTTTTTTTGACTTTGGTGCTGTGCGCAAAGGGGTTAGCACGACCTCACATCGCACTGGGGCTGAATTGCCACGGCCGGGGCGGAAGCGCCCGGCTGGCCACGCGGGAAAAGGCCGGGCCGCCCGTCACACCAGGCAGGGCGGAAGAAGCGCCACGCAGGGTTGGAAAAACGAAGCGCAGGGCGGCAGAAGCCACAGACAGGGCGCTAAAATTCACGGGCGCACTGACAAAGTTTGTTTCACGACGTGAATTGTACATTTCACGACGTGACTTTTATATTTCACGACGTGAATTACAAATTTCACGACGTGAAACAGACTTTCGGACGCCGACGAGGATTTTTGCCAGCCGGGACAGAAAACGCGTCAGGCGTCCGGACGACATCCGGACGCCTGACGGCGCGCATCGGCCCGCCGCCGACGGGTCAGAAACAACAAGCCGGGACACTTCCTCGCTTGGAGTGCCCCGGCTACCATGTATTTGTCCCTAAGGGACAGCCAAGAAACATGGTCAATGGCGCTGACGGCGCACGCTATATGTGGCTCCGCTGCGTGAGGAGCGCGACCGCTTCTGCTCGACGGCGGCTGGCTTCTTCTCTTTGGCGGCCGACGAGGCAGCCGAACCGCGCGACGAACCGCGGCGGCGCGGGGTGCGGGTGCGGGTGGCCTTCTTCTTCGGCTCGTCGGCGGCTACGGAGTCCTCAGCCGTCGGTGCGACGGAATCCTGCCCCCAAACGTGTTTCTGGAAGTCGGCTATCTGTTTCTCAATGCGGTTCTGCTCCTTGACGAGTGCCGAATCAGTGGTGCAGTAGTTGGCGAGCACGCGATCTTGCAGATTGGTTGTCTTGTAGATCTTGCCTTCGTAGCGATTCAGCGTAAAGTAGTCGTCGGCCGAAAGGGTTGCCGCATTGTTCAGGCTACTGCCCATCAGCGACAACTTGGCCAAGTAAGGCACCACCTCGTCGTACTTCACCCAGAACATGGGATATTGCGTGCCCTCGCCACCCCATTCGTCGGCACGTTTGAGCACGGGGCACAGCGCCGTGACCTGCGTGCGGAACGAAGCGGTGCGCTGGTCGTAGTAGGCGCTCTCCTTGACAAAATAGACCTTGACTTCCTCGCTCGGAAGGTCGGCGTCGTTCACACGCATACGGCCATCTTTCGATTCGTAGAAGATCTGGTAACGGTCCATGAGCTCCTTGGCTTTCACGCGGTTGCTTTCGGAGAAATCCTCGTTGCCGTCAAGATTATAGTTGTAGGCGTTGATTTGCCCGCGAAGCAGGAGCTTGAACAGGTAAGTGAAGAGGTTTTCACGGCCGGCGGTCGGACGCGTCGGATAGTAGAGCACCGCGTTCGCGTCTTTGGTCAGGTCTATCGAACGGTAGACATCGCGCCGCCAAGCGGCGTCTGTGGGCATAGCCTGCGCCGTGGGGAATTCGCGCGTGGAACTGGCCGTCGGCGTGGCGGCGGTCTTTTCCTTGGCCTTGGCTTCCCTCAGGCGTGCCGGCGGCTGGGCCGTAGCGACGAGGGTAGCGAGACAGAGCAGACTGAGTATGAGGCGTTTCATTGCGTATGGTTATTGTGATGATTATCGTTATGTGGGCGTCACTGCGTCAGTTGATGATGACCTCGACGGGGTTGGGCAGCGTGCGCTGTATGCCGTCGGGACCGACTGCTTGTATCCGCGAGATGTAGAAGCGCTGGCCGCGACGGAGCGAACGGATGAGATTGCGCTGCGCGTCGGTGAAGTTGGCGCCACTGGAACTTTCGGGACGGGCATTGCCCATTGTGTCGAAGAAAACAGCCTCGAAGCCCAGCACGCGGAACGGTATGTCGAGCAAGCCGTCGTCGATGGCGGCGCCGATGCCCGGCGCACTGAGAATAGCGGCCTTGGCGATGCGCCCGCCGCGCGAACGGTCGTCGCCGACGATGATGTAGGCCGTCGGGTCGGGCAGCTTGCGCACTTTGAACGTGAAGGAACCCATGGTTTGGCTCCGGCCGTTCACGACACCGGTCACGTTGAACGTCACGTCCTGCCCTACGGCTGCGGGACGGGCTATAAAACTGCCATTTCCGCGCGGGGTGAGTGTTCCGCCAGTCATTGAGACGCTGATTTTGTTGGCCGGCACACCGGATGCAGAGACGCTGATGGGATTGTCGAAACCGGCGTAAAGCACGTTCATCAGGTCGGCCGCAACGGTGGCTCCCGTGGGCGGCGCAATGACGTTGTACTTCTGCGTGAACGGACGGCGGATCAGGTCGCCCTCGGGGTTCGGCATCTGGATGTAACCGGAGAAAGAGTATTCGCCAGGAGCGCCAACGCTGAAACTGTAACTGCCATCAGACGAAATGCGACGGCCATTGACGTAAATCTCGGGGCGCTGCGTGGTGTCGACAGCGGCCATGATGATCTGCGAGCGGAACTGCTGTCCCGGGAAAAGCGTCGTGGCCTCAGGGATAACGTAGGCATTGACTTGGTTGACGCGGATGTCTTTCACATCGACGTTGGCCACAAGCGTATGAAGCACCTCACCCTCAGCATAACGGACGTCGTTCTGCAATTTGGTAAGGAGCGTGATGGCGGCCGCTGCGGGCATGTTGTCGAACATGGCTTCCTGCCAGTTCTTCCCAATGAGGCGCTGGCTGCGGGGCACTTCGGTGCTGAGGTTCGAGGCTATCGTGGCGCGCTGGCGGGGATCCGTCACCATCTGCATTATCCTTGTGCGATAGCTGTTGATTGCTTCGTAGAGCTTCTGCCCTTGTCCGCGCACAGGGCGCAGCATCACTTCGTCTGCGGCTTCGAGATCGTCGCGGTGTTCAAGGTTGGTGGGATCCGCGTCGTCGCCGTCGGCTTCGCGGGCAATGGCCAATTTGAGCTGTTCGGCGAAGTCGTAAAGCGAGTCGGACATCTGCTTGACTTGACGGGCCTTGTCAAACCACGCCTTGACCTTTGCGGGATTGCTGCGAAGCTGCTCCTCGAAGTCGTCGAAGACACGCTGATTCTCTTTCATTGCATTGCCCGTCGTGCGGCGCAGGCTCTCCTCGACAAGGGCGAAGCCGTTGAGCACGTCGCTCGACACGTTAAGCGCCAGCATAGCCAACAGAACGATGTACATCAGGTTGATCATCTTCTGTCGGGGCGATACCGGTCTTTTCTTTACTCCCATGGATTGCTGTTTACGGAGTTGGATTATTCAGCCGCAGCCACCGAGCCTGCGGCATTCTTCATGTTGACGGTCAAGGCTTTGATCATGCGGCCATAAACACCGTTGAGCGCTTCGATCTGCTCAGCCAGGCGGCGTGTCTGCTCGTTGATCTGGTCGATCGTGCCGACCTGCGAACTGACAGCTTTGAGTTGCAGCTCATAGATACGGTTAATTCCGGTCAGGGTGCGGTTGAGCATTTCCATCTCCTCGCTGTCGCGGGTGAGGCGGGCACTCTGTTCGTCGACCTTGGTGAGCGTTTCGGTCAGGGTCTGCAACTTGGCGATGTAGTCCTGCGTGGCTTCTTCCATCTCAGGCGAAAGGACGGCCTGGGCACGACGCAGGAGCTCATCGTTGGCCGTGCGGATGATGGCGGCAAGCTGCTCGGCGTCGACGGTCGGTCCGACGTTGACGGCTGTCGTCGCAGCCACAGCGCCGGACGCCGAGTCGCCAGCCCTTTTCGCAGTGGCGGGAATTTCGCCATCTGCGACGCCTTGGCC
>DVNY01000094.1 GCA_018714085.1 Candidatus Caccomonas pullistercoris
CCCGCCGTGGGAGTCGACTTCATCTGCTTCGACTGTGAAGACGCCGGCACACCCGAGTGGGCCGATGCCTCGGACGACGCCATGACGTGGTGTCTGGGGTCACAGTTCTGGGCGAAGAACCAGCACTATGCCGACGTGCGTCCGCGCTACGCCATCCTGCTCGACATGGTCGGCGGTCCCGGAGCCCGTTTTTGTTATGAGGGCTATTCCTTGCGCTACGCCCAATCCGTGGTCGACAAGGTGTGGAGCGCTGCCGAGCGCGCCGGATACGGCGAATTCTTCCCTCGTGAAGACGGAGGTTACATCACCGACGACCATGTGCCCCTCAACGAAGCCGGCCTCCCCACCATCGACATCATCCCCTATTACCGGAACACGACGACCGGTTTCTGCCCGACGTGGCACACCGTCAGCGATACGCCGGAGTATATAGACAAAAACTCACTCAAAGCCGCAGGCCAGACCTTGCTGCAAGTGATCTACGAAGAGAAGTGATACGGACTATGCAGACTATCAACGAAATTCAAGACGAAATCATTGAAGAATTCAGCGAACTGGACGATTGGATGGATCGCTACCAGTTGCTCATCGACCTCGGTGGCGAGCAGGAAGCCCTGCCCGACAGCGACAAGACGGACCAGAACCTGATCGACGGATGCCAGAGCCGCGTCTGGCTGGTGTGCGACCGCGACGAGGCGGGGCTGCTCCACTTCCGCGCCGAGAGCGACGCGCTCATCGTGAAAGGCATTGTCTCGCTCTTGGTGCGCGTGCTCGACGGACACACGGCCGACGAGATCCTCGCCGCAGACCTTTATTTCATCCCGCGTATCGGTCTGCAAGAACACCTGTCGCCCACGCGCAGCAACGGACTGCTCGCGATGGTCAAGCAGATGCGCCTGTACGCCTTGGCGTACAAGGCCAAAAACTGAATGCCCGGCTGTTCATCCCTGTCAGCCGTCCAGGATTTTCTATCGCCCTGACAGAAATTTCTGTCAGGGCGTTCGTTTTTCCTTCTTCTTGGCCGGAAATGCGCGGCGACGTCCGGAGCGTGCTGGCGAAAACCCTGCGGCTTTTCTCCGTGCTTTCGGCTTGTTTGCACACTTTGCTGCGCGAAGACAGGCGGCACTCGGGAAAACGCCGGCGAAAACCCTGCGGCCTTTCTCTGCGCTTTCCGCTCGTTTGCACTATCTTTGCAAAATGATGAACGCAACGATAAACGATTTTGAGATAATGGCGCCCGTCGGCTCCGCCGAGTCGTTCGCGGCTGCCCTTAACGCTGGGGCCGGCTCCATCTACTTTGGAGTCGAGGGGCTCAACATGCGGGCCCACTCGGCCAGTCATTTCACCGTCGACGACCTCCGCCGGATGGCCGCAGAGTGCGCCGCACGCGGCGTGCGCAGTTACCTGACGGTCAACACCATCATCTATGACAACGACCTCCCGCTCATGCGCACCATCTGCGACGCCGCGAAGGCCGCCGGCATCTCGGCCATCATCGCTTCCGACGTGGCAGTGCTCGCCTACTGCCGCCAGATAGGCATGGAGGTGCACCTGTCCACACAACTCAACATCAGCAACGTCGAGGCACTGCGTTTCTACGCCCGTTATGCCGACGTGGCCGTGCTGGCTCGCGAGCTGAACCTCAGCCAGGTGGCGGCCATCCACCGCGCCATCTGCGAGGAACACATCTGCGGCCCTTCCGGACAGCCCGTCCGCATTGAGATGTTCTGCCATGGGGCACTCTGCATGGCCGTCAGCGGCAAGTGTTATCTCAGTCTCGACAACCTTGGCCACTCGGCCAACCGTGGCGAGTGCATGCAGGTATGCCGTCGGGCCTACACCGTCCGCGACCGCGACTCAGGCGTCGAGCTCGACGTCGACGGCCCTTACATCATGAGCCCGAAGGACTTGAAGACCATCGGGTTCATCGACCGCATGATGCAGGCCGGCGTCCGCGTCTTCAAAATAGAGGGCCGTGCGCGTCCGGCGGAGTATGTCGACACGGTGGTGCGCTGTTACAAGGAAGCCATCGCCGCCGTGCTCGACGGGACGTATGGTCCGGAGCGCGTGAAGGAGTGGGACGCGCGCCTGTCGACGGTCTTCAACCGCGGCTTTTGGGACGGATACTACTTGGGACAGCGGCTGGGCGAATGGAGCGAGCGTTACGGGTCGAGCGCCACGGAGCGGAAAGTTTATGTCGGCCGTGGCGTCAAGTATTATGCCCGTCTCGGCGTGGCGGAGTTCCTGATCGAGGCCGAGGATTTCGTGCCTGGCGATTCGCTCCTTATCACCGGACCGACCACAGGGCTTGTGCGCGTCACGCCCACCGAGATCCACGGCGACCACGGCCCGGTCAGCCGCGCCGAAAAGGGTGCGCGCGTGTCCATCGCCGTGCCTGTCAAGGTGCGTCCTTCTGACAAACTTTATAAGGTCGTCGCTGCTGAACGCTGACGCTTGGCGTGCAGTTCCTCCCCTACTGAAAAAGGCTTTACCGCAGTCTTTTTGATGAGCGGTAAAGCCTTTCCTGTATGCTCGTGGCGCTGTCCGGTTTATTGGGCCAGGCGGTAGATTTCTTCCGTATCTTTCCGCGTCAGGCGGACGTAGTTCCCGACAAATTCTCCCTTGTTACGGTGCAGGCTGTCGGCCAGTCTGTTGATGTCTGGATGTTCGATTCCCAGTTCGCGCAGGGTGAGCGGCATGCCGATCGAGGCGAGAAAGGCGCGGAATCGGCGGACGCCCTCTTCGGCTGTGGCCTGCGGCGTCGCGGCCGGGCTGACGCCCCACACGCGTTCTGCCCACTGTGCGACTTTCGTGGCGTGGTGAACGGCCATCCACTGCAACCAGGCCGGGAAAATCACTGCCAGCCCGGCACCGTGGCTGACGTCGTAGAATGCGCTCACTTCGTGTTCCATGAAGTGCGACGCCCAGTCTTCCTCGCAGCCCGTGCCGCAGAGGCCGTTGTGCGCCAGTGTGCCCGCCCACATGAGGTTGGCGCGCGCGTCGTAGTCCTGCGGGTTCAGCGTGACGCGCCGGGCTTCTTCGACGATGGCCTGCATCAGGCCCTCGCTGACGTGGTCGGTCACGACGGTGGCCGGCGTGTTCGTGAAGTAGCGCTCCATGATGTGCGCCAGCATGTCGGTGATGCCGCATGCCGTCTGCCAAGCCGGCAACGTCAGGGTGAGTTCCGGATTGAGCAGGGCGAATTTAGGCCTCAGGACGTAGGGCGTGCGCAGGCTTAGTTTCTGGCACGTGGCAGTTTTGGTGATGACGCTGTTGCCCGAGCCTTCGCTCCCCGCTGCCGGGATGGTCAGCACGACGCCTATGGGCAGCGCTTCTGTCACTGTGGCGCTTCCGTCGAAGAAGTCCCAAAAGTCGCCTGCATACCTGATGCCTGCGGCGACAGCTTTGGCCGTGTCGATGACCGAGCCGCCGCCGACGGCCAGCAGCCAGTCCGTGCCTTCTGCCCGCCCGAGGCGTATGCCCTCACGCACCTTGTCGTCGGTCGGGTTGGGACGCACGCCTTCAAGCAAGGCATGGGCGAGGCCCGCGTCGTCGAGGGCCTTCACCACGCGGTCGAGCAAGCCGCTGCGGCGAGCCGATCCGCCGCCACAGACGATGAGCACGCGGCGGCCGCCACAGCGGGCGATTCGTTCGCCCGCCTGAACCTCAACCCCACGGCCGAAAATGAATTCCGTGGGGCTGTGAAAAACAAAATCGTTCATATTGCAAGTCGGATTAAGTCGTCATTCCGTCACGACCTTGCCGTCGTAGCTGATGCGTTGAGCCGTGACGGGCATGACATCGACGTCGGCCCGTCCGTTTGGCCAGAGCGTGATGAGGAACTCATAAGCTGCCGCTCCGTCGGCGCAGCGGAAACGGATGACCTGCGAGCCTTTCCGCCCTTCGCGTTGCTCCCGGCTGTGGATGGGGACGGCAAAGTCGAGCTGCACGCCGCCTACGGGGTTTGCCGTGTAGTTTTGTCCGACATAGGGGAGGTAGCAGATGAGCGAATCGTTGCGCACTTCGACCGAATAGCCCGGGTCGAGCGAACGCGAGCGGTAGGCCATGGGAATCATGCGGTGGACGTCGATTTTGAACGTCGTCGGAGTGGGTTTTGTCTTCGGGTCTTTGGGAGCGGCCGAGACTGTTTCTGCACAGCCCAGCAGGGCAAGGCTTAGGAGTAGGCTACGGATTATCATACGCATTCGTCGTAAGGTTTGTGGCAAAGATAGTGAAAGGCGAGCGACAAGGCCGGAGAAAGCATGCTTTTTCCGGAACTTGGCCGAGCCGCATCCTATTTTCGCAGAGCAAAGATAGTGAAAGGCGAGAGCCGAAGCAAGGGAAAGCCCGCTTTCTTCTTGATTTGGCCGAGCGGCTTCCTTTTTGGGCTGGGCAGGGACAGGGGTATGGCGATGTGGGGTAGATGTGGCCCGGCCGACTTCCTATATAATTAATGTGTCGTGCGGCGATAGACGGCGAGGGTCTTCATCCGGAAATAGTTTTCGTCCATGAGCAAGTACCCGCCGAAGCGGCCTGTGCGCCCGTAGGAGTTTTTGAGCACGAAGAAGAGCCGGCCGTCGCGGCTGTGTGCCGTCCCGACGATGTGCATCATGTGGTCGTCGGTTGTCTGTCCGCTTCTGAGGTCGCGGGCACGCTCCCGTTCGTTCACGGTGCGGCGCCGTACGGGCCACGTGGCCGTGCCCGCTTCGAACGAGCACGTCGCCTCGCTCACGTCGCCCTGCCAGGCCAAGGTGCGCCCCCGTCCGAGGGTGGCGCGCACGGTGTCCATGAAGGCTTCGAGCGGCAGGTTCATGAAGCGGGCCTGCTCGCGGTTGTCGGGCACGTCGAGCAGCACCGGCCGGCCGTAGCCTGAGTCGGGCAGGCTGGTGAAGCCTTCGTAACGCTCGCCGTGCCACGGTTCGCGTGGTGGCTCCGCGCCGAATATGCAGTGGACGAGACTGCGGATTTCTGCCGTCCCGGGCATGGCGTAGGGGGATGAGACCGGAGTTCCCGTAGCAGGCGCGTAGCCGTCTGCCCATACCGTTGTCTCGGTCAGCCGTCCCGTATTTTCTGTCAGCCGTCCCGTTCGCCCTGTCAGCCGGCTTGTTTTTTCCGTCTCGGCTTTCTTGGCATCGGGCGCCGGAGGGGTGCCTCCTTGTTGGGCGTTGAGTTTGCGCCCCTCACTGAGCAGGCGTTTGCCCGCGTCATGGCTGAGGTCGGGCGCGGCGTCGTAGGCGGCGGTTCCTGTCTGGCTGACTACGCGCAGCAGGGTGACGCCTGTCCCCCGCAGGCCGCGCGGGAGCGTCCCGGCGCTGAGCGCTTCGAAAGCGGCGGTGCGCACGGCGTCGGCTGCCGAAAGATTGACGCTGTCACCGTCGGCCATGCGGTCGCTTTCGATGAGCGAGAGCATGGCGTAGGCCCAACAGACAGGCAGGGCACCTTGGTCCTTCACCGGGGTATGGGGCAGGAGGCTGACGTGCGACAGCGCCACCCGGGGCTGCGGGGCCGAGCCCGGGCGGCAGGCCGTGAGGGCAGGGAGCAGCAGGAGGAAGACGGGGAAGGCTCTCATGCGTGGTGCTCTCGTACGAGCGGGCGGACTTGCTCCATCAATTCGAAGAGCTCGTTCACTGTGGTGGCGCGCAGCATGGCGATGCGCAGTTCGCGGAAGTTCGGGATGCCTTTGAAGAGGGGCGTGGCGGCCAGGTGGCGGCGGATGTGGAGGATGCCGCGGTATTCGTCGATGCGCTCCACACTGCTCCTGACCTGTGCTTTGAGCACATCGAGTTTCCAGTCGGGGCTCATCGGGGGATAATCGCTCGGCACGACGTCGCCCACGGTGTGCGCGTCGGGGTGGAGGGCGTCGTACATTTCCTTGAACACCCATGGGCGGCCGAACGTCGCCCGGCCCACCATGACGGCGTCGACACCGTAGCGTTCGAACGCTGCGCGCGCCTCGTCGGGCGTAGTGATGTCGCCGTTGCCCACTACCGGGATGTGCATCCGGGGGTTGCGTTTGACGTCGCCGATGAGCGTCCAGTCGGCCTGCCCGGTATACATCTGCGAGCGTGTCCGGCCGTGGATTGTGAGCGCCGCAATGCCGCAATCTTGTAGTTGCTCAGCCAGCGTGACGATGATTTTGCTGTTCTGGTCCCAACCTAAGCGCGTTTTTGCCGTCACCGGGACGGGCACGGCGTCGACGACGGCGCGTGTGATTTCGAGCATCCGCGGCACGTCCTGCAAGAGACCCGCGCCGGCGCCCTTGCCCGCCACGCGTTTCACGGGGCAGCCGAAGTTCAGGTCGAGGACGTCCGGGTTAGCCCGCTCGACGACCAGTTGCGCCGCGTCACGGACGGCGGACGGCTCCTTGCCGTAGATCTGGATGGCGACGGGGCGTTCCTCGTCGCAGACGGTGAGTTTCTCCAAACTGCGGTTGACCCCGCGCACGAGGGCGTCGGCTGCGACGAATTCGGAGTAGACCATGGCGGCGCCGAAGCGGCGGCAGAGCAGGCGGAAGCCGATGTCGGTCACGTCTTCCATAGGAGCCAGCAGGAGCGGGCGCTCCCCTAAGTCGATGTGTCGTATCTTCATGATGCGTGGAGGCAGTTGCCTTGTTTCTTGTGAGTGAGTTTCCACCACCAGACCACTAAGGCTGCGGCTGCGCCAAGGCCGGTGAGCATGAGGGCGAAGGCTTCCGGCGTGGGGACGGCCGTGTCGCTCCCGTCGCTGAGGGCGTACGAGGCGAGCCCCATGCTGTTGACGGCCACGTGGGCAGCCACAGAGAGGCGCACGTCGCCGGTGACAACGTAGAATGCGCCAAGCAGCAGGCCGGTCAGCAGGGCGGGGATGCCTTGTGCGGCGTTGCCGTGGACGAGGGCAAAGGCCAGTGCGGCCAGTGCGGCGGCCGCCCAGCGGTTCAGCCCGGCGCGTGTCATGGCCGGGATGAGGCCCGCGCGGAACACGGCTTCCTCAGCCACGGGGCCAGCGACGGCCAGCGAGAGGAGGCAGAGCGGACTGCCCATCATGGCGCGGAAGAGGTCGGTCGTGCCGTCGTCGTCCGCGCCCAGCAGGAAGCTCAGCCCGTTGCCGCCGAACGTGAGCGCCAAGGCTGCAAGCAGGGCCACGGCCGTGGCGGCCGTGAAGAACGGCGGCCGGTTTGCGGGCAGCCGCCGGGCGGTGAGCCCGCAGGCCAGCAGGATGCCGACGAGCGCCACGTTGGCGACGAGGCTGGCCTCGCCGAGCGCCACGGCCCGCGCCGTTTCCGGCTGACCGGAAGCCATGACCGCCGCGGCGATGGCTGTGCCGGCTTGTTGCAGGAAGTAGAGCAACAGGATGAGGACTACTTTCCACATGACCGTAAGCGTGTTTGTGCCTCGCGGGCGTCGGTTTCGAGTTGGCGTCGGAGCTCGTCGGGCGAGGCAAAGCGTCGCTCCTCGCGCAGGCGGGCGACGAAGTCGACACGGATCGTGTGGCCGTAAAGATCGCCGGCGAAGCCGAAGAGATGGGCTTCGAGGCTGAGGCGCCCGTCGCCCTCGAAGGTGGGTCGGGTGCCGATGTTGACCATGGCGTCGTAGCATTGGCCGCCGGTGGTGCAGCGGGCGGCATACACGCCGCCGGCGGGGACGATTTTGTCCGCCGTGGCGGGCACGACGTTCGCCGTGGGGAAGCCGAGCGTGCGGCCCACCTCGTGACCGTGGGCGACGGTTCCGCTGAGCCCGTAGGGCCGACCGAGGCATAGGGCGGCCATTTCGACGTTGCCGGCTTCGAGGAAGCGGCGCGTGGCCGACGAGCTGACTGTCACCCCGGCGGCTTCGAACGGCCGGGCGCGCTCCACGTCGATGCCGAGTTGCCGGCCGTAGCGCGCATAGTGGGCGAAGCCTTCCTCGCGGCCGGCTCCGAAGCGGTGGTCGTAGCCCACGATGAGCGCCTCGGTGTGGAGGCGGTTGCGGAGATACTGTTCCATGAAGCTGTGGGCGTCGAGGGCAGCCATTTCGCGGTCGAAGCGGAGCACGCAGCAGCGGTCGACGCCATTGGCGGCCAGCTGGCCGAGTTTCTCGTCGAGGGTGGTGAGCAGGCGGGGCTGGAAGTCGGCCGCCAAGGTGCGGCGAGGATGTTCGGCAAAGGTCACGACACACGTGTCGATGCCACGGCGCTGCGCTTCGGCCTGCACCTGGCGGATGAGGTACTGGTGGCCGCGGTGGACGCCGTCGAAGAACCCGATGGTCGCCACGCAGGGCGTCGCGGGAGCGGGATGCAGGTTGTCTATGAGATACATAAGTCGTCGTTTTCGTCGAAGTAGGCCATCCAGCCGCCTCCTTGCGGCGCCATGTGGGCGTGGAAGCCCTCGCGGCGGGCAGCTTCGCAGTTCGTCTCGCTGTCGTCGAGGAAGAGGGTGCTTTCCGGGTCGAGCCCGGCGGCCGCCACGGCTTGGTAGATGCCTGGGGCGGGTTTCTCGATGCCGATCTGGAACGAGAGGAAGGCCTTTTCGAAGAAGTCGGTCACGCCCAAGCCTTTGTAGCGGAAGAGCGACTCTTGGGCCATGCGCCAGTGGATGGGGTTCGTGTTGCTGAGCAGGAAGAGGCGGTAGCGCCGTTTGAGGCGCAGCAGGCAGTCGAGGCGTTCCGCGGGTATCCCCACGAGGAACTGCTCAAAGGCCTGGACGATGTCGGTGTCCTTCATGTCGGGCAGGCCGGCCATCTGCCGCACCGCGTCGCAGAGTTCGGCCACCGTGGCGCGGCCGCTTTCGAGGCGGGAGAAGATGCCCTGTTGTCCGAAGTCGCCCAGGAACGGGCGGGCGTCGAACCCCAGTTTCTCAAAGGCGCGGAGGCTGCGCTCGCGGTCGAGGTCGACCAGCACGCCGCCGAAGTCGAAAAGCAGGTTGGTGATGTGCATGTGGTTGGCGTTGTCGGGCGCGACGCGGTCAGTGCGTCGGCCGTGTGAAGTGCAAAGATAGTGCAAACGAGCGGTAAGACGGCGAAAAGCCGCAGGATTTTCAGCCGCGCTTACCCGAGTGCCGCCTGTCTTGGCGCAGCAAAGTGTGCAAACGAGCGGTAAGACGGTGAAAAGCCGCAGGATTTTCAGCCGCGCTTACCCGAGTGCCCGCCAGTCTTGGCGCAGCAAAGTGTGCAAACGAGCGGTATGCCCCCAACCGTAGGGGCGCCACTTGTGACGCCCGGAACACTACCGCAAACAACCGCCAGACCGTATGCATAAAGCCGGAACGCTGTCGCGCCGCCCGCAAGGCGGGCATACGCCCGTGATGGTGACATCCTACGGATTGACAGGGTATGCCGGATGCCTGCCGCCTATCGCGCCCCTGCCGGGGCGCCACCTCGGACGCCCGGTAGCGATGAATGGTGCGCTCGTTTCCTTGGGCGAAAAAACTGGAGTAGTGACAGGAAAAACGGTCACTGCTCCAGAAATTTCTGTCACTGCGACCGTAAATCCTGTCAGCCGTCTTGTCTGTCCGAGTGCCCGGCCGGGAGTTTCAACGGCTTTTCGAGGACAACGCGGTCGGTGAGCCGCCGCCCTGCCTCGAAGATGGGGCGGGCATAGTGGCGCAGGAAGTAGCCCGCGTCGCGGCTGACGGGGCGGAATCCGCAGGCCTCGTAGAACGGAAGTGTCAGCGGGCTTTCGCCAGTGGCGACGCGGAGCAGGCGAGCGCAGCCGCGGTAGCGTTCTTCGGCCAAGGCGAGCAGCCAGCGGCCGAGCCCGCGGCGCTGCCAGTCGGGCCGGACCGCTAGGTTTTGGATTTCGCGCACACCGTTTCCCTCGTCTGTCACGATGCAGGCGGCGACCGTGGTGTTGCCGACACTGACGGCGAACATCTCGCCCCGGTCGAGGTAGCGCCGGAGCATCGTCTCGTCTTCGTCGGCCAGCAGCAAGAGGTCGAGGTGGCGTGTCCGGTCGTTCCATTCCAACCGGACGTCGGCCGTCCCGGCGCAGGCGGGGAGAGAGGGGCGTTGGCCGGGCGCGATGTCGTGCCGCATGAGCCGTTGGGGCAGCCGTTCGCTGCCGACGATGGCTTCCTGCACGCGTTCGGTGTGGAAACCGCACGCCCGGAACAGGGGTTCGGCCGTGAGGCTCACTTCGGCCCAGAGCCCGGGCGCGCCAGTCGCCATGCCCCATCGCGCCGCCGCGTCGAGCAACTGGCGCCCCAGTCCCTGCCGGACGTAACGGGGATGGACAAAGAGGCTGTGGACGTAGCCCCGCGTATTGGCGGACATCACGCCGGCGGGGCATCCCGTGGCTCCGTCGCGGGCAAGGAAGAAAAAGAGGTCGCCGTGGAGCAGTTCGTCCCAACGTTGTGGCGTGACGCGTTGCAGCCAGGCGTCGAGCTGGCGCGTTGTGTAGTGACGGCGGCAGAGCCCCGCGACGCTTGCGCGGAACACGGCGTCGAGCGTGTCGCGGTCGGCGGGGCCTGCAGGGAAGAGGCGGAAAAACGTGTCGGGGTGAGGCATGTGTCGGGTGGTGAAGTGAGGCGGTGGAAGAGGACGCCAGACGTCCGGGCCGGTGCGGCCGGGATTCCGGGCACCCGGGGCGCGAGGCTAAGTCCTCGGTCTGCGGGACGGAAACAGGCGGTAGAGGCGCGGCGTGAGGTCGTGGAAACGATAGCCAAGGCCGAGCATCAGATAGTTGGGCTCGTGGAAATTGCGGAGGTTATATCCTACGTGCAGGAACGCACTGTGTGTCAGGTCGATTTTGAGCGCCAGGATTTGGTAGAAGTTACGCATGTCGCCCCCGACCGACAGCACGTTGTAGCCGATGCCGGCCCCGAGCGTGAACCACGGCATCACGTATTCCGCCCGTCCCGACAGGCCCAGCGCGAGCTGATGGCGCAGGGGCACGTCGGGCACAAAGAGGATGCCCTCGCGGTCGGCGTAGAAGCGGACCCTGTTGCCCGAGGCGTCATATACGGCGTCGAGCGCCATGCCCACGCGGAAGCGGTAGCTCAGGTTGCGCATCGGGGCGAAGCTAAGCCCCGCCACGGCATACTTCGAGGGCAGGACATATTTGTGCCCGTCGCGCACGTAGCCCCGTTGGCGCCACGAGCCGAACGCCACGAGGTCGTAGCTCCAATGGCGGGGGAAGGGCGGCACGCCGGCCGTAGGCGCCGTGGCGTCGGAGGCAAAGTCGCGCGCGCTGAAAAGGTAGGACAGTCCTATGCGTGCCCCGAACGTGTTGAGCCCCGCGTTGGGGATGGTCGTCCCTCCGTTCGAGAAGTGGGCGAAGGTGGCGCCGAGGCTGACGTCGAGCCGGGGTGCGGCCGCCCAACGCAGTTCCAGGCCTGCGTCGAGGTAGGCATTGAGGCGTGAGCCATGGCTGCGGTTGTAGGGGTTGCGCTCCGCGTCATACGGGTGCCAGCCGCCCGTCAGGCCGAAGCGCCAGCCGTAGTCCAGCGACAGGCGGGGCGTGAACGCCACGAGCCGTGCTCCTTGGTGGACGTAGGCGCCCCATCCCTGTCCGAGCTCCGCCCGGTCTTCGAAACCGTAGCGGACGATGCCGACGCCAGTCCACGGCGCGCCGTAGGCACGGCCGGCGGAGCTTCGGGGGTCGATGCCGAACGCATATTCCAGGCGGGCGGCGTGGCTGCGGCGCAGGGTGTGTCCACGGGCATTCTCCCCGTGGACGAAAGCGTTGGTGGGCAGAATGCGGAGCCACTCGCCGGCGGCGCCGGCACGGTGGCGGAAGGGGAGATGGACGGCGTCCGTGCGGGGCGGCGCCGTGTCGGTCGGGGCGGAAACCACCGTAGCGGCGTGCGGGCTGGCCGCTGTTCTCCCCGTCGGCGTATCGGCATGACACCACGAGCCCGCCGCGCATGCGGCGAGCAGCATCAGACAGGGGCGGAGGGCGTCGTGTCGTTTCATGAATAGGGGGCGACAGCCGTGCCGCCCATTAAATCCGAGGGCAAAGATAGTGCAAACGAGAGGTAATCCGGCGAAAAGCCGCAGGATTTTCGGCCGCGCTTACCCGAGTGCCGCCTATCTTGGCGCAGCAAAGTGTGCAAACGAGCGGTAAGCCGGCGAAAAGGCGCAGGATTTTCAGGCGGTCGAATGAAACCGCAGGACGTAATGGCGAGGGGGCGTAGGGGCGACACTTGTGTCGCCCGGAATACCGCCGCAAGGCCGTCGGGGGTTGTCTGCGTGCCACCCGGGAGACCTCTGGCATTCCGAGTGGCACGCCCATCGCCGTAATACCAGTCCCGCCAGTATGCGCCCGTCATCCGGGCGAAACGAGTGTCGCCCCTACGCGGCGGTGCGGACATCGCGGCGGTAACGGGCGATCCGCCGGGTCGCCGACTAGTTTCTCCGGGTCGCCGACTAGTTCCACCGGGTCGCCGACTAGTTTTTCCAGGTCGGCTGACCGTTCGTGCCGGGACTTTCTTATACATTATATATAATATGTGTGTAAAACGCGGCGTATGGTTGTCCCTATCGGAACGTCGTGAGGCGGGAATGCGGTCTTGTGGCGTTTTGTCCGTTCGTCGGGAGAGGACGACGGGCGTAATGTGGCATTCTGTCACTCAAACTCGGGAGGAAGCGGGGACTTTGCAGGAAGCGCCTGTATAAATACGCGTATATACAATCAGAAGGGTTGCGTTTTTTAAGGAATACCCCGGAGTCCGTGAAAGGTTTTTAAGCAGTTTGAATGCCCTGAAATGTTAAATTTTAGCTTTCGTAGGCGGTGCGGGTGTTACATTTTAGAAAATTATTCCTACTTTTGCGGAAATTTAGTGTCGAGTACGAAGTTTTTTTATACGCGGGCGGGATGCCTTGCGTCCTGACGCCTTTCCTTTTCGGCACTTCTCGCCGTATGTCCGCAGTGGCCAGGCAAGTCCCGGCTCCTGCATTTTGTGTGGACGATATGTTTAATTAAATAAATCAATTATGAAGAAAAAGTTACTGCTTGTTTCGACATGCTTTGCGCTGGGCGCAGGTGTGGCGTCGGCCCAAAGCCGCGTGACAGGCACCGTGACGGATCCCGACGGACGCCCCGTGATCGGCGCAACCGTCAAGGTGAACGGCACGCAGCTTGTCACCGTCACCGACGACAACGGTAAATTCGTTCTCTCGAACGTGCCCGCTTCGGCTGAGCATCTCTCCATCTCCTACATCGGCATGGAGCCCATGCGCGTCAGCGTGGCCGGCAACGTGAAGGTGACCATGTCGTACAGCGAAACCGAGCTCGACGAAGCAGTCGTCGTGGCCTACGGTACGGCCAAGAAGTCGTCGTTCACCGGCTCCGTGTCGAGCGTGAAGGGCGAAAAGCTGGCCGCCATGCAGCTGTCGAACCTTTCCAAGGGATTGGAGGGACAGCTGGCCGGCGTGCAGGTGACGCAGAGCTCGGGTCAACCCGGTTCGGACGCCAAAATCTACGTGCGCGGTATCGGTTCGATCCTTGCTTCGAAGAACCCGCTTATCGTCGTTGACGGTGTGCCGACGTCCATCTCCCTGAATGCCATTAACCCCAAAGATATCGAGAGCGTCAACGTCCTCAAAGACGCGGCCGCCGCAGCCCTCTACGGTTCGCGCGGTGCCAACGGTGTGATCATCGTTACCACCAAGCAGGGAAAGGCTGGCAAGACCAACATCAACTTCGAGGCCAAGTGGGGCTTCAACCAGAGAGGCGTGCCTGCCTATCGCACGGTCAAGGACGAGGGTGACTACTACGAACTGACGTGGGAGGCCCTGCGCAACCAGTATGTGGCCAACGGCAACTCGATGATGCAGGCCGGCATCATGGCCTCGCAGAACTTGGTCAGCGCGTTGGGTAACTACAACTCGTTCAACGTGGCCGACAACATGCTCGTCAACCCCGTGACCGGCTTGATGGACCGTTCGGCCCAGCTGCTCTATCACGACGACTGGCTCAGCGAGCCGTTCACCAATGGCTTCCGCCAAGAGTATAACGTCGGCATCGACGGCGGTAACGACAAGACGAAGTACTACCTTTCGTTCAACTACCTCGACGACGGCTCCTATGTCCATGCGTCCAACTTCAAACGCATGAGCGGCCGCGTCAACCTGGAACACCAGGCTACGAAGTGGCTCAACGTCGGCGTGAACGCCACGTTCGCCCATATCGACACGAACGAGCCTTCGATAAGTAGTGGTAAGGCGAACAACCTCTTCTCGTTCGCCCAGTTCGTTGCGCCGATCTACCCGATCTATGAGTACGACGCCGCCGGCAACCTCATCACCGATGCCCACGGCAATCCCTCGTTCGACTTTGGTATCACCAACGGCCACAACCGCCAGTACAGCCAGGGTGCCAACCCGTTTGGTGCGCTCTACAATGACATCCTGTCGCACAAGACGGACAACCTGTCGGCCCGCGCTTTCGCCAAGATTGACATTTACGACGGCCTGACCTTTACGGCCAATTTCAGCTACGAGGGCAAATGGTTCCGCCAGGTGGACTTCCAGACGCCAGTCGTGGGCGACGCTGCTAACGTGAACGGTCGTGGTGCAATCCAGTCGAACAACTTCTCGACAGTGAACGCCAACCAGCTGCTCAACTACGACAAGACCTTTGGTGAGCACGGCGTGAACGTGCTGCTTGGCCACGAAAGCTACTCGGACGGCGGCGCTTACCTCTACGGTATGAAGGAACAGTTCTTCCTGAGCGACGAACCCGAGTTCAGCAACGCTGTGAAGATGATCAACTTGACTTCTTATACCTCTAAGTACACCTTGGAGAGCTGGTTCGGCCAGCTGCAATACAGCTATGCCGACAAGTACTTCGTCTCCGGTTCCTACCGCCGCGACGGCAGCTCGCGCTTCCACCCCGACCACCGTTGGGGTAACTTCTGGTCGCTCGGTGCCCGCTGGCGCATGAAAGAGGAGAACTGGTTGAAGAACGTCGACTGGCTGCATGCCCTGAACCTCAAACTCAGCTATGGTACGCAAGGTAACGACGCCCTGCCCAACAACACGCCCTACGTCGACCAGTACACGGTGAACAACGTGAACGACCAGCCCGGTCTTGTCCTCTCTTTCCGCGGTAACCCTGAGGTGACGTGGGAAAAGAGCAAGAACTTCAACGTCGGCGTGGACTTCGGCCTGTGGAACCGCCTCGACATCGCCGCCGAGTTCTTCGTGAAGAACACCGACGACATGTTGACCTCGCGTCCCTTGGCCATGAGCGAAGGCCAGCCCTCGTACATCTACACCAACGAGATGGCCATGCGCAATACCGGTGTGGAACTCGAAATCGGCGCCCTGCTGATGCACACCGACAAGTTCACGTGGCGCGCCAACCTCAACCTGACGCACTATAAGAACGAGCTGACCCGCTTGGAGGAAGGCCGCGATCCCAGCGGTTACCAGAGTGGCAGTTTCTGGCGCAAGGAAGGCGGTTCGCTCTACGACTGGTACCTCTACCGCTACGCCGGCGTGGATCCCGAGAACGGCGACGCCCTCTATTATAAGGACGTAGTTGATGCCGAAGGCAACGTGACGGGCATCACCACGACGAACAACGTGTCGGAAGCCACCTACTACGAGATCGGCAAGTCGACCCTGCCTAAGCTCTACGGCGGTCTGTCGACCACGCTCGAAGGCTTCGGCTTCGACCTCACTATTCAGACGGCCTTCTCGTTCGGCGGCTGGGTGAACGATGACTCTTACGCCAGCTTGATGAACGCCAGCCTGGGTACGGCTTACTCGCCTGACGTATTCGATCGTTGGACACCGAACAACCGCTACACCAATGTGCCGCGTCTCGAGCTCGACAACATGAACCAGGGCGGTGGCAACTCCGACCGCTTCCTGACCAAGGCCAGCTACTTCTCGATCCGCAACATCACGCTGGGTTACACGCTGCCCAAGGCCTGGCTGCGTCAGTACGGCATCCAGGGCATCCGCATCTTTGCCGTCGGCGACAACCTCTTCCTCGGCTCTGCCCGCAAGGGTCTTGACCCCCGTCAGAGCATCTCCGGTGGCGTGGACATGTCGATCTACTCCGCAGTCCGCACCATCTCGTTCGGTCTTAACTTACAGTTCTAACCCAAAAACAAGGACACTACAATGAAACTCATTAAATATACCCTTGCGCTCCTGACGGCGGCTTCGCTCACTTCGTGTGGCGACGACTTCCTCAACGAGTTCGACAAGCAGGTCATCACGTCCGACCAAGTCAAGGACGAGACGGAGAAAAATCCCGACAAAGCCCTTGCACCTTATGTCCGCGGCCTCTATGAAGACTGGAACTTCTGTGCCGCCATGGGCGGCCGCAACGACATCTACGGCCACACTGAACTCGGCTTCTATGGTATCGGCATGCTGAGCGACGCGATGAGTAACGACATCTCGTTCCAGACGAGCGATCCTTTCGGCCTCGACCGCCAGCTGAGCTATTGGGGCGAGAGTTACATCCGCACCGGCCAGCTGTGGACTTTCTTCTATACTGTGATCAACGACGCCAATACTGTCATTGGCATGGTGACCGACGAGCAGCTCGACGACCCCAACGCCGATGCCACGCTGAAAGCCAGCGTAGGCCAAGCCTTGGCGCTGCGCGGCATCTCGTATGCCTATCTCGCGCAGGCCTATCAGAAGACTTATGTCGGCCATGAGGACATGATGGGTGTGCCCATCCTGCTGACCGACGCCGAAGCCGCTGAGGCGCAGCAGAGCCGCGCCCCGCTGCGCAAGGTCTATGCCCGCGCTGAGAAAGACCTGCTCCGCGCCATCGAACTGCTCGACGGCTGGACGCGCAGCAACGTCAACGAAGTCGACATGCAGGTGGCTCAAGGTCTGCTCTCACGCGTTTATCTCGTGATGAACCGCTGGGAAGATGCCGCCAAGATGGCCAACGCCGCCCGTCAAGGCTACCAGCTGATGACGCCGGAAGAAGCCGGTTCGTACGGCTACAACGACGTGACGAACAAGGAGGTGATGTGGGGTCTCGACACGACCAACGACAACACCAAGATGTTCGCCAGCTTCGCCTCGTGGATGTGTACGGGCGAGGTGGGCTACGGTGGCCAGGTGGGTTACTACCGCAAGATCGACCAGGCCCTCTACAACAACCTCCAACCGGGTGACGGCCGCCTTGAACTCTATGTGAAGCCGGGACAGACGGTGACAATGGAAGGCGGCGGCAGTTCGTGGGAACTCTCCGAACTGACGAACATCAAGTTCAAGGCCGTCTCGGGTTGGATGGAAGACGTGCTCTACATGCGCGTCGCCGAGATGTACCTGACCGAGGCCGAGGCCTATGCCCACCTGAACGACGCCCGTGCCGCCAGTGTGCTGGCTGAGTTCATGGCCCAGCGTAACACGCAGTGGACTGCCCCTGCGATGATCACGCCCGACGTAGTCTATACGCAGCGTCGCCTCGAACTTTGGGGCGAAGGTTTCGGCTACTGGGACTGCCGCCGTTTGAAGAAAGACCTTGTCCGCTCGTACGAAGGCAC
This sequence comes from Candidatus Caccomonas pullistercoris, assembly GCA_018714085.1. Lineage (GTDB taxonomy): Bacteria > Bacteroidota > Bacteroidia > Bacteroidales > Bacteroidaceae > Alloprevotella > Alloprevotella pullistercoris. The sequence goes on from DVNY01000094.1 coordinate 17,417, forward strand.
GAACGAGTATGAGGGCTATCAGGGCGAAGACGTGCCCGCCGACGGCGGTGCGATGGTCAGCGGCAACTGGTCGCAGTGGACTTTCCAAATCCCCCTCCGCGAGATCCAGAACAACGACAGCATCCCCGCCTCGGCGCAGAACCCGATGGAGATGTAATCGCGTGCGAAATCACGTAACGATAAACATTTACGACAATGAAGATGAAATTCTTGAATTACCTGTCTGCCGGCGTCGTTGCTTTGGGCCTGACGGCTTGTACGGAGCTGGAAAAAGCAGACTATAACCAGACGACCGACCCGTCGGTGCTCCCCACTGTGACGACGGGTGACTGTGAAGCCGTCATCAACACTGCCGCCATCGTCAGCGTCAGTGTGGACACCGTGGAAGGTTCGGCCGCAAAGATCCAGGAAGTGGGTGTCATTGTGGACACCGACACGACGCTCAACCCCGTCGAAGGCACGACGACTACCCTTGTGCTCGGTGCCGACAATACGGCCAATGGTGTGATCAGCGGCCTGATGCCTGGCAAGCATTACTACTATCGTGCCTACGTCAGCACGAACCTCGGCATCTCGTTGGGCGAGATCAAATCGTTCACCACGAGCGAGGAGAACTATGAACTGGCTCCCGTTTACGTAGCCGACTTCTCTGATCCCAGCACGATGGCTGGTTTCCAGTCGTTCGGCACGATCTCTGATGGGGTCAACTTCGCTCCGAGTGCGGGCTGGTCTGTCGTTCTCGACGGCATGGGCTTGTTCGGCGGTTCGCAGGCCTACTGCTTCGGCACGTCGGGTCTTGCCGACGTCGAGAAGTTGCTCGACCCGTCGACCACGTCGGTGGGCATCGGTTATGACGCCGACAACGTGCTGACCACGACGGTCGACCTCGCCGGTATGGTGATGCCGTCCGTAACGGTCAACCTGATCGACATCGACGGCCTCATGCTCCGCATGGGCATGCCCGGCGGCGTGACGCTCTACGCCTCTGCCAGCCCCATCAACAGCTTTGAGGACCTGGACGGGGCTACTGTGCTGGGAAGCTACAACTTCACTGCCGGTGGCGATAACTCTGCCGACGCTACGTTCAGCATCCCTACGCAGTTCTACGGAAAGACTTGCCACATCGCCATCCGTAGCACGTCGTCGTACTATTCGAACAACCTCGGCGTGTTCCTTTACGGATTCCAGGTGTTGAGCTACGAGAAGGAACAGTAAGAGATTCCCCATTCACTTTGCAGCTCCCCGGTGTGTCACGCACACGCCGGGGAGCTTTTTTGTGCCTTTACGGGGGCTTTCTGCGGCCGTTCCGGGCCTGTGCGCCGGTCATCCGGGCGTTTGCGGTTGGCGTCGTGGCTTTTTGTGGCGGAATTGCGGGTTTGTGCGTCGGTCATCCGGGCGTCATAAATGGCGCCCCTACGTTGCGGGCGGTTTGCTCGTTTGGTTCGGGCGGCTATCCTGAATTTTCTGCCAGCCGGATAGGATTTCCTGTCAGCCGTCCCGTTCGTTCTGTCGGTGGACTTGTTTTCCCTGTCAGGCGTCGCGGTTGTGCGGGCGGGCGTGTGTCGGGGCGTGGACTGCTGTCGCGTGATGCCTGCGGGGGCGGCAAAAAACAAGCGGGGCGCCCGGCCTGATGGCCAGAGCGCCCCGCGATGGAGTCCGGAGAGGAAAGGGTTTATTTCAGCACGCCGAGTTCCTTGCCCACCTTGATGAACGCCTCGATGCAGCGGTCGAGCTGTTCGCGATTGTGGCCGGCGGAAATCTGGACGCGGATACGGGCTTCGCCTTTCGGTACAACGGGGTAGAAGAAACCGGTGACGAAGATGCCTTCGTCCTGCATGCGTGCGGCGAAGTCCTGCGAGAGCTTGGCGTCGTAGAGCATGACGGCGCAGATGGCGCTCTGCGTGGGTTTGATGTCGAAGCCGGCGGACATCATCTTGTCGCGGAAGTAGTTGACGTTCTCGACGAGGCGGTCGTGCAGCTCGTTGCTTTCTTTGAGGATGCGGAACGTTTCGATGGCTGCTCCGACGATGGCGGGCGCCACGGAGTTCGAGAAGAGGTAGGGACGGCTGCGCTGGCGCAGGAGGTCGATGATTTCCTTACGGCCGGTGGTGAATCCGCCCATTGCGCCGCCGAAGGCTTTGCCGAGTGTGCCGGTGTAGAGGTCGACGCGGCCGTATGTGCCGTAGAACTCGCTTACGCCGTGGCCTGTGGCTCCGACCACGCCGGCCGAGTGGCTTTCGTCGACGAGCACGAGGGCGTCGTACTTCTCGGCGAGGTCGCAAATCTTGTCCATGGGAGCCACGTTGCCGTCCATCGAGAAGACGCCGTCGGTGCAGATGATGCGGAAGCGCTGGGCCTGTGCCTCCTGGAGGCAGCGTTCGAGGTCGGCCATGTCGCCGTTGGCGTAGCGGTAGCGCTTGGCCTTGCAGAGGCGCACGCCGTCGATGATGGAGGCGTGGTTGAGGGCGTCGCTGATGATGGCGTCGTCGGCCGTGAAGAGCGGTTCGAACACACCGCCGTTGGCGTCGAAGCAGGCGGCGTAGAGGATGGTGTCTTCGGTCTTGAAGAAGTCGGAGATGGCGGCTTCAAGCTGTTTGTGGATGTCCTGGGCTCCGCAGATGAAGCGCACGGACGACATGCCGTAGCCCCGGCGGTCCATCATGTCTTTCGCGGCCTGGATGAGGCGCGGGTCGTTAGAGAGGCCAAGGTAGTTGTTGGCACAGAAGTTGAGCACTTCCTTGCCCCCGACCTGGATGGCGGCCTGCTGGGGGCCTTCGATGAAGCGTTCGTTCTTGTAGAGGCCGGCTGCCTTGATGTCGGCGAGCTCTTGGGTGAGGTGGTCTTTGAATTTACCGTACATAATGCTTTGACTATATGATTAATGTGTATGTCAGGGCTGTGGAAAAGCCGGGGCAGCGTTGTGCCGGCCCTCGCGCCAGACCCAAGCAAAGGAACGGAATTTCTTTGAATAAACAATGTGAAAACCGGGGAAATCTGAAAAAAAACCGCTTCCTTTGCAGCGATTTTCATCCAAGTCTTAATCATACGTACCAACAATGAAGAATGTTTTAGTCATAGGTGCGACGGGACAGATCGGTTCGGAGTTGACCATGGTCCTGCGCCAGCATGTGGGTAATGACCACGTAGTGGCCGGTTATATCAAAGGCGCAGAGCCGAAGGGCGTGCTGAAAGAGAGCGGGCCGGCCGAACTGTGCGACGTGACAAGCGCCGAGATGATCGAAGGCATCGTCACGAAGTATGGCATCGACACGATCTACAACCTGGCCGCCCTGTTGTCGGTTGTGGCAGAGAGCAAACCGCTCCTGGCATGGCACATCGGCATCGACGGACTGATGAACGTGCTCGAAGTGGCCCGCAAGCATGGCTGCGCAGTGTTCACGCCCAGCTCGATCGGTTCGTTCGGTCCTGAAACACCGAGCGTGAAGACACCGCAAGACACGATCCAGCGCCCCCGCACCATCTACGGTGTGAGCAAGGTGACGACCGAGTTGCTCAGCGACTATTATTTCCACAAGTATGGCGTCGACACGCGTGCCGTGCGCTTCCCCGGCCTGATTTCAAACGTCACCCCTCCGGGCGGTGGCACCACCGACTACGCCGTGGACATCTACTATTCGGCCGTGCGCGGCGAGAAGTTTACCTGCCCGATTGCGGAAGGCACCCACATGGACATGATGTACATGCCCGACGCCCTGCATGCCGCCGTGCAGCTTATGGAGGCTGATCCTGCCCGCCTTGTCCATCGCAACGCGTTCAACATCGCGTCGATGAGTTTCGCGCCCGAAGACATCTATGCCGCTATCAAGAAGTACAGGCCCGAGTTCGAGATGGAATATGACGTCGACCCGTTGAAGCAGTCCATCGCCGAAAGCTGGCCCGACAGCCTCGACGACAGCTGTGCCCGCCAGGAGTGGGACTGGAAGCCGACGTACGACCTCGACTCGATGACCCGCGACATGCTCGACAAGCTTTCGGCCCGCCTGAAATAAGCGGACGGATACGCTCGGCCTGCGATATTCCCGCGCCCCGCAGCGCCCCTGCCTCCTGTGGCAGTGGGGTTTCTGCGGGGCGCGGATGTTTTTTCTTTGCCCGCAGGGAAGTGTATCCCGAAAGTTTTGGGTAATTTTGCAACCCCTTACCGGGATTATTTGGGCACTTTGAAACGAGAACGGGACGGGCGTCCCGTTTCGTCGCGGAGAGAAAAATGGATAAAGAACGTTTTGACAGACAACTGCGCCTGCTGGTCTTGCTGACGCAGGACAGAGACACAGACATCGACTCGCTGAGCCGCGAATTGCAGATGAGCCGGCGGTCGATTTACAGGTATATCGAAACCTTTCGCGAACTGGGTTTCGTGGTCGAAAAACGCGGTAACCGTTATCGCGTCGCACCTTCGTCGCCTTTCTTCCGGCGGATTACGGAGCGCATCCACTTCACCGAGGACGAGGCCCTGACGATCAATCAGGTGCTCAATGCCGTCTATGACCGCTCGCCGCAGGTGCGCCACCTCCGCCAGAAGCTCAGCTCGCTTTATGACTTCGACGTGCTGGCGCGCCACGGCGTGGACGAGCACATCGCGCGCAACCTGGCCGCGCTCTATGACGCAGTGAAGCTGGAACGTGTGGCTGTCTTGCGCGGCTATGTGTCGCCCAGCAGCGGCAAGGTGAGCGACCGCATGGTCGAACCCTACATGTTCCTGTCGGAGAACAGCGAGGTGCGTTGCTACGAGTTGGCCACGGGAATGAACAAGACGTTCAAGATCAGCCGGGCCGAGCGCGTGGATCTCCTGGACATGCTTTGGAGCCACAAAGAAGCGCACTTGCCTTTCTACACGGACATGTTCGGCTTCTCGGGTGAACAGTTGTTCCCCGTGAGGCTGGTGTTGGGTCCCCTGTCGGCCCGCCTGCTGATTGAAGAGGTGCCGAGTGCGGCTTCGCAGCTGGCGTTGCTCGACGACGGCCGCTACCGCCTGCATGCGCGTGTGTGCAGCTACAAGGGCGTGGGGCGCTTTGTCTTGGGGTTGTGTGACGATGTCGAAGTCGAGTCGCCGCGCGATTTCAAAGACTACCTGCGGGCGCGCGTTCGCTTTTTAACACAAAAAATCGGGGCGTGACGCTATTTGTCACGAACGGGGCGTTTCTTTGCATCATCAACCCCTTAAAAACAAAAGACGATGATGAAGAAAGAATTAACCCTGCCGTCCCGTTGCTATCCGGCCGCCCCTGAGCGTATCGCCCAACCGAGTGCTTTTCGCGTCACAGCGATGAGAATCCTGGTCGCCCTGTCTGTCTTTTCAACACGGCTGACCGGTTTTACCATCACGCCGCGCGGAGTCTTCCATCTGCTTCACGCCCAGATTGGCGCATTCCTGCTCCTCTTGCCCGTTGCGCTGCCGCTGTTCGTACGGCTGGCGGCGATGGCGTGGGTGGCGTGCGCCGTCCGCCTCGCTTTGGGCAAGGACTGAACGGCAGCAGCGCGCCTGCGTGGCAGGAATGAACATACGGCCTCCGGCGCGCCCCTTTTTCGTGAAAAATCCCTACCTTTGCGGATGGAAATCATAGAAACTTAAATATCAGTCATTATGAGAAAGAAAGCACTCTTGATGATCCTTGACGGCTGGGGCATCGGCAACCATGGCAAGGGCGACGCCATTTTCAGCACGCCCACGCCTTTCATCGACAGCCTCAATGCCAACTATCCCCATTCGCAGCTGCTCGCCTCGGGCGAGAATGTCGGCCTGCCCGACGGCCAGATGGGCAACTCCGAAGTCGGTCACCTCAACATCGGCGCCGGGCGTATCGTCTACCAAGACTTGGTGAAGATCAACCGTGCCTGTGCCGACAACAGCATCCTTGATAATCCCGAAATCCGCTCGGCCTACGAATATGCAAAGTCGACGGGGAAAGGCCTGCACCTGATGGGCCTCACCTCGACGGGAGGCGTTCACTCGTCGCTTGACCACCTCTACAAACTCATCGAGATAGCCAATACATACGGCGTGGCCGGAAACACGTTCGTACATTGCTTCATGGACGGTCGCGACACCGACCCGAAGAGTGGCAAGGGCTTCATTGCCGATCTCACTGAGCACTGCAAGGCTAACGGCGCCCATATCGCTCACATCATCGGCCGCTTTTACGCCATGGACCGCGACAAGCGTTGGAACCGCGTCAAGGTGGCCTACGACCTTCTTGTTGAAGGCAAAGGCAAGCCTTGTACCGACATGGTGCAGGCCGTGCAAGACTGTTATGACGCTGACAGCGAAGACCACAAGGATACGGACGAATTCATGGAGCCGCTGGTCAACACAGCTGTCGACGGCCGCATCAAGGAAGGCGACGTCGTCATCTTTTTCAACTACCGCAACGACCGCGCCAAGGAACTGACTATCGTGCTCACCCAGCAGGACATGCCCGAAGAGGGGATGCACACCGTTCCCGGCCTGCAATACTACTGCATGACGCCGTATGACGCCAGCTTCAAAGGTGTGCACATTCTTTTCCCCAAGGAAAACGTGGTCAACACGCTTGGCGAATATCTCAGCGCACAAGGACTGAAACAGCTGCACACTGCCGAGACGGAGAAATACGCCCACGTGACATTCTTCTTCAACGGCGGCCGCGAAGCTCCCTACGAGGGAGAAGACCGCATTCTCGTCCCCTCGCCCAAAGTGGCGACCTACGACTTGCAGCCGGAGATGAGCGCCTTTGGTGTCAAAGACAAGCTCGTCGCTGCAATAAAGGAAGACAAATACGACTTTATCGTAGTGAATTTTGCTAACGGAGACATGGTGGGACACACGGGAGTGTACAGCGCTATCCAGAAAGCCGTAGAGGCTGTGGATGCTTGCGTGAAGGACGTTGTTACTGCAGCCAACGAGACTGGTTATGAAACAATCATCATCGCCGACCACGGGAATGCAGACAATGCCATCAATCCTGACGGGACGCCGAATACGGCTCACTCCTTGAACCCTGTTCCCTTCATTTACGTGACCGAGAACAAACACGCTAAGGTGGCCGACGGTATCCTCGCCGACGTGGCTCCCAGCATCCTGCACATCATGGGGCTTGCCCAGCCGGCAGAAATGACCGGTCGTGATTTGATTACGGACTGAGCTGCAACGGCCATCGGCCAAGCGCTTTGATAATAGACGTGCACCCGACGCTCTTCCCGAGGTCGGGTGCACGCTTTTTGTGCCGGACTGAACGGCGTGGTGGGGAGAGCGCCCGTTTCTGTCAGTCGAACAGGTGTGAGAAAGGACCGGCCAGCTAAAAAAAATGTGGTCCTGCCGTTTCCAACGGAAAGGATCACATTTTTACTTTTCAGCCACATTGATGGCTTTTTCCAGCCAGCTCACAGAGAAATCCAGTGCGGTCAGCAGGTATTTTCAGCCAGATCTTTCATGCAGGGCTGGCTGCCCGAGCTGCCAGGACTTTCCGCCGAACGATTGCTGCCTTGCGCCGTCAAGCGGCTCCTTCGAGTGAGTTCATCAGGATAACGAGGAACACAATCGCGGTGATGCCCACGTAGATCCAGTCGCGGTTGAGCGAGAACTCCACCAGCGAGAGCAACACGCGGATGATAGGTGTCAGGATGAGCACCACGACGCCCATCTGTATCCATTCGGTGGCTTGCAGGTTGAGGACGCCGTGGATGATGCCGCTGAGTGACGTGTAATCAGTCTGCTCGCTACGTTGGTCCACAGGGATGAACTGCGTGTAGTCCGGCATCGGTTCGCCGCCGTGACGCCATAGGTAATAGGCTCCGCCGATAAAAGCGATGACGCATGCCACCGTGACGCCGATGCGGAGTGCACGGCCAATGGCCGTTCTCATGTCGTGTTTGGGAATATCTGGGTGCATAGTGGTCAGAATTTACCGGTGAATCCGTTGTAAATCATGTTGGCGGCGACAAGCAGGATGGCGATGGCGAAAATCTGGCGCAGCAGGGTGACCTTCATCCGCTTCAAGAGGCGTGCGCCTGTCAGTGCGCCGAATAGCACGCCTATCATTACGGGGCAGGCGATGCCCGGGTCGATGTATCCACGCTGGATGTAGACCACGGCAGAGGCGGCGGCCGTCACGCCGATCATGAAGTTGCTCGTCGTTGTGCTTACCTTGAACGGCACTTTCATGGTGCAGTCCATGGCCAGCACTTTGAGCACGCCGCTGCCGATACCGAGCAGGCCGGAGAGCACACCGGCCACAATCATGATGAGGAATCCCCACACGACGTTCGTCAGTTGGTAGGCCACCAGTCCGACGCCCTTGACGGGATACGTCCCGAAGAGTCCGAGCCGTTGGGCTGCCACGGAACCCACGACGCCGCTATGATCCACTTTACGCCTATACTGCATGGCGGCCGTCAGGATAAGCACAAGGCCATAAATGATTGCGATGGCGTTGATGGGCATCCATAGCGCGATCAAGGCGCCGCCTACGGCGCCCACCGTCGTGGCGATTTCGAGAAACATGCCCAGACGGACGTTCGTGATGCCCTCGCGCACGTAGGCGCTGGCCGCACCTGACGACGTGGCGATTGAGGCCACCAAGGCGGCGCCGATGGCGTAGTGGAAGTCGACGTTGAAGCCCAGCGTCAGCAGGGGAATGACGACCACGCCGCCACCCAATCCCGTCAAAGAGCCCAGGAGTCCGGCAAGGTAGGCGCCGACAAGCAGGACTAAGGTGAAAATGAGGATGGTAGTTGTCATGGTTATGGTGGTAATAGCTTTACTGGGGTGCGAAATTACGCATTTCGCGGCAGACAGCCCGTCAAAACGGGCAAAAATACGTGGGCGGTCTCATGTCAGTCCGCCGGGTGGCAGGAAAGGTGCCAGGGCTGCCACTACCTCACGGAGCGGAACGCCGCTGTTGTCGGTCTCCACGTGCAGTCGGCCTGGAAAGCATGTGGAGACGGCTTCTGGATTGAACTTCGGGCCGAAGCTCAGGTCAAGGCCGGCCGCGAGCAGCTGGCGGGCGGTGGTGGCATTGCCGCGGAAGCCATGGATGGTCCACCTCATCCGTGGCCGTATCGCTTTGTGCAGGCGCAGAATTTCGTCAATGGCCTTCACGCAATGGATGATGACGGGTTTGGAGAGCGCTTCGGCGTATTCGGCCTGACGGATGAACACCGCATTCTGGCTGGCATAGTCACCGCGTAGCCGGTCGAGGCCGCACTCGCCGATGGCGACGGTTTCGGGTCGCGCGGCGAGCTTCTCAAACCCCTCGAACAAGCGTTGGAGAGGTGCGTCGGGGGTCACGTCCCACGGGTGGATGCCTACCGAGTATGTGGCTCCCGGTCGCGGCTGCCATTCGGCGGGGCGCAACAGGCTGTCCGTCGGAACCTGAATGACGGCGGGCAGCGGAGCTTGCTGGTCGTGGGTGTGGAAGTCTGTGAAAGTCATGGTGGGGAGCAGGTGCAGGCCGTGCCTGCTGGCGGGGCGTTATGGCACGGGGTCGTAGCCGTGCCCTCCGAACGGGTGGCAGCGCAATATGCGCCACACAGCCAGCCACAAGCCTTTCAAGGGGCCGTGCTTACGGATTGCTTCGAGTGCATAGGCCGAGCAGGTCGGTGTGAATCGGCACGAGGGCGGCGTCAGCGGGGATATGTAGCGTTGATAGAAGAGGATGGGGGCACAAAGCAGCCGGACGAGCAGTTGTCTCATGATTCGCTCGTGGCTGGCTTCGGGGCAAGGCGCTCCGAAAGCTGTTGCAAAAGCCTGACGATGCACAGTTCCACCTCTTCGGCGGCGGGCAGGTTGTCCGACAGCCAGAGAAAGCCGATGTGCAGGCCCCGGCTTTCGGGCAATTGGGCGGTCAGGATGTGCTTGTGGTGGCGATAGGCCTCGCGGAGCAGCCGTTTGACGCGGTTGCGGTCGACGGCGTAGCGGAAGTGGCGTTTCGAGACGCTGAGCAGCACCTGCACCGCAGGGCGGTGTTCAGCCACGTCGACCTGACGGTAGACCATGCGGATGGGGTAGACCGTCATCGAGCGGCTTCCGCTTGCAAAGAGGGCGGAGATGTCGCTCCTGAGACAGAGGTGTTCGGGTTTGGAAAAGGTGAAACGCCGCTCCATCGGTCGTTTGGGGTTGGGGGTCAGGCCTTCCCGTTTTCCTTTTCGAGGAAGAGGTCGATGGCGGCAGGCATGGAGGGTGCCTCGACCGACGGCGCTTCGAGGTCAAGGCGAAGCCCGGCGGCTTCGATGGCCTTGGCTGTGGCTTTCCCGAAGCAGGCCAGTTTCGTGTCGCCTTGTTGGAAGTCGGGGAAATTCTTCAAAAGCGACTGGATGCCGGCTGGCGTGAAGAAGACGAGCATGTCGTAGTCGAACGGCTGGTCGGCGGGATATTCGTTGCTCACCGTGCGATACATGATGCACTCCTTGTGTTTCAGCTTCTTGGCGTCAAGCATCGTCGCCACCTCGTCTGAATGGACGTCGCTCAGCGGCACGAGGTAGTTCTCGTTCTTGTGGCGCGCCATGACGGAGAGCAGGTCCGGCCATTTGCCCGTCGTGCCGAAAAAGACCTTGCGCTTGCGATACTGTACGTACTTCTGGATGTAGAGAAGGATGGTTTCAGAAAGCCCGAAATACTTCATGTCTTCCGGGACAGTGATGCGCATCTCGTTGCAGAGGTTGAAGAAATGGTCGATGGCGTTGCGCGAGTTGAACACCACTGCGGAGTGATCGAGTATCTGTATTTTCTGTTGACGGAACTCGCGGGCTGAAAGTCCTTCGACTTTGATGAAAGGATGAAAGACAAACTCTACTCCGTGCTTCCGTGCGATTTCGTAATAAGGAGACTTTTCCGAGGATGGCGCAGGCTGCGACACAAGTACCTTCTTAATCATCTGTTTCTCAGAAGTTTATTACCAGATAGTTATTCGCGTAGACCAACGCTCGCCACAGGACGAGCATGGGGAGGATTTCCAGCGTGCAAAAGTACAAAAATAAATGCAGAAAGCCCAGTCTGTACTGGAAAAAGATGGCGTGGCACTTGTAAAAGAGCAACACTTTGACAAGGCAGAGGATGACGGTGCAGACGATGAGCGTGGCACGGAAGCTGAGGTCAAAATAGACGACGAGCAGCGCCACGGGGTAAAGGGCTGTTCCGAGCGCCAGCAGGCAGAGCATGTAGCTCTCGGACCAGCGCTCGTTTTGTTCCTTGGTGAAGAAAATCCAATTGACGAATGCGTAGCCGGTCAGTTTGATGGCGTAATAGCACAGACTGAGGGCCACGTCGGTCGCCAGCAGCTTGTAGGGCGAGACTTGATTGAATACGCTCGTCATGTACTCTTGCGTGTAGTCGAAGAAGAGCACGCCGAGCACAAAGCATGTTTGGAAAACCAGGAAGAACTGTCCGCGCAGCTCGGCGTCGGGAGTGAAGAGGTTGTCGTGCTGGCGGGTGAAGAAGAAGTCCTTGATCTGCTGGCGGATGAAGCGGAAAGAGCGCGCCACGACCCAGGCGCCGAGGAAGAAGCAGAGCAGGAGTGCCGAGGTGACGTAGTCGTCCGTGCGGAAGCGGTAGGGGAGCGGGTCGCCCGCCACGCCCTCCTGGCGGTAGGGCAGGCGTTCGAGCTTCCATGGCGAATGGCGTTCGAAGGCCGTCTCATATTCGTTGATGGGGCGCAGGTCGGCGGCGTAGGGCTCGGCCTTGATGCCCGGCAGGCTGAGTTCGACGCCTTCGGGCCAGGTCAGCGTGTCGCGCGGGAAGGCAGCCTGCACGGCGTCGTCCTGTTCGGTGGGGGTGGCGTCGGGCGGCAGGGCGCGCAGCACGTCGCGCACGGTCTTCTGTCGAGGCCGTACGGCTATGCTGTCAGGGGCGGCGGCGAGGCTGTCGCCCACGACGAGGGTGTCTGCGTGGTGCTGTGGCGTCATGGTGCTGCAAAGTTAGCACTTTCCGGCGTGCCCGGCCAGGCTTAGAGGGCGGCAAATTTCCGGATGCTCCTGTCCCATGCGGGTGTGGTGAGCGCCAAGCGGAGCGCTTCGGCCGGTGTGGCGGCCACTTGCCAGATCGAGGCGTGCACGTCGCGCATGAACCGCTCGTCCACCGCTCTGCGCAGCTGGGCAAGCAGGGCGTCGAAATATCCGTCCGTGTTGAGCACGACGATCGGGTTCAGGTAGAGGCCCAACTGCTTCCAAGTGATGATTTCGAGGAGTTCTTCGAGGGTGCCCACGCCGCCCGGCAGGGCAATGCAGGCGTCGGCCAGGCGGGCCATGCGCTCCTTGCGGCGGTGCATGTCGGGCACCACTTCGAGCCGCGTCAGTCCCTGATGGTGCCAGCCTTGCTCCACCATGAACCGGGGGATGACGCCGACTACTTCGCCGCCCTCGGCGAGGGCAGCGTCGGAGGCTGCGCCCATCAGGCCGGTGCGCCCGGCTCCGTTGACGAGCGTGTGGCCCATGCGGGCGGCCAGCGTGCCCAGCAGGCGGGCGTCGGCCACGTAGTTCTCGGGCACTTGTCCGCTTGAAGCGCAGTAGATGCAGATGTTCATCGCTGTGACTGGATTTATTCATCGTTGCGACGGGCCGGCCCGTCGCAACGATGGTTTTCTTTTACAGGCCAAAGGCTTTCTTGATCATGTCGACGCAGTCGAGCTTCTCCCATGTGAATAGCTCCACCTCGACGTCGCGCGTCTCAGAAGGGCCGACGCGGAACGTTTTGGTCACCGTCCGGGGCTCGCGGCCGACGTGGCCGTAGGCGGCCGTCTCTTCATACATGGGCTGGCGCAGTTTGAGGCGGCGCTCGATGGCGTAGGGGCGGAGGTCGAATGTGCGCTTGATGACTTCGGCTATCTGACCGTCAGTCATGCTGACGTGCGAGCGGCCGTAGGTGTTGACGTAGACGCTCACGGGGTTGGCTTCGCCGATGGCGTAACTGAGCTGGACGAGCATCTCGTCGGCTACGCCTGCGGCAACCATGTTTTTGGCGATGTGGCGTGCGGCGTAAGCTGCCGAGCGGTCCACTTTCGACGGGTCTTTTCCTGAGAAAGCGCCGCCGCCGTGGGCACCGCGTCCGCCGTAAGTGTCGACGATGATTTTGCGGCCCGTGAGGCCCGTGTCGCCGTGGGGACCTCCGATGACGAACTTGCCTGTCGGGTTGACCAGGTATTCTATGTCGTCGTTGAACAGTGCGAGCACCTTCTCCGAGTGTATCTGTTCCTTCACGCGCGGCATGAGGATGTTCTTCACGTCGTCCTTGATGTGTGCCAGCATGCGGGCGTCGTCGGTGTCGAACTCGTCGTGCTGCGTTGACACCACGATTGTGGTGATGCGCTGCGGCGTGCCGTTGTCGGCGTATTCCACGGTGACCTGGCTCTTAGAGTCGGGTCGCAGGTAGGTCATGAGCTTGCCTTCCTTGCGTATGTCGGCCAACACGCGCATGATGAGCTGCGCCAGGTCGAGCGTAACGGGCATGTAGTTCTCCGTCTCGTTGCATGCGTAGCCGAACAT
>DVNY01000095.1 GCA_018714085.1 Candidatus Caccomonas pullistercoris
GTCCCCACCTGTTGCGTATGGGAATCATTATCCTGTGTCTGAACATGGCATACACACGACCGTCATCTCCACGCCGGAGCAGACCCAACTCGAAAAGTGCATTCTCGTCCAATCCTTTTGTCCGGCAGAACTCCATGAACGCACCTCCGTCACGCGGCGCGTACCCGATGCCTGCGACCGAACAGAACTCTTCCGGCCATCTTCCGTAAGCATATTCGCGGGCAAGGCGGCTTTCATCACTGTCCGGCATCAGCAGGCTGCTTACAAAGAAGTCCTGCACATGGCCGAGTGTGGCAAGAAGCGTTTCCTTGTGCCGGATTTTTGCTGCTTGCTCCTTGTTCTGTTCCTCCACATATTCAATGGGAATACTATGCCGTCTGTCCAAGCACTCAATGGCTTCCATGAAGGATAGGTTCTCTTTCTCCATGATGAATGTGATGGCATCGCCGCCCCGGTTGCAACCGAAACAGTGGAACAGGTTCTTTCCCGGACTGACAGAAAAAGAGCCTGTCCGCTCCTCATGGAACGGACAAATGCCCATCAGAGTCGAGCCTTTCCTCGATAGCCTGACATATGGTTACAATACATCCTCGATGGGAAGCTCCCTGACCTTGGTAGAGGAAACGATGTAACCGCCAAAACTTAAATAAAAACCGGCAAGCTGACACAGTCCAAAGGCTTGCCGGTTTTTTTATGGTGAATGGCGAACAATTTTCTTCATAACTGAGTTGGAAATCACCATTTTATTCTTATGTTTGCTCAACGAAAACATAAGAATATGCTACGAAAGACTTTTCAATTCGATTACGACGTTTGCGATCTGAGCGACTTGTCCTCGACCGAGAGGGACTTAGTTGAAGCTGCACAAAAGGCCTGCGAAACGTCTTATGCCCCGTATTCGCACTTCCATGTCGGTGCAGCAGCCCTGCTCGAGGACGGAACGATTTTCATAGGAAGCAACCAGGAAAACGCATCGTTCACAGTAGGCACATGCGCAGAACGATGCACGATCTACGCTGCTCACGCCCATTATCCCGCCAGCCGTATTCCGGCACTTGCCATTGCGGCAAAAGGCTGCGACGGCAAGTTCCTCGAACTCCCGATTACTCCTTGCGGCGCCTGCCGGCAAGCTTTGCTCGAAATAGAGCAATACCAAGAAAGCCCGATGCACATCCTGCTCTACGGGACGGAGTGCATATACCGACTGGAAAAGGCGGCAGACTTGCTTCCGCTTCATTTCGACTGCGAGGCACTCAGCTAACGGACAACAGGGCCTTGGCAATGGTGCTTCCCCCCCCCGCCAAACCGGGTCTATTCGCCCGGTCGAAAAAGCGGAATATGCTTCATCTCACGCATGATTTGGCGCTGGCGCTTCATCATGTAACGCGACGGGGCAGCTGAGTTGTACATTCTTGGATTGGGAAGGGTTGCTGCAACAAGTGCGCACTGCGCCCGGGTCAGTTCGCCTGCCGGGCATCCGAAGTGCAGTTGTGCGACAGCCTCCGCGCCATAGATGCCATCGCCCATTTCTATACTGTTCAAATAGACTTCCATAATACGTTCTTTCGACCATAGAAGTTCTATCAGCACCGTGAAGTAGGCTTCGAAACCTTTCCTTACCCATGTCGATTTAGGCCAGAGGAACACATTCTTCGCTGTTTGCTGACTGATGGTGCTCCCCCCACGCCGACGACCGCCTTCAAGATGTTCCATGTAAGCCTGGCGGACGGCCTTGAAATCGAAACCGTGATGGTGCATGAAGTTCTGGTCTTCGGAGGCTATCACGGCGACCGGCAAGTATTTCGACATGTCTGCCAACGGCACCCAATGGTGACGCAAACGGATTGGCTCGCCATCGCCGACCTGCTGCACACAGCGAATGACCATCAAAGGGGTCAACGGCACGGGCAGCCATCGGTATAACAGCACCGCCCCAACCGTCGACAGGATGAAGAAGAGGAACAGCCAGCGAAAGAAATGCAACAACGTGGCTCCTAACACGTATTTTGAAACCGACATACCTTTTGCGTGTCAACACTGAAAGTTCCCCCTTCGGCCTGGTCCGGGCTGAAGGGGGAACCAAATAAGTTTACAAATTTCCGGATCAGAACGGCAGGTCGTCTACATTGCCGCCAGCACCGCCCATCATTTCCATGCCACCCGCAACACCAGCGGACGCTGTCCCGAATCCGGCGGATCCCGAAGCGGGCGCTGCGGGCTGTCCGACGGCCGGGTCGGACTGCGCTGGGGCAGTGGCGACAGGTTGCCCAGCCGAAGGAACAGACACATTGCGATCTACCCGCCATGCCGACACATCGTTATACCAACGGCCGTTATACTCGTGAGCATCAATATCGAAAGAAACACGCAACACCTCGCCCAACTGCACGTTCATCTGATTGAGACGGTCTTCGCCAAAAATCCGGAACACACACTTACGGGGATATTGATCGAATGTTTCTATGACAAATTCCTGCGATTTCCACGCTGCCCCCGTACGAGCCGACGTACCGCCACGCGCGGGCAGGACTGCAATGATTTTTCCTTCTATTTCCATTGTGCTAAGAAATGATTTGTTGCTTTGTTCGGACGCGAAAATACAATTTTCTTTCCGAACCGAACCTCACTCCGGCCGATTATTTCCGAAAAAACGGACTGACGCGAAGCCTCGTCCAGAAGTAACATGTTGGGTATCCGGATCAAGGACCGGTGTTTCCACACCGGGTTCTGGAAGCCCCGGGCTATACTCATCCCACAGAATAAAAGCATAAACGTCGCGGATGCCAGCCACCGAGAAATAAGTCGTCACCATGCCTTCGACATAGACGGGGCACTGGTAATAGTCGGGGTGGTCATAGAGATTGATCATAGGGCGAACCTCTTCGGGTTCAAGCAGGACAGGCATGCAGAGCGATGCGTCGGTGACGTCAGGCGAATCCGCAATGAGCATGTTTGTATTTGGCGCTTCTTCGGGAACCCCGAACACACTCTGGCTCAGTTGATTGCCCGGTATGTAACCAACGACATAGCCTTTCACTCCGACGTAACTGTCCATCATCAACTGCGCCTCAGCCACCGTGAGCGTATCGCTAACCATCACGCCGCCTCCGTCGTCATTGCCGTCACCACTCTCGCCGCCATCATCCGGCAACTCGGTCTGCCCGCCGCCGTCTTCGCCGCCTTCATCAGGGATTTCCAACTTTTCACACGCCACAAGCGACATGACCATAACCGTCAGAACCGCCACGGCAAATGCTCCCGCGCGTCTCATAGTTGCCCCTTACTCGATGGAAGGACAAAATGGTCAAAATCGCGCTCGGCCGCCATTCTCACAGCCCGCGCGAAAGCCTTGAAGATACCCTCAATCTTATGATGCTCGTTCTGCCCTTCCGCTTGGACGTTAAGATTCATCTTGGCAGCATCACTGAGACTCTTGAAAAAGTGAAAGAACATTTCTGTGGGGACGTCACCGATGCGTTCGCGCATAAAACCTGCGTTCCACACCAACCACGGCCGGCCGCCGAAATCAAGCGCCACCTGACACAGGCAGTCATCCATCGGCAGGACAAAGCCATACCGGCGAATGCCGCACTTGTCACCAAGACAACGAAGCAGGCATTCGCCCAACGCAAGGGCTGTGTCCTCCACCGTATGGTGTTCGTCGACTTCAAGATCGCCGTGGACTTGGATGTCCACATCCATCGCGCCATGGTGGGCAAGTTGTTCGAGCATGTGGTCGAAGAACTTCAATCCGGTGTCGACATGACAGAACCCTGAGCCGTCGAGTCCGAGACGAACACGGACATCTGTTTCGCGCGTCTTCCGGTGGACCTCGGCCGTTCGCTCACCTCCTATGACACGGCGGGCAATTTCCGGCCATGTCATCCCGTCACTCAAAATCAGAGACATGCAACCCAAGTTGCGGGCCAACTGAGCGTCGGTCTCCCGGTCACCTATCACATAACTGCTGGCCATGTCATAACCGCCTTCCATGTAGCGCGTGAGCATCGCCGTGCCGGGCTTGCGTGTAGGGGCATTGTCCTCGGGGAAGTGACGGTCGATGTAGATGGCATCAAAAGTGATGTCCTCGCCCGCAAGCGTGTCAAGAATGAAGCGGTGGACGGGCCAGAAAGTCTCTTCGGGAAAAGCGGACGTACCGAGGCCGTCCTGATTGCTCACCATGACAAACTCGTAGTCCGTCAACTGGCGTATACGACGCAGGCTACTGAACACGCCAGGCACAAAAGATAGTTTCTCGAACGAATCGACCTGTTCATCGGCAGGCTCGCGTACGAGCGTACCGTCACGGTCTATGAATAGCGCTTTTTTCATGCCGGAACGTATTTTCGTAAAGCTGACAATAATTCCACATTCTCTTGCGTATTACCGATGGTGACACGCAAACAATTCCCACAGAGCGCCACGCGTGAACGGTTGCGCACGACAATACCTTTGTCAATCAGGTAGCGGTAAATCGTTTCCGCCTCCGTCATTCGCGCCAAGAAGAAGTTGGCGCTCGTCGGATATACGGTCTTGCAGATAGGTAGCTGCCGGAAAGCCTCCATCACGCGAGCCCTCTCTTTCTTTGTGCGTCCTACCCAAGCATGGACATCATAGCTCCGCCGCAAAATCTCAATGGCTTTTTCCTGAGCCAGCGTACTGACATTATATGGATATTTCACTTTATTGAAAAGCCCAACAATTTCTTTCGAGGCATAGGCAAGGCCCAGTCGGATACCGGCACTCCCCCATGCTTTTGAGAGCGTGTTGAGCACCACGAGATTAGGGCAGGTTTCCAGTTCGACACGCATCGGCCGTTGGTCCGAGAAATCTGCATAGGCCTCGTCCACGACGACGATTCCGTCAAAGCGACGGACCAGTGACAGCATCTCGTCACGGTCCAGGTCATTACCGGTCGGATTGTTCGGCGAACAGAGGAAAATAGCCTTCGTGCGTGCATTGGCTGCTTCGAGCAGGCGGTCGGCCGAAAAGCGGAACTGCTCGTCGAGAAGCACGCGCCGATAATCTACATCGTTGATGGCGGCACACACGGCATACATGCCATAGGTCGGTTCGATAGCGACCACATTGTCCAAACCCGGAGCACAAAACACCCGGTAGACCAAATCGATGGCCTCATCGCTACCATTGCCGACAAAGATGTTCGCTTCCGGCACGTTCTTCTCCTGCGACACGAGTTTTTTCAACTCTGTCTGTAAAGGATCGGGATAACGGTTGTATGGCTTATTGTAGGGACTCTCGTTCGCATCGAGGAATACGTGCGCCTCATGACCTTTATACTCATCACGGGCTGAACTATAAGGTTCAAGCGACCAAATGTTGGGCCGCACCAATAACTGCAAGTCTTTCATAAGTCAGCGTCCTCCTCCACGCTTCGCAGACGCAAGGTCATCGCCATGCGGTGAGCATCAAGGCATTCGGCCTCCGCCATCTGCTCAACCGCAGGCCCGATGTGGCGGATGCCCTCCGGCGTGAGTTCCTGAAACGTCATTTTCCGCATGAAGCAGTCCAAACACAGCCCGCTATACGCCCGGGCATATCCTTTCGTAGGAAGAGTGTGGTTGGTGCCCGACGCGTAATCTCCGGCGCTCTCGCAACTCCAATTGCCTAAAAAGACAGAGCCGGCGTGGTCAATGCGCTCCTTCACATCGTTATAGTTGCGAACAGCCAAAATAAGATGTTCGGGCGCGTAAGCATTGGTCAGCGCGACGGCCTCTTCCATGTCGTGAACAAGAAGAAGAAGACTGTGGTCGAGTGCTTTGCGGGCGATTTCACTGCGACTGAGCGTCGATAGCTGACGCTCGACTTCAGCTTGGACAGCATCAATCAACACAGAACTCGTCGTCACCAGCACGACCTGACTGTCGACACCATGTTCGGCCTGGCTCAACAAATCGGCAGCCACGAACTCCGGGCAACAGGTCTCATCGGCAAGGACTTCCACCTCACTTGGTCCCGCAGGTAGGTCTATTGCCGTATCATAGAGCGCTACCAACTGTTTGGCGGCCATGACGTACTGGTTGCCTGGGCCGAAGATTTTGTCAACCTTGGGTATGCTCTCTGTGCCCACGGCCATTGCGGCCACGGCCTGAGCCCCGCCCACAGTGAACACCTTGTGTACACCAGCCTTATGTGCAGCATAGAGAATGGCAGGATGGACATGACCGTCTTTGCCCGGAGGCGTAGTCAGGACAATCTCGCGACAACCGGCAATCTGCGCCGGCACGGCAAGCATCAGCACGGTCGAGAACAGCGGTGCTGTCCCTCCGGGCACGTAAAGCCCGACCCGCTCGATCGGCACGGCGCGCTGCTCACATACTACCCCTGGGCAGACCGCCACACGTATCGGTTCGAAACGCTGGGCTGCGTGAAAAGCACGAATGTTCTCATAAGCAATATCGATAGCCTCGCGCAATGAGGCCGAAAGTGAGTTTCCCGCAGCGGCAAGTTCCGCCTCCGGCACGGCGATCCGAGCCAGTCGCACATGGTCGAACAGTTCTTCGTATTCGTAGACGGCTCGGTCGCCTTCCGACTTTATACGGTCATATATGGGACGTACTACTTCAAGCAAGGACATGATATCCTGCACTGGCCGCTCCAAGAGCGACGCCCACGTGGAAGGCTCTGGATAATTGACAATTCTCATCATCGCTGTCAGATAATCATTTTCTCAATCGGAACGACCAGTATGCCCTGTGCTCCGTTTTCTTTCAGCTGACCTATGATTTCCCAAAAGCGCTCTTCGTCAAGCACCGTATGCACGCTGCACCAAGCAGCGTCGGCCAATGGCATCACAGTCGGACTTTTCACACCCGGCAAGACGGCCAAGATGTCGTCCACTTTGTCCTTAGGCACGTTCATAAGCACGTATTTCTTTCCTTCTGCGCTCTTCACGGCTTCTATTCGGAAGAGGAGTTCGTCAAGGATGCTGCGCTTGTAACCGCTCATCAACGGGTTGCCGATCATCACAGCTTCGCTCTCCATCACGGTCTCCACCTCTTTCAGGTTGTTGCTGACGAGTGTGGAACCCGAACTGACGATGTCAAAAATGGCATCGGCGATGCCGATACTTGTCGACACTTCCACAGACCCCGTAATGACGTGGACCTCCGCATTGACGCCCTGCTCGTTCAAATAGCGAGTAAGGATGTGCGGATAGGACGTGGCGATACGACGGCCTTCAAACCACTGCACGCCTGTATAGTCCACTTCCTTAGGGACGGCCAACGACAGACGACAGGCACCGAAACCGAGCCGGCGCACCACGTCGGCCTCTGCACCTTGTTCTTCCAATTCATTAAGTCCGACGACACCGATATCCGCCACACCGTCGGCTACGGTCCGCGGAATGTCATCGTCACGCAAATAGAGTATCTCTACCGGAAAATTCTTTGCCCTTACCAAAAGAGTCCGACGGGCGGAGGACACTTTCACATCGGCCTCACTCAGCAGCGCCATCGTATCTTCGTACAATCGTCCCTTTGACTGGACTGCAATTCTCAACATATCATTTTGTTTTCTCTGGTTCAACGTCTGTTTATCGCGCTTTACTGACGCGATTTCGCGCAAAAATAATTAAACATTCCCGTTCCTGCAAATGATATCCGATTTATTACGGACAAAACGCCACCATTAGCGGACTTAAAGCGACATGCCGTGCAAGCCGCTCGAAATAGCCAGACAGCGTGGCGACAATTCCACCCCCCTTCAAACAAAGTCTTATTTGGCATTTCGGCTATTTATTATTAATGTGTACTGCATCGGTGAAGATGCGGATTACCAAGTTTTTTGCCCATCTCACACAAAAAGGCAACGATTTATTTGGTAGTTTCAGAACAAACTCCTACCTTTGCATCGTCTTTCGGGAAGAAAGGGAAAGAGACATCGCAGGCCGAAATAGCTCAGTTGGTAGAGCAATTCATTCGTAATGAATAGGTCGCCGGTTCGAGTCCGGCTTTCGGCTCAAAAAATCGCCTGTAAGTGTTTGACTTATAGGCGATTTTTTTACTCTCACTACGATAAAAGCAGCCATAACCCCAAGCGTCAATTCGCCCCAGCACATTACTCCACAACGAAGTAGAGCTTTCTTCCTCCCTTTGACTCCGCTTTGTGTCCCAAGAGTAGTTCAACAATAGATGTATGCTGCTGCACTCGCCCAAATCCTACCCTATGACTGAAAATCCACACACGTGTTTTCGACATCGGCACGTAGACATCGCCCGCCCACTTATCCAAGAATCAATCGGCAACTTGTAAAAAACGGAAAGCCACACCGCAAAAACGAATTGACAGGTCAACCCGCACGGCACTACGTCATCGTGCACAGAGCGCGAGAAACGGCCTCCCGTCCTACCCTATCGCAGTCCCAAGAGTGACCACCACACATCGCCAACCGCATCACGTCAACCCACACGACTCTCCATGAACAAAAACACATCGGGACGAGCAAGAAATGTTTTCTTACTCGTCCCGATGTGTGGGCAAAGATGGATTCGAACCACCGAAGGCGAAAGCCAGCAGATTTACAGTCTGCCCCATTTGGCCACTCTGGAATTTGCCCTCCTTATTTCTAAGACGATGCAAAGATAGTGCTTATTTTTGCAACTGCCAAGCGAAATCAGCCATTTTTATTGCCGTGAC
Organism: Candidatus Caccomonas pullistercoris; assembly: GCA_018714085.1. Classification (GTDB taxonomy): domain Bacteria; phylum Bacteroidota; class Bacteroidia; order Bacteroidales; family Bacteroidaceae; genus Alloprevotella; species Alloprevotella pullistercoris. The sequence goes on from DVNY01000095.1 coordinate 8,662, forward strand.
CGCAAATTCCTCGCCTTTGTTTCCGAGGCGACCTCCCGTGCGTTCCTCAGCTTGCTCCAAATTGTTCACAGTGAGCAGGCCGAACACTACGGGAACTTGTCCTTCGACATTCAGCTTGCTGATGCCTTGGGTGACAGCGTCGCAGATATAGTCGAAATGAGGCGTGTCGCCACGAATGACGCAACCGATCGCGATGACGGCATCGAGCAACCCGCACTTGGCGAGCTGCGAACAGCCGTAAATCAGTTCAAAACTTCCCGGCACGGTCTTCACGGTGATGTTCCCGTCCTTGACGCCGTACTGCCTCAACGCTTCGAGCGCACCGTCGACCAGTTTTCCGGTGATTTCGTGATTCCACTCTGCTGCAACGATTCCGATGCGCATCGAACTGGCGTCGGGCACGGAAGCAGCCAAGTCTTTAATTGTGAAATTCGCAGATGACATGGGCGTTACGCTTACTTGGACACGCGCTCGATATATTTGTCGATGTCCTGCGCCGTGATGCTCGTGCCGTATTCACTCTTGATTTGCTGATACAGGGTGAGCGCCTCAGCCTTCTTGTTCTGCGATTCGAGTATCTGGGCAGCCTCTTTCAGGCAGATAGGTGCCAGGCTGTTGTGACCCGAGAGTTTTGCGGCTTCCTTGAACGTGGCGACGGCCTTGTCGAGCTGGTTGGTCGAGGCATAGCAGTTGGCCAGCGTGTTAAGCGCGGCGGGTGAAATCGTCACGTCGTCCTGCGTGTCGAAAGCTTCGAGATAAGGAATAGCCTCCTTGTCCTTGCCTTGCTGGGCATAGCAGATGCCTGCATAGAAATTGGCCAAGTTGCCGGCATCGGTGTGCGCGTAGTCCTTGGCTATCTTCTCGTAACCCACGAAGCCCTGTTTATCGCCTTTCAGCGCCGTTTCGAAATCCCCGGCAGCAAAGTAGTCTTCACCCAAGGCCAGCATCGTGGCGGCTTTCTCGCCGCGAGGGCCCCAATAGAACGCTTTGAGCGCGAAGAAACCGCCGATCAAAACGACCAAGACCACGGCGGCAATTATGATCGGATTACGATGTTTAATGATGAACGCTTCGGACTGCGCCACTGCACTGCTGGCGTCCAAAGACTGGCTTTTGCTTTTCTGTGTCATTATCGTTAAATGTTTTATTCGTTAAAGCGCGACAAAATTAATACTTTCTGCGTAACTTATAAAATAATCACCGTCTTTTTTGAAGCTCCCGCATTTTCCACGCGGAGCGGGGATGTATTTCTGCGCATTATTATAAATTTGTCGGCCAAAGCATGAATAACGACAAATGGTCATTAAGAATCTATCCATCCTGAACTATAAGAACATCGCGCAGGCCGACTTGGCTTTCTCGGACAAGATCAATTGTTTCATCGGTGCCAACGGCATGGGGAAGACCAATGTGCTCGACGCGGTCTACTACCTTTCGTTTTGCAAAAGCCACACCAATCCCATCGACGCACAGGTGGTGCGTCACGGGGAGGAAATGTTCATGCTTCAAGGGCGCTACCTGACCGATGCCGGAGAGGCCGAAACCATCAGTTGCGGCACCAAGGTGGGCCGGCGTAAGACATTCAAACGCAACGGAAAGGACTACCGGCGGCTGACGGAGCACATCGGTTTTGCCCCACTCGTGATGATCTCTCCGGCCGACACATCCCTCATCACCGGTGGCAGCGAGGAACGCCGACGCTTTGTCGACACGGTCATCTCACAATACGACGCGAATTATCTCGATGCCCTTGTCCGCTACGGACGCGCACTGGCACAACGCAACAACCTGCTCAAAGCAGAAAACGAACCCGACCCGGACATGATGGACATATACGAGGAAGAAATGTCCGCCGCCGGTACATATATATATAAGGAGCGCGTGGAGTTCGCCAAACGGCTCACGCCGGTTTTCCAAGCCATGTACAGCCGCATCGCACAAGCTGAAGAAGAAGTCAGGCTCACCTATGCGTCACACTGCGAACGCGGCCCGCTGCTCGACCAGCTGCGACAGGCACGCCCCAAGGAGCGCGTCGTCGGGTTCACACTCCACGGCGTCCACAAGGACGACCTCATCATGGAGCTCGGAGGCTTCCCCATCAGGAAAGAGGGGTCGCAGGGACAGTGCAAAACCTACCTCGTCGCCCTGAAACTGGCCCAGTTCGCCCTGCTCAAAGAAACGGGCCGGCGCCAGACGCCGCTGCTCCTGCTCGACGACGTTTTCGACAAACTCGACAGCCACCGTGTTGAACAGATCGTCCGTCTGGCCGCCGGCAACGAGTTCGGCCAGATTTTCCTGACCGACACCAACCGCGAACACCTCGACCGGATCCTGCAACAGGCGGCGTGCGACTTCAAGCTGTTCGCCGTGGAAAACGGCACAATCAACGATGAAACGGTATAAGGAAGAAGACCTGGCATCGGTTGTCTATCGCGCACTGCGCCTTGACGGCCTCGAAACACCCTTGAACGAATACCGCCTCGTCCAGGCATGGCCGGACGTGGCCGGCCCCACCGTGGCGGCCTACACAGGTGCAGTGGAAATCCGCAACCAAAAGCTCTTCGTGCAACTCAAATCGCCCGCCCTCCGCGCCAACCTGCTCATGCGCCGGCGCGAACTGGTCGACGGGTTGAACAGCCGTGTCGGCGCGATGGTCATCACGGACATCGTGTTTCGCTGAACCGGCGTCATACCTCCACGCTGCCACATAGAACAACGGCCGCCGGGCGACTTCGAATCACCTCGGCGGCCGTTGTTCCATCCACGGGACGGGCCAGCTTACTCAAAATAGTAGAGGAACGTGGCCACACCCTCCAAGGCTTTTTTCTTGCAGTCCTTGATCTCGATGGAGAACTTGATCTCGGCCTTGCAGATGCCGCGAAGGTTGGAAATGGCTTGAAGCGTTGCCACGAGCCGCACGCTCTGGCCGGCCAGCACGGCCTGCCCGAAACGCATCTTGTCCATCCCGTAGTTCACCATCATTTTCAGGTTGTTCACCTGGATGATCTGCTGCCACAGATAGGGCAAGAGCGAAAGCGTCAGGTAACCGTGAACAATCGTCGACTTATAAGGGCTTTCCGACTTGGCCCGTTCCACGTCGACATGTATCCACTGATGGTCGAGCGTGGCGTCGGCAAACTGGTTGATGCGTTCTTGCGGGATTTCGAGGTAGTCGGAGATGCCTATCACCTGCCCCGTCAGCTTTGCAAAATCGTCATAAGAATTAATGACTACTTTTTTCGTATTATCTGCCATACACGTGCGTTTTATTGAAGTATTGAACTGCAAAGATAGCAAAAGGCGAGCGTCGAGACAAGAGAAAGCCCCGCTTTCTTCGTGGCTTGGCTGAGCCGCATCCTATCTTCGCAGGGCAAAGATACGGATTATGACCGGAATCTCCGGCGGCCGGAAAGTCAGAAAGTGTTTACCACTACGCAGGCCGGCAGCCGTGACAGCCTTTCCGGTCAGCCGTCCCGTTCGTTCTGTCAGCCGTCCGAAATTTTCTGCCAGCCGGACCGTTTTCCCATCCAGCCGGACTGGCGGGGAAGGACCGTCCGACGCTCATCCCGCACAGGCCGCGCAAGCCCGGGCATGCCG
>DVNY01000096.1 GCA_018714085.1 Candidatus Caccomonas pullistercoris
TGGAACAAGGCCGACCAGGAATTCGAGTTGAGCGATGCTGCCTACATCCGCATCTTCAAGCAAGAGGGCATGATGGGCGACAACGAGTTCTTCACCTACGACATGAAGAACGACCAGACCACGCCGGCCTACCTCAAAGTCGACAAGACAAAGAAGAAGATCTATCTCGTCATCCCGAAGAAGACTGCCATCGACAAGAGCTTCTCGACCACGCTGGAAGTGCAATACGGCAAGACCTCTGACGGCGCAGTGCGCAAGTACGTCATCACCTGCAATGTCAACGCTCCGATGACTTATCCGACCAACAAGCTCACGGTGGACGACCACTTCTGGGAAGGTCTGCCTGAGAACGGAAAGGTCACCTTCCAGCCGAAAACCACACTCAACGGCAGCGGACAGATCACCGGCATCGACTTCTCGATGGATCTCGAAAGCGCATTCCTCGGTTACCAGAACGACAAGACGGCCATCGAAACGGCTGGCGGTACGGTAGACGAGAACTGGGTAATCAACCACCCGACGCCGGGCACGACCCTCAGCGGCCACACGCTCACCATCGACAAGAACACCTACAACAACCAGGCTATGTCGATGGGCACTGAAATCATGTGGGGCACGCACAGCGAGCACAAGTACAAAGCCGATATCGTCGTAGACGGATTCAGCGGCTCTTGGAAAGCTGGCAAAACCGAGCCGATCTACATCGAAGACCGCAACCAGAAGGATGTCAAGATCTCTGATGGCTTCGTTTGGGAAGACATGTGGGGCAATCCGATGTGGAAGGACGGCGTAGCACAGTTCGGCAACAACACGAGCACCGCTACGTACACCTACGCTACCGGCACCAACCCGTTCACGCTCTGGGGGCTGACCGCTCCGACCTATGAGCTTGTGAACGCCAGCGACAGCAAGTACGTTACGATCAACCCGACTAACGGTACGCTCAACTTCACCGAAACGGGTAAGACTTGGGTTCTTGTTAAGCCGCTCGAAATCAAGGTTCGCATCAAAGCTGCTTCGCGCTGGGGTGCAATCGACAACTACAACAAGCAGACGAGCACGATCACGATTATCGTGCGCGCACAAGACTAATTCCCTCTCAGGAGGGCGGGTCGTCGCGCGAGGCGGCGCGCTCCTCCTTTTTTGCGAGCGGACAAAGGATCTCCGGCCTTTGTCCGCTCATTTTTTGTGTCCGTACCATGCCATCGCCGCCGCAATAGGCTATCCCCCAACAAGAGGCGTCACTTGTAACGACCGGGATGCAGGCACAGCGCCGCAAGAGAAAGGCAGAAACATGAACGGCCCCGCCTGCTCGCTTCGGTGCGGACTGGCGGGGCCGTTCATGTAAGATCCGGGACGTAAACGCTCACTCGCGGAGAAAACCCTGGTGGCGCAGCATGTCGAGATAGCCACGCGAGAGCGCCTCATTGTCGCGGCGAGTATATCGGACGTCTGTAAAGACCTGCGCAAGGGTCTGCTTGCCGTTCTCACGGACGAAAGCGAGATTTTCGGGCAGGCTTTCCTTCTCGCTGTACGCGTTGTCTATGGTCTGTGCGTCATAGTCATGATAATGCTCGTCATGAACGATGGCCGAAAGAGGCAGCCGGTCCGTTTGTGCGGGCTCCTCTGCCGGCCACCCAAGCGTGATGGTAGCCACCGGCGCCACAAGGCGCGGCAAGCCGAGCACGTCGACAATGCCCTGCGGGTTATAGAGCGTAGTGCCAAGAAAGCAGAGCCCCAGCCCTTCGGCCTCAGCAAGCGTACAAAACGTCTGACAATAGAGCAAGGCGTCGGTGGCCGAATTGAGGAACGAGAGGAAGTTATCGTAACCCGGCTCGGCCTGACGCTGCTCGCACCAACGCACGGTTCGGTTGAAATCCGCACAAAACGTGAGCACAACCGGAGCCTCGGTCACCATGGGCTGACCGAAATGCAGGGGGAGCAAGCGGGCTTTCATCTCGGGCGAGCGGGTCACCACGACACTGTACAACTGCATGTTGCCCATCGTCTGCGTGCGTTCAGCCTCGGCGAGGAGGCGGTGCAGAATGGCGTCCTCGACGGGACGCGCGGCATAACGGCGGACTGTCCGCCGGTTCGTAATGCAATCCATAGCCTTCAAGTTTATGATTACTTTCACGGCAAAGTTACACATTCCCACGTAAACGCAGAAAACCGCAAGACGAAGAAATGGCGCCCTGCCCTCTCCGACGGGCAAAGCGGAACGTATTTCGCACGCTTTTCACTATTCTTTCTGGCCGTCTTCACGACAACGGCCGACGCTTCATGGTCCCTTCGCGGCAAACTGCCGGACGCAACCGAAGAACGGCTCACAATCCGCGCAGGATCATCGCATTGGCCCGGTCGACAACGGAATGGTCCAGCGACGCCAGATAAATCTGCGTCGTGGCCTCGGAATCATGCCCCATCCCTTCGCTGATGACCGAAATGGGGATGTGCTTGCTGCGGGCCACGCTGGCCCAGGTGTGACGGGCAACGTACATGGTCAGACGGCTCGACAGGCCGATGCGTTCACCAATGGAATGCAAACGCACGTTGACCAGATGGAGCGCGTTCTGATAATGGCGGCGCGGGTCGCCCGTGGGGCGGATGATGGGCAGGAGGTAGTCGGTCTGCGTGGGGGCATATTTGTCCACCACTTGCTGCATACATCGCTCCCACTTCATCGTGAGACGCTGACCTGTTTTTCGTCTGCGATACGTCAACACACCGCCTCGCAGGTCACTCTTCCGCAAATAGGCCATGTCGACAAACGACATCCCCCGCGTGTAGAAAGAGAACAGGAAAAGGTCGCGCGCAAGGTCTAACGATGAATGTGGCGGCAGTTCCAATGCTTTGATACGTTTGACCACATTGAGTGCGACAGCACGCTTCGTAGTCCGTGCAATGCCGGTATAGGTCGGTTTGAACGGATGGCGCTGCGGGGTCAGCCCCCGTTCAACAGCCCGGTTATATACGGCCCGAAGAATGCGCATGTAGAAAGATATGGTGTTCATTGCCAATCCCCGGTTGCGCAAATAGGCCTCATAATAGAGCATCAGCTCGGGACTAATCTCGTCGACAGGCACATCCACACCTTTTCTGAATGCCATGAAGCTGCGGAGCGTCGTAGCATAGGTTTCGGACGTCCGTTCCCGCCCCAACCGGGCCAGCTGGACGGTCACATCGCTCATGAAATGAAAAAACGAAAGCTCTGACTTACGGGCCACATACCTCGTCACGATGTCGTCGACCGTGAATGCACGGCCTTGGCGAACCAGTTCTTCCACAACGCTGTTCAGGCGCAGGCAATCGCGATGGATCTTTGCACGGACGTCGGTCAGGTAATTGGCACGTACGGGCACTGTATCCGGACCGACGGCCGCAACGTTTTCCTGACGGCAATCCCATTCGTCCGCAAATAAATGAAAACTCGTCCGAATCTGGCGGACCACACGCGCATGAATCACTTGGTAAAACACACTGCCGGCCTTGCCCGGAACGCGCGAAGCCCGAAATTTCACTTTTACTGATGTCATTTTCTTGAATTGTTTGGTTGAACAATACAACAGGAATATACCATCTTCGGACACACGGTGAAACTTATACCGCAAGTTCTTTCAACAAACACGGATGGCCTCCTTCCTCACGGCGGAAGAATGGATTGGGTCTCTCAAATCCTGAGCATGCGTTTGACTGCGACGGACTTGCCGGAACACGGACGAACCCTCAAAGCGCAATGATTGTTTCAGGGCTTCAGAGAGAATTGGAAGTAAAAGCGCCCTCTTCACGGCAAATTTCATTAATTTTGCGAAAACATTTGCCGATAGCATGTTACGCGTAAAACTCCATATCATCCTGTTCGCGGCGGTCATCCTGATCACGGCCTGCCACGCGGGGCATTCCGGTCCTGGCGCGGACGGGCGTGACAGCGTGTACACCGCCGGCTACATACAGCAAATCTCGTTTGAGGAGCCGGAGGAAGCCCTCGCCCTGCTCGACACGGCGGAGGGGAAGCGGCTGCTCACGCCCTTTGAAATCAACGCTCTACGCTGCTTCGTGAACCACAACGGTCTTTCCCGTTACAGGGCGGCACTGTTCTACGGTCGCAAGGCTTACGCCGATCCGGAGGCGCGGCAGCACCCCGACAGGCTCCTGCCCCTGCTCTCCTACATGGCAGAAGACAGCCACACCAACGGCGACTATGGCGCCAGCGTGCGCTATTGCGCCGAGGGACTGGACCTGGCCAGACAGCAGGGCAGCAAGACCTACGAGGCCGACTTCCACGTCACTTGGGCCAAGAACCTCATGATCATGGCGCAGCACGGCGAGGCGTTCCGCCATTTCGACCTCGGCATCGGTATCCTCGACGGAGAAGCCCGCAAGAATGCCGACTACCACGCGTGGGACGAACTTTTCTATTCCATCGGCCTGAAACTTTCCGCACTCTACGAGACAGACCGCGACGAGGATGCCTACGCCATGCGTCCACAGATGGAGGACGCCCTGAAAGGCTTGGAGGCGAGCAAGGACGTGCCGGACGGGCTGGTAGAACAGCGCCAGTCCGAACTGTTGGCCTTGCTTTGTCCTGTGGCCTACTCCACCGGCCGCAAGGCGGAGGGCGACAGGCTGTACCGCCGCTTGGAGGCCAACCCGGTTGCTTCCACGCCAGAAGGCGAGTACATCCGCATCCCCGGACTGGTGGCAGCAGGACGCTTCGACGAGGCCCTGCATTACATCCGCAGGGAAAAGAAACTGCTACAAAAGAACACGGACACCGTGAACTGGGACTACATCAATCCGCACCTCCAGGCTGAATTGGAGGTCTGGCTGGGCAAGGGCGACGTCCGCGAGGTGGCGCGGGTACAGGCCGTGATGCTGGCTTTGACGGACACGCTCCGCCAGAGGGAGCGGTGCGACGACGCGCTGGAATGGTCGTCTATCTACGAGAGCGAGGAGAAGGACGCACGGATAAAGGAAGAGCAACAGAATGCTGACCGGTGGAAGCTCATCGCGATAGCCGTCATCGTGGTGATGCTGGTGGGCGGAAGCATGGGCTACGTCATCGTCCGCAAGAACCGGGGCATCAGCCGCCGCAGCCTGGCCTTGGTGGCGCAAGTGAAGCGGCAGTTGGCCGACAGGCGGAAACTGGACGGAAAGATAGCGGAGAACCTCGCCCTGCGTGACCGGTTGGAACAACTCAGAAAGGAACTGGAAGAAATGAAGAATGCGGACGTCAAACAAACGGCACAGGACAACGCCACATCCGCAACCCCGGAAAGAAACGACGCCAGACAGGTCGAGGCGGACCGCATCCTGTTCGAACGCATCGTCTGTGAAATAAAAGAAAGGGAACTCTACCGCAATCCGGACTTCTCACGCGCGGAACTGATCAAGACAATTCCTGTGGCGCAGAACAGGTTCGCCAGACTATTCAAACAATTCGCAGGTATGCCGTTCTCAGCGTTCATACAGGAACTCCGACTGGAATATGCGAGCAAACTTTTCATCAAACACCCCAACTGGTCTACCGATGCAGTCATCAAAGAATGCTGTATGTCACGGTCGTCATTCTACACCTTGTTCGCACAAAAGTTCGGAGTAACGCCAGAAGACTTCCGAAAAAGTGTAACCGAAAAGCTGAAAAGCGAAGATTTCGCAAATAACTGATTATTAACGACATCCGAAAGTGCGCTTGAATTTTTCGGACAACAAGCGTGAATTTTTCGGACAACTAAGTGGCTCAAAAGCTACCACCGAAAGCCGTATTCGTGTTACCTTTGCAAAAGTTCACAAAGGCGCCCGCTTACAACTAAGCGGCGATGAGACAATGACACAATACGGACACATACCATCTCAACAACTATCGATGCAACCGTGTGGCGGACATAGCCACACGGGCTGGATGATGGTGTCGTCACTGGCTCAAAACATTACGCACAAAATCTTCCTCAAAAATTTGCGCATGTGTGTTCCTTGTATAAACACACACATTCGCCTCGCGCATTAAGAGATAAGAAAAACCATCAGAGAAACAACGTCTTGCGCCTCTCTTTCCCAAACTGGCAAGACAGGTTTCTTACGTCTTTATCTCCTTTTTCGTTCTTTCGGACCCACCCGCACCCAGACAGATTCGGGCGCGGACAATCCGTCGCTATGCGCCAGGCATCCCGGACAGAAATTGAATCAATTTGAAATCATAGAACTTATGCATTTGTTGAAAAAGATGCTTTGCGCCTGTTTCCTGTTCATGGCGGTCATTCCCATGGCCGCACAGGAGGGGGACGCGCAAGACGCGGAAAACACTTCTTCCTGGTACGTCGGCCTGCAGGGCGGTGTGCCGTTCGGAATAAGCACGTTCAGCAGCTTCGGTGCCGACAAGACGCGGGCGGGCTTCGACGCGGGTCTCTACGGGGGCTACCGCTTCAATCCCGTGCTGTCCTTGGAGGCGCAGGCGGCCTGGGGACGTGTGAACCAAAGTGCGGAAAGCTGTTGCGCGGGCTACTGGCTCGGCGCGGACGGCCACCGCTACGAGGCCGCCGTGGCCGGAATGGACGGCTGGCGTTACGCCGACCTGAAAAGCGGCACGTTCACGCAGCGTTACGGCCTGCAACTGAATGTCAACCTGTTGGGCTTCTTCCCGAAGACAAGGCACGGCCGTTGGTCGCTGGAGCTTTCGCCGCACGTCGCGGCCATAGGCACGAAGTCCACCATACAGACCGTCAGCGGCGGCACGGACGCGCTGAAGGGCGGCACCCGTTGGCACCTCGGCGCGGGCGGAAACGTGCAGGCGGCCTACCGCATCACACAATGTGTGTCCGTGGGAGTCTATTCGGGCATCACCTGCCTTACGGGCGACCCGATGGACGGGATGCCGGAATACCTCCACAAGTCCAACTTCATCTGGGAGAGCGGCATCCGCCTCGGCTTCTCCTTGGGCGGCAGGAAAGCCCGGAAACCGGCTGAAATCCTGCCTGCCACGCCGCTTGAGCCGGCCACGCCCGTAAGGACGGAGTGCGACGAGCGCACGGAGCAGCCCGAAACCGTAGTCAAGGTGGAGGAAACGCCTGCGAAGACGGACACGGTGGAAACGACCGAGAAAGTGTCTGCAAGCTCCCCCACGGAGGAAGCGGCGGAAGTTTCCTTCCCCGTCATCCACTTCCCCTTCGACGGCACGGAGATAACGGATTCCGAACTGCCCAAGGCGCGCCGGATACTCGCCATCCTGAAGGAGAACCCCGGCATGTCCGTCACCCTCACGGGCTGGTGCGACACGCAGGGCAGCCAAGCGGTGAACGGACGTGTGTCGCTCCGCCGCGCCGAGGCGTTGAAGGCATGGCTGGTCGATAACGGCATTGATGCCTCGCGCATCCGCACCGTGGGCAGGGGCAGCGACACGCAGGCCCCGTCCGCGAGGGAGGCAAGGCGTGTGGAGACAGACTCTGGTATGAACTGATAGAGAAACATGATGAGAATGAAACGGATATATGAAATGAAGTGGTGGTCATACGCCTGTCTCGTGCTGTGCGTGGCCCTGGGCGTCTGCCTGACGGCCTGCGACGACGACGCGCACGAGGGCGAATACCCCTTGCCCGAAGGACAGGGGGCGATGATCATAGGGCTGGAGAGCCAGGCGGAGGTCACGGACCTCACGCTCTACCTCTTCGGCAGTGACGGCACCGCCGTCCTCTGCGAGACTTACGACAATCCCCGTGAGCTGGCTTCGGGGTATATCCCCGTCCCGGCGGGCAGCTACACGCTGGTCATCGTGGCCAACGGCGACCCGGC
>DVNY01000097.1 GCA_018714085.1 Candidatus Caccomonas pullistercoris
GTTTTCCGAACGTCACCGGCGTGTCGCTGTCGGGGTTCGACGCGTCCATCAGGTTGATGCGGGTGAGGTACTCGTTAGACGACATGATGTTGATGGCGTTCTCTCCGGGAATCCCCATGAAGTTCGGGAGCCCAGCGCCGGAGGCCACGAAGATGCCCTCAAAGCCAGCATCTTCCAGTTCGGCGACTGTCAGCGTCTTGCCAATGATGCAGTCTTTCACGAAACGGACGCCGAGCTGCCTCAGGTTATCGATCTCGAAATCCACAATGCGGTTAGGCAAGCGGAACTCGGGGATGCCGTATTTCAAGACACCGCCAATCTCGTGCAAGGCCTCGAAAACCGTCACGTCATAACCGCGCTTGGCCATGTCTCCGGCGAACGAAAGTCCGGCCGGGCCAGAACCCACGACTGCCACCTTGTGCCCGTTGGCCGGTGCCTTGACGGGGGTCGCATGTTCGCCGTGCTCGCGGTCGTAATCGGCTGCAAATCGTTCGAGATAGCCGATGGCCACAGCTTTCCCGCCTGTCTTCAGGTGGATACAGTGCGCCTCGCATTGCTTTTCCTGCGGACAGACACGTCCGCACACGGCGGGTAGCGCGCTGGTCTCTTTGAGCGTGGCTGCGGCCTCACCGAACTCGCCTCGCTCGATATTCTTGATAAAACGCGGAATATCGATGCTCACGGGGCATCCTTCGACGCACCCTGGATTTGCACAATCCAGACAACGCTGGGCCTCCCGCTGCGCCTGTGCCATGGTCAATCCGCGGTTCACTTCTTCTTTCAGGCTGCGTGCCCGGTAGGCTGGCGGCAACTCGCGCATCTCGCAGCGTTCAATGGCCATGCGTTCCTTGGGCTTCACGGCCTTGCGCAGGGCCACGCGCCAGTCGGCGTCGCGTCCGGACGGCTCTCCGGCTTCGCGGTGGTGCAGTTTGTGCATCTCCTCGCGCTCCTCGCCCTTGAAGGCTCCCATGCGCTTCAACATCTCGTCGAAGTCGACCTGATGGCCGTCGAACTCGGGGCCGTCGACGCAGACGAACTTCGTCTGCCCGCCCACCGTGATGCGGCAGGCGCCGCACATGCCCGTTCCGTCGACCATGATGGTGTTCAGTGAGACATCGGTCGGGATTTCGTATTTCTTTGTCAGCAGGCACACGAACTTCATCATGATGGCCGGGCCTATGGCGAAACATTTGTCCACGTGCTCCCGGACGATGACACTCTCCACCCCTTCCGTCACCAAGCCCTTCCGGCCGTAGCTTCCGTCGTCGGTCATGACGATGACTTCGTCGGACGAGCGGCGCATCTCGTCTTCGAGGATGACGAGTTCCTTGGTGCGGCCGGCCAGGACGCTGATGACACGGTTGCCCGCAGCTTTCAAGGCTTGGACGATAGGGAGCATCGGCGCAATGCCTACGCCACCGCCGGCGCAGACTACGGTGCCGAAGTTTTCGATATGGGTGGCCTTGCCCAACGGGCCGACCACGTCGGCCAGTTCGTCGCCGACGTTCATCTCACAAAGACGCGTCGACGACAGACCTACTTCCTGCACGACGAGCGTGATGGTGCCTCGCTCGGGGTCTGCTTCGGCGATGGTGAGCGGTATGCGCTCACCGTGTTCTCCGACGCGGACAATGACGAAATGGCCGGCACGACGGGCTTTCGCAATGAGCGGAGCCTCGACGACAAGCTTAAACACTTTTTCCGAAAACCTCTCTTTGGCTATAATTCTGTTCATAAGGTCTGTTGTTATGTCTGCCCCCATGGTCAAAGGCCGGGGCGTTCTGGTCGTTAAATGAGGATATAGCGCGACAAAGTTACGCTTTATTTTCCGTTTTGTCGGCTTTTCCGACACATTTCCCGTCATCTCCACTCCCGGCTGCCTCCCCCTGCCCGCAATGCCCGGAGAAACGCGACGGCTGACAGAATTTGCAGGACGGCTGACAGAAATCACGGGACGGCTGACAGGATTTTCTGTCAGTGCGACAGGACAGACGGGATGGCTACCGCCCCCGCTCGAGACTGAACATGGCGAAGAAAAGTACGACGGCAAATCCCACCATCGGTACGGCAAACGCGGTCGTAAGCCCGAAAGCGTCGGCAAGATGCCCCGTGAGAAGCGGACCGACTGCGCCGCCCACCACGCTCAGCATCAGAAGCGACGATGCCAGGGCGCGGCGTTCACCGGCATAGCCCAACGAAAGGGCGAACACCGTGGGGAACATGATGCTCTCAAACACGTAACAGGCGACCAGCGCACCCACGGACAGCCATCCGTCCCCGGCCATGACGCAAGCCATGCACACCAGTGCGCCCACGGCACAAACGGCCAACAGACGCTCCGCCGCCACGCGCCGCATGAGCGCGCTGCCCGCGAACCGCCCGGCCATGAACAGGCCTAAGCCGCCGAAAGAGAGCAGCAACGACGCATGGAGGGGCGAGACGTAGCCCGAGTCGCTCACAAAGTTGATGAAGAACGTGTTGATCGTTATCTCGGAAACTTCATAACAGAAGAGGGCAAACAGGCCGAAGTAGAACGTCGGCGCAATGCGCCCGCCGCAATCTTCTGGTCCTCTGAGGTCGCGCTCGACCACGACTTCGGGCAAACGCAACCTGACGAAGCACAGCGCCACCAGCAGGACAAAAGCGCCCAACACGACGTAGGGGACCGCCACATTGCGCGACGCAGGGCCCGCCGTCTCTGTGAAGAAGAACAGGCCGCCCGCCAGCGCGCCGACAATCGACCCGAGCCCGTTGAACGACTGTGCCCGGTTGAGACGACCGGCGGCAGTGAGCGGGTCGCCCAAAGCGGCTGCGTAAGGGTTGGCTGCCACTTCGAGCATCACCAGCCCGCAGCCGATGACAAACAGGGGAAGGAGCAAACCGTAGAACGTGCTGCCCCACCCTGACGGCACGAAAAGGAAAGCGCCCGCCGCAAAAAGCAGAAGCCCCACGACGACTCCGGTCCGCGTTCCGCGGCTGCGGATGAACCATCCGGCGGGAAGGGCCATCAGGAAGTAAGCGCCATAGACCGTGACCTGCAACAAAGCCGACTCGCCTTTACTCACAGACAAGGTCTCCTGCACATGCTTGTTGAGTACGTCCAGGATGGCGCGCGCCATGCCCCAGACGAAAAACAGGGAGGTGATGAGCACAAACGGCCACAGGAACCGGTTGCCGACCAACGGCGTGCCTCGTCTCTCAGTCATGGCGCAGGTGTTTCAACAGGTCTGACAGGTCCGTGATGACGCAGTCGGCCAATTCGCCGTCGGGCTCATCGGCTGTCCACCCCTCGCCTTTCAGCCACGCCGTGGCGCAACCGACGGCGTGAGCCGGTACGACGTCCTTGTCGTAAGAGTCGCCCACGACGAGCACCTCGCCGGGCCGACACCCTGTGGCGTCGACGCCAAGGCGATAGATGGCAGGGTCGGGCTTGCGCACACCGACTACGGCCGACTCGACAACGTGTGCAAAGCAATCAAGACGGAAGTCGCGCAGGATTGTTCCGATGTTGCCGTAAAAGTTAGAGACGAGCACCATCCCATAGTAGGGCCGGAGGCGTCCGAGCACCTCACGCGAATGCGCCGTCGTGCGGCGGGCATATTCATAACCGTAGTCGGCTACGGCGTCAGACAGGCGTTTCCGCCCGCCGGCATCCACCGCCCAGCGCCCTTCATCGACAAGGAAGCGGGTTTCTATGTCTACTTTTTTCATCAGTACGGCGCGGAAGTCGTCTTCGGGCATAATGATGCGTTGCCGGGCGAGCGTCCTCTCGCCATGCACGTAAGCCTCACGGAAATCGGCCTCCGAAACCGGGATACCGGCATTGACGTATCCCTCCCAAAGCACCCGCGCCCAGTGGCGGGCGTTCGTGTCGAGCGTGCCGCCATAGTCAAAGATGAGCGACTTTATTCCTTCGAACTGCATACTTCTTTCGTTATATTCTTGTTACCAACCTTGACGAGCGAGACGCCAATCACAATCCACACCAGTTCGCGGATGCGGGTGAAAAAACTGGCGTAAAGTCCGAACACACCGGGGATGGCGAGCCGGTTTACGATAATGGCGAGGCCACCCTCTCGCGCGCCGAGCTGCATGGGCAAGAAGAAAAGCATGTTGCTGAACAACGACGAGAAGGCCAGCACCAGGATGCTGTCGAAAAAGCTCACGTCGAGCGACATGGCGTTCAGGATGAAGTAATACTCCAACGCGTTGACCACGCGGGCGACGTATTCGAAGAACAAGGCGCTGTAAAACCGCCGTCCACGGCTGTGGAGGTCGGCAATCTGGCTGTCGATTTGCGCGAACGTGTCGGCGTTCTTCTCATAAATCCTGACCGACCATCGTTTCAGCAGTGGAATGTGGGTCAGCAGGCGGAACAGTT
The DNA here is from genome assembly GCA_018714085.1 of Candidatus Caccomonas pullistercoris. Taxonomy (GTDB): domain Bacteria; phylum Bacteroidota; class Bacteroidia; order Bacteroidales; family Bacteroidaceae; genus Alloprevotella; species Alloprevotella pullistercoris. The sequence continues at coordinate 4,382 of DVNY01000097.1, forward strand.
TGACAACCATACCGTTGCGGTATCCTACATAAAAGAAATAAACGAGCACCGCACAGACCGCTGCAAACAAAGCAAAGAGCACCCAAAGCCCCGCATCGACCGTGTGAATGCAAATAAAGAGCACGACCGACGATGCCCAAAGGCAAATGTGCGACAGTATGTGCATCATCGAATAAAGCACGACCGACGATGCCGCACGGCTTGTCCCGACGAGCGCATTCAGTTCCAACACGCGATAAGGCCCCCCGCCGAAGCCGAAAGGCGTCGTGTAGCTGAACGCAAAACCCGAAACGGTCAGCTTGTATGCCCGGGCAAACGAAAGGCGGCGGCCATCGTGCGCGCCGTTGTTCACGATGATTTGAAACGCCCAAGCGTTGAAGAAATACACCACGGCCCAAATCCCCACAATCGCAGGGAACCACGCTCCGGCCCGTTTGAGCTTGTCGACAAGTTCGGCGTAATCCACGTCGAACGTACAGAGCATGACGACGATGGCAACGATGCCAAACGCCAGAAAGAAATTACGCAGCCTCGGGTTCATACTGGTTCAAACGCTTGAAGAGCTTGAAGCAAAGGCGTTCGTGACGCGAACGCATATATAAGTAGATGATGGTCATCACCGTTATCTCGAAAACGAAGTACAGCCATGGCTGACCGAGGAGGAGGACGGCGTAAAGGACGATTGCCCTCGTGTTGAACGTCAGGATATTGGCATACTTCATCAGAGGCAGGCTACCACGGCGGAAGTCGTCGCGCAGTGTCTGCGGGAGGTTATCGCCGAAACGCTTGCGCACCGCAGCATAAAAGCGCTGGAACGTCGGTGTCTGCCGTTCCTGTGCCCGGGTGTAATTGCCGTAGAAATAGAGATAAGTCTTGTGGAACCAGTCTTTCCGCCAACTCAGGGCATGGAAATCGGCACGTACCTTGGCGTAGCTGTCAAGCTCGCTGCCTTGGCGGCCTTTGAGGAAATAAAGATGGATGTTGCGGTAATAATCCGCCAACTGGCATTGCGACGCATGGAAGACAAAGCCGGACAGCGCGGCTACCGCCCAGATGGACACACCCCACTCCGGCGTCAGGCGAAGACAGATGCAGAAATAAATGGTGAAGAACCAGGCATCGCCAGCAAAGCCGTCGAGCACTCGGCCAAGGAGGGTCTTCTTTCCGGTCATGCGGGCCAGTTGCCCGTCCGCACTGTCATAAAGGTTGGCCCATACCAACAGGATGATGCCGAAGACGGTATGGGTCATGTCGGGGTAATAGAACATCACGCCGGCCGCCATGCCGAGAATGATGGACAGGACAGTAACGACGTTCGGATGAACTCCAAAGTAATTGAAGAACTTTGCCCACCACAACCCGAGGGGGCGAGTGAAATGAATGTCGAGCCACTCTTCGGTGTCTTGTGACTTGAACGTGGCTTCAAGTGTGGTTTTGGTTTGGCTCATGACAGTTTTTGATTTGACTCTATGGCTTTTACGATGACAGAGGTTATCGCCTCAGCCGCGCGGTCGCAGCACCGGGAGAAGCTGGGCCAGTCGTTGAAATCGATAAGGCGGACCTCGCCATCAGCGCCAACGATGCAGTCGCCCCCGTAGACGGGCAAGTTGAGCAGGCTGGCGGCCCGATCGGCCGTGGCGGCAAGGTCGGCAGCGTCGAAAGCGTAGAAGCGGGCAGCTCCATTGTGGCGCTCCAACCCGAACTTGCTGAAACCGTCGCCGGCGGTGGGGTAATAATACTCAAAGAAACCCGTGCCTTTCACGCCGTAGAACTTGACCAAATCGCCGGGGAGGTGCTCGCAGACAACGGCCTCGCGCAATCCTCTGTCGGCGAAACGGCGCATAGCGGCGGCCAATTCGTCACGCCCATGGGCATAAACGACATCCCCGCTGGCCTGTGCGCACTCGTCCGTCCGCTTCAACCAGCATGGACAGTCGGCGTCGGGCAACGTGCCATCGGTACGCACCATCCAGCTGCGGGGCATCGGGATTCCTGCCTCGGCGAAGATGCGCGTCATGTCGCCGCGCCGGGCGTTCCTGAGTCCCGCCACCGGATTTACGACCGGTGTGCTGAGCCTTTCCAACGCCGCTACTGTTTCTGTGCCCCGCGCCATGCTGAACACGGCCGCCGCTCCTTGTGCAAGACTCGGAGTGAAAGCCTCTTCGGCATGAAGCGACACGTCATACCCTTGCCGTCCGAGGCAATCCGCCACGGCTTGGCAGATGGCCGCGTCGCGCTCCACCGAGTTCGGCGAAAAGCGCTGCGCGCGGCGGATACCGACAACGCGCAGTTTATTCGGCATGAGCGAGGAATTTTTCAGCCTTCACGATGTCGCCGGCATGGTCAACGTCCAGAATTTTGGAGAAGGCGTAAGCACGGAGACGCAGCCCGTCGGCCACGAGTTGGCGCTGGAAATTTCGCATCCTGTGAATCTGTCTGTCCATACAGCGTTGGAGTACGCCGAGTGCTTCCGGGTGAAGACAATAGATACCGCCGGAAATGTAACGGCAACCCGAGGGTTCGTCGAAGAAGCCAGTGATGTTCATCTCGCTGTCCGTGCCGACATAAAGGGGCTTCTCGTCGTCCACAAAGTCCGTGACGGCCATCATGCCCTGCACATCAGCAGCTCGGAACTGACGGAGATAAGCGGCAAAATCTTCTTCCCGGAAAATGGTATCAACGGTTGTCAGGCAGAACGGTGCACCTGCGAGAAGCGGCGAAAGGGCGTGGAAACTATGCAGGGAACTCGGTGTGGTTCGCACCACGACACATAAGCGCTCGCCCCACCCTTGTTCTTTCAAGCAGGCAAGGTGCTGCGCCACTTCGGGGTGCAGGTCATTGACAACGACGTCTACTTCTTCGGCACCATTCTCTGCGAAAATGCGCAGCAGGCGGTCGATCATCGGCTCGCCGTTCAGGCGCACCAAGGGCTTCGGCAGGCTCACGCCTTCCTGGCTCAAGCGCGAGCCCTCGCCTGCGGCTATGACTGCAAACTTCATTCTGAAATCTCTTGATTGCGTTTTTTAGGCTCAGCGTCGTCGTGTCGGTCGCTGTTGTGCTGACGGCGCAGCGGATTGGCGTGAGCTTCTTCGTCAAAACGGCGGGCATTCCAAATGTCGACGGCTGCATAAATCGCCTGACGGAAGGAGTTGGGATCGGCGGTGCCTTTGCCGGCCACGTCATAGGCCGTGCCGTGGTCGGGCGACGTACGTACCAAAGGCAAACCGGCCGTGATGTTCACGCCGTCACTCATCGAAAGCGCCTTGAACGGCGCCAGCCCTTGGTCGTGGTACATGGCAAGGATACCGTCAAAGTGGTGGTACATCTGCGCGCCGAAAAATCCGTCTGCGGCATAGGGACCGAAAGCATGGATGCCCTCGTTGTTGGCGTGCCGGATTGCCGGCGTGATTTTCTCAGCTTCTTCCGTGCCCAACAAACCGCCGTCGCCGGCATGCGGGTTGAGCGCCAGGACTGCTATCCGCGGAATTGAAATACGGAAATCCACCCTCAACGACTGATGGAACAGTCTCAACTTTTCCAACAGGAGTTCCGGCGTAATGGCTTCGGCCACCTGAGAGATCGGGAGATGCGTCGTGGCCAACGCCACACGCATCTGACTGTTAGCCAACACCATCAGGGCTTTTGCCCCCCCACCCACGCGGTCTTCAAAGTATTCCGTGTGTCCGGGGAAGTGGAAGTCGGCGTTTTGGATGCTATTCTTGTTGATCGGGGCTGTGACGACAGCGTCGATGAGACCGGCCTTGTAGTCCTCCACCGCACGTTCGAGCGCCAGAAAAGCAGCCCGGCCGCTTTCAGGCGTAGGTTGTCCAAAATCGATCTTTACTTCCTCCGGATAGCATTCTACCATGTTCAGTCGGCCTTCGGCGATGTCCCCGGCCGAGGCTACGGTGGTGAAGGCGACTTGGCTGTCGATGGCTTTGCGGTGGTATGCCGCCGCTTTCGGCGAACCGTAAATGACGGGCGTACAAACGTCCAGCATTCCGGGTTCGGCGAAAGCCTTGAATATGACTTCGTACCCAATCCCGTTTATATCGCCGTGAGTGATGCCCACTCTCACTTTATGTTTTTCCATACTGATCGTATTTCGTTGATGCCTTATTATTAATGGTGTCCGGCCTGCTGCTTGGCCGTCGAAAGGAGGCCGCAAGCCGCGTAGATGTCCTGACCGCGCGAGGCACGTATGGTCGTGAAAACGCCATGGCTCGTGAGATAATCACGCAGGCGGAGCATCGTTTCTTCCGGCGCGCCATGGAGCGAGGTCGCCGGGATAGGATGAAAGCGGATGAGGTTGACGCGGCAGTCGAGGCCATGCAACAGGCGCAGGAGGGCGTCCGCATGACGCAACGTGTCGTTGACGCCGCCGAAAACGATATATTCGAACGACAGGCGCCGCTGATGCGTGCCCTCGGCAGGGCGCGACGGCGTGCGGCGGCAAAAGTCGTAGGTGCGGAGCAGGGCGATGGTCTTTTCAATCGGGTAAGCCCGCTCGATCGGCATCAGCACGGCGCGCTGCTGCGGGTCGGGCGAGTGAAGGCTGACGGCCAGATGGCAACGGCTCTCGTCGAGGAAGCGTTTCAGCCCTGCCGTGACGCCCACGGTCGATACTGTGATGCGCTTCGGGCTCCACCCGAAGCCCCAGTCTGACGTCAGCACCCGCAGGCTCGCAAGCACGTTCTCGGTGTTGTCAAAGGGCTCCCCTTGTCCCATGAAGACGACATTGGTAAGCCTGTCGCGCTCGGGAAGCGAATAGATCTGGTTCAATATGTCCGAAACAGCCAACTGGGCAGAATAGCCTTGGCGGCCCGTCATGCAGAACGTACATCCCATCTTGCATCCCACCTGCGACGAGACGCACAGCGTGGCCCGCTCGCCGTCGGGGATGTAGACACTCTCGATATAGTCGCCCGCTTTGGTACGGAAAAGATACTTGACCGTTCCGTCGGTCGAACGCTGCGCGTCGACCGGTTCGCTGTTGCCTACTTCATACTCTTCGGACAGGCGTTGGCGGGCCGCTTTCGAGAGATTCGTCATCTCTTCAATCGAATCCGCATGGTTGACATAGAGCCAACGGGCTATCTGCCCGGCCGTGAATTTCGGCAGGCCGAGGCGGGCCGTCACTGCGAGCAGTTCCGGCGGCGCCATCCCGAGAAGAGCCTGTCGCTGCGGTTCGTGATTGTTCATGCGTGCTTAATTTTCGCTGCAAAGTTACAAAAAACTTCAAACAACCGGACAGTTTCAACAAATGTACTCGCGCTGCGTGCCTGGCCTGACCTGACGAGACGCAGACTGGGAGACATTTTTCCTGCACACGTGCAAGCGAATGTTTGCGCAGCCGGTGCGGGATTTTGCACACGCCGCGCAAAACGCCGGACGCTCCGGGCGTGCCCCCGCACGCACTGTACAGCGACCGACTCGGGACTGTAGTCGTCACGCCGGACGTTGGAAAACGGCCGGACAGCCAGTGCGGATTTACCAGATATTCACCTTTCAAACGTGATCGGTTGCAAAAAAAATTCGTCGTGCCAAAGTTTAATCGTACATTTGCCACGCATAATTGTATCAAACCCACAAATTATGAAGAAACTCAACTTGTCAATTTACACGCTTTGCGGCGCATTGCTGCTGAGCGGTTGCGGAATGAGCAACACAGGCAAAGGCAGCCTCATCGGCGGAGGCACGGGAGCCGGAGTGGGCGCCCTTGTCGGCGGCCTCATCGGTAAGGGAAAAGGCGCAGGCATCGGCGCTGCGGTCGGCGCAGCAGTCGGAGCGGGCGCAGGTGCGCTCATCGGGCGCAGAATGGACAAAGCCAAAGCTGCCGCCGAAGCCGTCGAGAACGCACAAGTGGAAACCGTGACGGACAACAACGGCCTGCAAGCCGTCAAAGTGACGTTCGACTCAGGCATTCTCTTCGCCACGGGCGACGCCACGCTGAGCACATCGGCCAAGGCTTCGCTGAGCAAGTTCGCCACCAACGTACTCAACCAGAACACCGACATGGACGTCGCCATCAAAGGCTATACGGACAATCAGGGATGGAAGAACTCGACTGCCGCCGAAAGCCAGCAAAAGAATCTCGACCTGTCGCAAGTGCGCGCACAGAGCGTGCAGAGCTACCTGCTGAGCTGCGGCGTGCAGGCTGCGCAGATCACGTCGGTCGAAGGACTGGGTGAAGCCAACCCCGTCGCCTCGAACGCCACCAAGGAAGGCCAGCAGCAGAACCGCCGCGTTGAGGTTTACCTCTACGCCAGCCCCGAAATGATCCAAGCCGCCGAAGCCGGCACGCTGCAATAAGCCATTCATCGAGAGGCACAACACGGACGGCCTCTAAGGCTATCAAAAAATAAAGCGAGGGGGACAGACTTCTGCCTGTCCCCCTCGCTTTATGCTTACACCCCCATCGCAAGCTCGCGCCAGGCTCAATGGTGAAGCAGGATGTCGCCCAAGTCATATTCGCCCATGAGGCGGCTGCGGTCGACATTGCCATCGACGCCCGCAATACGGCCGGAAGACGTATATTGCCAGATGACGTAATCCTTACCGTCGTCGAGGGTCGGCTCATCGTCGCGGTAGCGGGCTATCATCCACTTATAGTCTTTGAACTCGCCGGCCAAGTGGCGGTTATAGAAGTTATGGAACGTATAGAGCAACGGCTTCTTTCCGTAGATCTTCGTGACCTGCGCGATGAAGTCCCTGAGATTTTTCAGGAAAGCCTCGTCCGACCCTTTCCCGCGGTGCTCGATGTCGATGATGGGCAGGAGGTCTTGCTCGCCGGGCTTCACCACGGAAGAAAGGTTCTCCAACTGTTTCCGCCAGTCGGTGTTCGGGCGATAGAAATGGTAGCTGCCCACTTTCAGGCCAACGCGCTTGGCCTCACTGAGGTTGCGGGCATAAGTGTCGTCGACCAGCGTGGCGCCTTCGGTCGCTTTCAGATAGGCGTAGGAAATCTTGCCGTCGCTTGCCACGGCGTCCCAGTTGATTTGCCCTTGATAGTGCGACACGTCGATGCCCTCCTTGCTCACGTGGGCATAACTGCTGGAAACGCCGGGATGCGCCTTGACAACTGCCGCCATCATATGGCGGTCGGGCTTCTCAGCCAACTGGTCGGGTTCGCGCTGCGCGAGTTCAACTATTTCGTAGCGTTTGCTGGCCTTGTCACGGCGCCTGGCCTCGGATGAAACGGGCCACGCCAACGCCACTGACAAGATAAATATGAAGGATTGTCGGGGTGAAATTCTCATCTGGCTTATAGTATTCAGCTTTGACTGCGCAAACTTAATCAATTTGCGGCAAAGGACAAACCGTCAAAGTCTTAATAATCTTCAAATTATCACCGCCCAACCGTTTTGCCGCGCCCGCCGGCCGCGCCGTCGTAACCGTCCGGACTGTCGCAGTGACAGTTTTTCCGGCCAGCCGTCCCGTAAATTCTGTCAGCCGACCTGTTTTTACGGGACGGCGACCTGTTTTTCACACCTCCCACCCGGAGCGCCGGCATGCACTGAAAGGAAAAGCCGTCAAAAAATAAAAAATAATTGGAATTTCGCACAATAAAACTTGGGTAGTCTCCGATAAAAATGTACCTTTGCGGAAAACATCGAAGGGTAAACATAATGAGGAATATATACTTAAAAGCAATTGCAGTCGCCTTGGGCGCATGCTTGGCGACGGGCACAATCTCCGCCGCAGAGCTTTGGGCCTCGGCGGACACCGAAGTACAGGAAGCCCCCTCCCTGAACGCGATCCGCATCACAACCAAAGGAACGAACGTCCGCGTGCAGAACGCGGCCGGACAAACGCTCGAAATTTACAACATTACGGGCGTGCGCATCGCCGCTTACAAAATCGACAGCAACGACACGACCGTCAGCCTGAGTTGCGGCAAGGGTTGCTACATCCTCAAACTTGGGAAAATCGCCCGCAAGGTTTCTATCCTTTAAGCCCGTTCCCCTCGCAAGGAAGAAAGGAGCACGTGTCCCAAACGCTCGTCGCGGGGCTCTAAATGTGCCTGAACGCCTGCACTGACGCTTATGTTTACCCACAGCGAAGCCTCACTCGTCCGCCGGTTGCGCGACTCGGCAACACGGCAAGAGGCGTTCAGTGAACTGGTCGAACGATACACCGAACCTCTATACCTGCAAATCCGGCGGATGGTGCTCTCGCACGACGACGCCGACGACATCCTTCAAAACACATTCCTGAAAGCATGGCTGGCAGTCGACTCTTTCCGCGGCGAAGCCAAACTGTCGACGTGGCTCTATCGCATCGCCATCAACGAATGCCTGACGTTTTTGCAGAAAGCCAAGACCACTGTGCCCATCGACGACCTGGCCACACCGCCTGCCGCCTCGCCGGACAGCGGCCTCACCGCCGCCGAAGGCGAACAGGCCACACGCCTCTTCCAATCAGCCATAGCCTCGTTGCCGGAAAAGCAACGCCTCGTCTTCAACCTGAAATACTTCGACGAGATGAAGTATGAAGAAATGAGCGAACTGCTGCACACCAGCGTGGGCGCACTGAAAGCGTCTTATCACTTTGCCGTTAAAAAAATCGAAGACTTTTTCAATGCACACGATTAAACCTCCCGGCGTCGTGACAGTCTGATACATACAACCATAAAGAGTAAGGAAAGCCATGAAAAGAACTTTCGACATCCGTATGCTGGACAAAGCGGCGCTCAACGCGTCGTTCAATCCTCCCGAAGGATACCTCGACGAGGTGAAGAAACGGGTGATGGCCCAACTTCCGCCGGTTGAAGGAAGCCGCAGCGAAAGGGTTCTCACGCCCAGGCCGTCCGCACTCAGCCGCACCTTGAAAATCATTGCAGGTGCCGCCGTGGCCGCAGCGTGTGCCGCCGTAGCATGGATCTGGCCGGCGCGCGACACCGCAGAAAGCCCCCTGCCCCACTCATCCGCCCCCACCATGGCAGCCAGCCAGTACGAGGGCCACGAAGAATACGTCGACGACGTGTACAACTACGCCATGCTCGACAGCTACGACTTCTACGATTACCTCTACACAGACTTTTGACCATGTCCACATCCCTGCTCCGCCTTTCCCTCGCAGCCACTCTCTGTCTGCTCCCTGCGCTCCACCCCATGTACGCCGACGACCGCCCGAAGCGCGTACCGATGGCGCGGGTGTTCTCGCCGCAACAATTCCAGCGCGAGCAGGAAGCATTCATCATCAGGGAAGCCGGGATCACGCCTTTGGAAGCAGCAAAATTCTTCCCCCTTTTCCAAAAATCGCAAGCCCGGCAACGTGAAATCAACTGGGAAATCAGAAAATGCATGCGTGCCATACGCAAGGCGGAACTGACTGAAAAAGAAGCAGGAAAACTGCTCGACAAACTCAAATCACTGAACGAACAGCGCACAAAAGAAGAAAACAGGTCATACGACGAAGCCAAACGCTGCCTCGGGGCATCCAAGGCGCTCAAAGTCGTTTCAGCCAAACAGAAGTTTGACCGGAGAATTTTCCACAGGATGGTTGACCGGAAGAAGTAGGCGGCAGGCGCCACGTGATACAGCAGCGGGCGTGCTTGGATGTTCCAAGCACGCCCGCTTTGCTCATCCGGGGTGAAGCGGCGGCGCGATCCGTCGGGCGCGCTCATCGCCCGTTCTCCGCAATAAGCTGCCTCACCTTGCGGTTAAAGCCATCGGCCGTTTCAAGCTGCTCCACGGTGAGATGGACGCGGTAGCGCCAATAATGGGCGGCGTTTGCGGGATTGTTGATCTGCTCCTTCTCAGGGCTGGGACTACGCAGGGCGTCATCCATCGCCAGCCAGTCTTGAACGGCCAGCAGGCACAGCATCGACGGACAGGCAAGGTGGCGCACAATGACAGCCTCGCACGTCGGCGCGTCAGGCCATTCCGGCGCCGGACCGGGCAAACCGAGCACTCGGGTCCAGTATTCCTGTGCAGCGTCGGGCTGCTCGTGCCACCAGAGCCGGAGCGGCGGCATGTCGTGTGTCGAGATGGTGGCCACGGAAAGGTATGGATTTTTTTCAGCCCGCCCGAAACGCACCCACGGTTCCTTGGGCATGCGTTCGATCTCCAAAGAAAGTATTTCAAGTTGTTCAAGCACACCTTTGACCGAAGCCGGCACCATCCCGAGGTCTTCGGCGCAAGGAAGCATCGCCGTGCTCCCGACAACCGGCGGCAGTTTCTTTAACGCTTCGTCACGCCAGAAGTCGTTGTGTCGCACGTAGAAGAAATCGTCGTAAAGGCGATTGAAAGCCGCCTGTTGACGAGCGTCAAGCGCGGCGTAAGCCGAAGTGTGCTGGGCAGCCACACGTGGATGATAATGTCCGCGACAGTCTTCGTCTTCCATAAAGAGCACATCGGCCAGGAGCGTCATCAGTTCATCGCGCAGCGGCCCTGGGCCAACCGCAGCCTGGACGGCGCGCTGCGTGTCGGCACCCTGACGAGGAATCCAAGCACCGGAATCTTCCACGAAATAAGCCGCGGCAGCTTCGGCGCCGACGCGTCTGTCCAGTTCCCCTTTCGTAAAACGCGGAACCGTCATCCTTTTATCGAAGCGGAAACCTGCCGCTTCCATCTCGGCCACGCTGAGCGGCAAAGCCGGACGGAAATGTCCCAGCAGGCCGTAGACTTGGTCGTACGGTATCTCCCAAATTCGGAAAAAGCCCAATACATGGTCGATCCGGTACGCGTCAAAATACCGGGCCATATGCCGGAGCCGCGCCTTCCACCATGCGTAACCCTCATGAGCCATCGCGTCCCAATCATAAGTCGGGAAGCCCCAGTTCTGGCCGTCGCGGGCAAAGTCATCAGGCGGCGCGCCGGCCTGACCGTCGAAGTGGAACAACCTGCCGTCGACCCAGGCCGGCACACTGTCGCGACAGATGCCAATAGGGATGTCCCCCTTCAACAGGACGCCGAGACGGCGGGCTTCGTCATGGGCGGCCGCCATCTGCTCGTGCAGTTTGAACTGCGTGTAAAGGTAGAAGTCAAATTCATGGCTGAACGACGGGTCGCGCACACGGCGCTCGTCGATTTTCACAGGGTCATACTCGCTCCATTCGCCCCACTGCCTGAAATCGGCGGTTCCTTGCTCATCACGCAGGCAGCAGAAGGCCGCATAAGGTTTCAGCCAGCCGACATTTTCGCGGAAATAGGCTTGACAGGCAGGCTGGGCCATCTCGGCGTCGCCCTTACGCTCGAAGCAGACACGTATGAACGCAAGTTTCAGGGCCATGACGGCTTCGTAGTCCACGGCGTCGAGCTGCTCGAGTCGCCTCCGCTCGTCGGCGATGGCGGCGTATTCGTCCGCGAGGTCACTGCCCGCCAAGGCTTCAAGGTCCATGTAAACCGGGTGGAAGGCGAACACGGACACCGAACTGTATGGATATGAATCGCGCCAAGTGTGGCTGCTCGTCGTGTCGTTCACGGGGAGCAGCTGGACAGCCTTCATGCCCACGCTTGCCGCCCAGCCGACAAAACGGCGCAGGTCGCCAAAATCACCAATACCGCAACTGTGCCCACTGCGCAGGGAGAACACCGGCACAACCACACCGGCCAGCCGAGGCAAGGTGCCTTCCATTCCGGCCCAAATGTCGTCGCGGCGTCGCCGGCCTTCCTCCCCGTCGGCCCGACGGTTGCGACACTGTTCCCATTCGACGGTCCCGTCCACATGCAGACGCACATATTTATACTCAAAAGCCTCTGCGGCTTTGTCCTCCGGGAGGGCAAAAATCCAACGGTTGCCTCCCACGGGCTGCATGCGCCGGGCATGGTCTACGGCCCAAGCGCCCAATTCGGGAATCGAGCCGAGCACGGCCCAGGACTCGCCTTCGGGGAGATCGGGCGCCGTGAGGCAGAGCAGGAGACCGCGTCCGACGGCAAGCGCCGGCGCCGCCTGGCGTCCGGGAAGCCGCGACACCACCCCCGGCACGTTGCCATCGTTCCAACTGTCGGCCAGTTCATAGGCACCGGCCCCGTCTTCGACCAGAAGGCTGTGGCTCTCGCCACGTTCGGCCGCCTCGACGGCTCCGTCCCGGACTACGCGGTACGCATACGTCAGGCGTCCCGGACGGTCTATCCCTATGCTTCCGGTCCAGAGGAAACCGTCGGCTGTGGCGAGCCGGCAGGTTCCCGAAGCCAAAAGTCCTTCGGATCCGTCCAACGTATAGGCCGCTTCGAGCGCCTCACCCCAACGCGTGCCATAATCTATCTTAAAACTTACTGTCACCATGTTGCTACTGTTAAAAACTACGTTTCTTGGGGTTGTCAGCAAAAAAAATCGACAAAAAAGCCCAGTAGATTTGTTTACTAATAAATTAAGCCGTATATTTGCCTGTACAAAGAGGCTGCATCGGTTAGATCGGGATACTCATCAATAATAACGGAAATACCGAGAAAGCTACTCCGCTCAATGGCGGGCCGACACACTCGTTGGAGTCGGATTACAGAGATCGGAGGGCACTCAAATCTTATTTTAGCTCGGAGTTTCATCACATCACCGGTGTAGCCTTCTTTGTGTCTTGACGTTTCCCCTATCATTTTTCGCCGCGCGTTCTTCTCAGGCCTTTTCAAGTATCCGTTCGATGTATGCACGGAGGATTTCGATGGCTTTCGCGTTTTCCCCGCCCTCTGGAATAATCAAGTCGGCCAGTTCCTTGGTCGGCTCGATGAACTCGCAGTGCATCGGTTTGAGCACTTGAAGGTAGCGGTTAATCACCACGCGCGCGGTGCGGCCGCGCTCTTCGACGTCACGCTCAATCAGGCGGATCAGCCGCTCGTCCGGGTCTGCGTCGACGTAGAGTTTCAAGTCGAACATGCGGCGCAGGGCTTCTTTGTAAAGCACCATGATGCCCTCGACGATGACGACGTCGCACGGCTCGACGTGCACCGTCTCCTCCATGCGGTCGCAAGTCAGCACGGAGTAGGTCGGGACGTCGACGGCCCGGCCCTCGCGCAAGTCGGTCAGGTGACGGCAAAGCAGGTCCCACTCGAAAGCGTCGGGGTGGTCGTAGTTCAACTTTCGGAGCTGCTCGATGGTCATGCCTTTCGGCGCCCGCTTGTAATATGAATCCTGTGAGATGAGCGCTACTTGCTCACCCGGAAAGCTATCCCGTATTTTCCGCGCCACGGTCGTCTTGCCGGAACCGGTTCCGCCCGCGATACCAATTAAAATCATAGTTATCAGGTTTTCAAAGTGATTGATAGGACAAACTTACACATTTCCGGGCAATCGGGCGACATCCGGAAGCATTTTTTCGAGTGGTGAAAGGCGTTTTCCGGCTCTGCTAGCGGCACGTGCGGCTTCATGCAGCGCGTTGAAGGCCGTCCGACGCGGCATTCACAGTGCGCCCGGCGCACCGACGCGCACGGCGGGCGCGGTGTCCGCTGCCTCCGTCCGTCCCGGTGCTTTGACGGGAAATCCTGTCCGGCTGACAGAAATCACGGGACGGCTGACAGGATTTTCTATCCGGCTGACAGGGATTCCTGTCGCCCGGACCGCTTTCGTCATCGCCCTGCCCCACCCTGACGGGCCTCACTGGAAAGGGCCTCCATCCGGTCTGCGAACCGGTTGGAGGCCCTTTTTGCAGTTGTGTCACGCCGGACGGCACGACACACGGGGTCATGCGTTCACGAAGCTGCCCTGCGGAGTGATGCGGACAAGGCGCTCGCGTTCGGTGCGGTCGTCTTCGACCTCGAAGACGTACCACTCGCCCGACGGCGTCTCGGCATAGTAAATGTCATCGACTTCCCAACGGGCGTAGTCGCTCTGGCGGAAAGCCTCGACGACGGCTTCGGGCAAGTCGCGGTAGGACACATCCCAACGCGTGAGCACCCAGTCGTTCCGGCCGTCGAAAAGCACTTCCTTCTCGCGGCCTTCGTGGCGTATCTCGACCTCGAGGTAACCGTCGTCGTAGTCTTTCTCGACAATGACAGCGCCAGGATATTGCTGGCTGACGAAGGCTTCGACCTTGCCACCGACGATGGCTCCGCCGCCCGCGGACTGGTAGAGCGAGAGCTGGCCGTCCGGCGTCACGCGGAGCTTGACATCGCCAAAGCGGCTGTCGAGTTCGAGGCGGTAGTAGCGGCCGTCGTTGGCCGTCTCGAAGAAGTCAATGTCGTCAAGGCGGTATCCGTTCGTTTCGGCATATTCAGAGGAGTCCCAAGCTGCCACGACCGCTGCGGGCAAGTCGGCCCGGCGCACTTCGGTCTGGGTGTACAGCCACGCGCCCGAGCGGTCGAAGACCACTTCGCGCAGCACACGGCCTGCGTCGACAAGCTCCACTTCGGTCAGGCCGTCGTCCGTGTCGACCTCAACGATACGGGCGTCGGGATAATGACTGCGGATGAAATCCATCACGCTGCCGCCGGGCGTCGAGGGAATGAGCCCGTCGTAATCAGACTGGCCGCCACCGTCGGCAACTGCCTTGACGAGCACGCCGTCTTCCGTGTAATAAAGGTCCATCTCCTGACCGGCGTTCTCCACCTCGATGACGTAAAGCAGGGTGACGCCCTCACGACGGATCAGGTCGACGTCGTCCACACGCCATGTGGCGTATTCGCTGGTCTGGAAAGCGGTCTTCACAGCTTCGGGCAGGCGGTCGAAACGCACGTCGTACTCACTCATCAGCCAGGCGCCGTCCGACTGATTGAACCAAGCCGACCCGGGCACCCAACCGCCGCCGTCGGCGTCAGAGTAAGAGAAGTCGGCCACGGCATAGGTGCCCCTGACTTCCCACTCGACGTCACGCGCACCGGGGAACAGGCTCTCAAACGTGCTCTGCGCCTGAGGCGAAACTTGTCCGGCGCCGGGAGGGCGTCCGTCCTCGTCGTTGCTGCAAGCCGTCGTAAGCATCAGGCAGACGGCGAGCGCCGACACAATTCTTGGGTATTTCCTCATAGTAGATAAAAAGTTTGGTAAGTAATAGAGACTAAGTCTCGGTGCAAATATACGGAGATACCGTAAAACTCACCAATAGTACAGACTTTTTAACTACATATTACCCTCTTTCGAGACAGCGGGATACACATCGTTGGGATAAAGGTCGTCCCACCAGGCACTGTCGTCTTTCAGCCATTTGGCCAGCCAGGCAAAGATGGCGTCCTGCCAGCTGAGCCGCTTTTGGTGATTGACAATCACATGGTTCTCACCGTCAATCTCAATCAGCGCGGCCGGACGTCCCAGTATGCGCAATGCCGTGAACAGCTGGACACTCTCGTTGGTCGGGACGTTCGTGTCGACCGTTCCGTGGAGCAAGAGGAGCGGCGTCCGTATCTTGTCGGCATGGAAAAGGGGCGACTGCTCGACATAAAGGTCCGGACGGTTCCACGGGAAGCTGCCATATTGCGCAGCCTCACCGTAGCTGTATCCCCAAAAACCGCCACCCCAATAGCTGGCCACGTTGCTGATGCCGGCGTGCGACACGGCAGCGGCGAAAAGCTGGGTTTGCGTTTGCAGGTACTGCGTCATGAAGCCGCCGTATGAAGCTCCCATACATCCTACCTTCGTGCTGTCCACAAACGAATGGGCTGCAAGGAATTGTTTCGTACCTTCGATGATGTCGTCCGCCGTGCGCTTTCCCCACGCGTTGACGTGGCGTGCAG
The DNA here is from genome assembly GCA_018714085.1 of Candidatus Caccomonas pullistercoris. GTDB lineage: Bacteria > Bacteroidota > Bacteroidia > Bacteroidales > Bacteroidaceae > Alloprevotella > Alloprevotella pullistercoris. The sequence goes on from DVNY01000097.1 coordinate 19,984, forward strand.
CGAACTCCTGTCCGTAGCCGATGGTGCCGCTCGGCTCGACCACATAGACGACATATCCTTGCGAGGCAAAAACCTGGAAAGGATACTGGAACTCCAACACGCGCGACGTAGGCGTGCAACCGCCGTAATAATAGACGAGCAGCGGATACTTGCGGCTCTTATCGAAATCAGGCGGCAGGAAGTAGAAGCCACGGATGGTGTCGCCGGCCGTCGTACGGAAGTCCCAGTCGTGACACTCGCCGATGGCCACACCTTTCATCAAGCGGTCAAAATCAATCTCGCCGATGCGCTGCGTCTTGGGCTTCTCCGACTTCATCTCGCAGGCATAGAGGTCGCGCGCCCTCGTCGCTGTCTGGCCGTAGAAGACGGCATTGCGCGCTTCGCGGTCGACACTGTACCCTTGCACATAGCTGACAGGAAGTTCATACCGTACGGGGGCGGAACCGTCCGGCACAAGCGTATAAAGGTCAAGCCCGTCACCGTTGGTGGCCGTAAAGACGATGCGGTCTGATGCTTCCGGCCATTCAAAGCGCTCCACCGACGGGGCAAAGCCGCACAGGAGGGGCTTCACGTCGCGCTTCGCCGGGTCGTAGAGATAGAGGCGATAGTCGAAAAAGCTCGGCGTCTGGCCTTTGGCGACTTCACTGCCGATGCCATCGAAACAAGCGGGCGAACCTTTCACTACCAAGCGGCGGCCGTCGGGTGCATAGATGGCGTTGGAGATAAAAGCAGTGTCGGCCAACAACGTGTCGACCGCCAGCGTCCGGGCGTCGATCTCGACGAGCGTCGTGCGGTCGAACGGACGGCGCGTCAGGTCTTTACGGCTGAATGATACGAGCAGCCGACGACTGTCAGGCGAGATGTCGTTCAGCCATGCGCTGCACGACCCGAAAGTCAGCCGTTGCATGAGCCCCGTGGCGATATCGAAACGATAGAGCGCCGTCCGGTTGCGCCATCCAGGCATGCGGTCGTCCGGTTCGTAGATGCGCTTCAACGCGCCGGCGTCTTTCGGCCCCTCCTCGGTAAGGCTGAACACAAGATAGCTCTCGTCGGGCGAAATGGTGAAGCCTCCGTCGGGCACGCCAGTAGCCACGACGGTTTCCCGGCCCGAGACCGGATCGAGCGTCACGAGCTGGCGTCCCTCGGCCGTAGCCCGCGTGAAGCAGAGCACGTCGCGACGGGGCATCCAACGCAGGCCCGTGGCTTCGTCGCGTTGCCACAGGTAGCGCCCGGAGCGTGTTTCTGTCACCGTTGTGCGGTAAATGTTGCTCCCGTCAGGCTTGGTTTCATAATAACCGGTGACCAAGTATTTCCCAGACGGCGACAGGCTCACGCTGCGGTAGTGCGGGCCATAGAGCATCTCGGCCATCGTGTACATCCGCTGGCCGTCCGCCGCCGGGCGCAGGCCGCTGAGGTCGTTGCCCACCCACTCCACTCGCAGCGTGTCGGCGTGCTTCGGCGTAGTCAGTACGGCCAGCCGGACGTCCTTGGTGCCCGGGGTGAGTTTCAGTTCGCCCTTCACTTCTTTGTCGCCGACGTATGCCTTGTACGCTTTGACGCCGCTCACTTTGAGCATGGCCTTCGTGAAGCGGGTAACGTTGAACGAGCATTGCACGACACGCAGCGTGCCCGCCTGCCCCGACGTGAACGCCGTGCCCAGCGTCAGGGTCTTCTCGTTGCCGTCGGGCTGGAAGCGGGTCGGCTTGTTAAGGCGCAGGAACTCGTCGAAGTCGAACGCCTTGTGCTTCATGTTTACCGTGTCAGTACGATAGGGTTCACCCACGTCAAAACTGCGCAGGAGCGTCGCCTGCTTGACTGTGAGCGTGTCAGCGGACAACCCGACGGGGGCCAGCGCCAACATGAACAGGAACAGTTTTTTCATTGTCAATGATATTGATAGGTTAATAAATGTGTCTGTTTATTATCTCACTCTCGCTGATCAGCTCACGGTACAGGGGATTGCGGCTGAGCAGGAGGTCGTTGCCCACGACTAACAGTTGCATCCTCGCCCTTGTGACAGCGACGTTCAGCTTGCGGTCGACAGGTCGGCCATCCACTTGCTGCACGGCGGAAAGGAGGCCGAGCTGGTAGGGCTGACTGATCGTCGTGCTGAAAATGATGTGGTCGCGTTGGCTACCTTGGTAACACTCCACGGTGTCCACGGTGATGCGTCCGGCGTCCGCGATGCCCCGCCGCGAAAGAGCCTGTCGGACCAGGGCGATCTGATTGCGGAACGGCACGATGACGCCGACCTGCCTCGCGGCGTCGAAAGGCAGACTGTTCAAGGCGTAAAGCCGCCCGATGGCCTCCACCAGTGCGGCCACGGTTTCGGCCTCGGCCGCATTGGCCTTGTTGTTGGCCACAGGACGGTCCGGCCGAACGGGCAGGAAACCCAGACGCACTCCGGCGATGGCGCGCGACAGCCCTTGACCCACTTGCACAAACGGCAGTTTCCCCAACTGGTGCGGCAACGGGACGGGACGCAGTCTGCCGGCATAGAAGAGCTGGTTGACGTAATCGCTGATGGCCGGGTGCATCCTTCCTTGGCAGTCAAGCCAGCCATAGCAGTCCGTCCGCCCCCATCCGCACAACAGTCCGTAGAGCCGTTCAAAGAGGGAGTTGCTCAGGTCGGTCAGCCCGATCTTGCGCAAACAAGCGTCCGAGACGCGGGTGTCGCGTTCGGGTTGCACGACGACGGCCGGAAGCTGTTTGTGGTCGCCGATGAGGATGAACTTCCCAATCAACGGTTCGCCGTCAGCGGCAGCACATAAGAGGGGGAGCAATTGGGGTTCAAGAATCTGGGAAGCCTCGTCGACGATGACAGCCTCAAAACGTTTGAAGGCCAGAAGCCCGGTGTGCCCCGACAGGGTAGCGACTGTTCCGACGACGACCGGGACGTGCAGCAAGGCTGCGGCCACCTCTTCGCGCCGAGCCAGGCCATCGGCCCACTGCGAGAGCAGGTGTGACCTGTACTGCGGGGCGCACGTCTGTTCTACGCCGATACGCACGTAGTCTGCGACAGGCACAAGCGTCTCCAACATCTGGCAAATCTCGTCCACGGCCCGGTTCGTATAAGCCGACAGGAGCAGGCTGCGACCGGGACGACAGGCGTTTTCGAGCAGGAACTCCTCAACCATGGCCCGGAGGGCGACACTCGTCTTCCCCGTCCCGGGCGGCCCGACAAGGAGGTAATAATCGCGGGCTTGCTTGGCTGAAAGGACAATGGAAGCGATCGCCTTGTTGGCATAGTGTCCGCACAACGTCACGCCGGCCTCACGCTCAGGCTGGCGCAGTCCCAAAAGAAGTCGCCTGCGGCTTTCGGGCGCGGTCAGGAACTGATAAAGTCCCCGGTAGGCCTGGGAAAAAACCGAGTCAGAACTGTCGTGCTCGACGGCATAGCCACTGTCTGTGGGCAGCACTTTCGCGTTGCGTTGGGCGTAAGTGAGCTGGACGACGAGGGCTTCGTCTGTCAGGCTCTCGATATATCCCCGGAAGAGCTGGCGGTTGGTCACGTTGTCCTCCGGGCCATTCCAGACATAGAGCTGCACCATCTCGCCTTCCGCAAAGCCGGGCAGGAAATCCGGCCCGTAGTCAGGCAGCGAAAAGACAAGGCGACTGATGCCGCGGTCGCCCTCGGCCGTCCGTAGGCGCAGGCCGGTCAGGATGTCACCCGACAGCCGCTTGGCGTCAACACCGGCTTTCCACACACGGGCAAAGCCTCGTGTCGAATCAGGGCGGTTGTCGCCGATTTTCGCAAAATAATGCTCACGTTTCAGGAAAGCAAGGAAAGCATTGAAATAGCGCCCGGCGAGGCCTTCGTCGCCATTGCCGCAGCGCGCCTGCTCACGCAGGACGCCGCACATGCGTTCGAGGGGCGGGCGCAGGTAGGTCCCGAAAAAACGCCCGTCCATGTGACGCTCGTTGAGGGTGTCGACCGTCAGCTGGTCGAGCAAGCCCACAAGGCCGTCGCGGCGCAACTGTTTTTCGAGGCAGACAATGCCGTTGCGCAACCGCATGGCGGCAGCGATGGCGTCGCGCGGGGTGCGCTCGTCGTAGAGGACGGGATAGCGGGAATAGAGCAAGTAAGTATGGATGTCCTGATAGGGTATGCCGAAGTTATAATGAAGGATGGCCTTGTACAGTCCCATTTGCAACGCATGGGGCATCTGTGGACGCGGTTCATGGCCAAAATCGTCCGCACGTCCGCTTTTCAACTCCACGACACGGCGATGGTCAAGGGTCATCACGTCCAACCGTCCACGCAGCCCCATAGCCTCGCAGATGAACGAGGGTTCGAGCACGAGCTGGCCGGCGGCTAAGCCATTGTCGGGCGCGGGGAAGTCGTCCGTGACGGTCTTGCGGATGTGGCAATAATGCTTGTAGGCTTCCTCGAAATAGTCACGGTCAACCTTCTCGTCCGTCGTGGCATAGTCAATCAGGTGTTCGCGGAAATGCGCCTGCATCGACCGCACGAAAGCCTCGCGCGGCGGGACGTCGGTGCCGCCATTGATGCAGTCGTCCATGAAGCTGTTGGCCGCTTCACCGAGGAGGATGGGGAGCGTCACGCGGCGGGGGGCAAGCTGGTCGAGCAGGTAGTTGAGCGGATGGCTGCCATAAGGTTTGACGCTGGCTGCAAGACGGCTGACGTCAAGCAGGAAATCGGGTTCGAGCACAAGCATCGAGGGACGCAGTTCCTGCCCTTGGCGGACACAGTCGAGCGCATTGAGCTGCGCGCCAGGCTCAACCTGACGAAGAATAGGGTCATTGGGCGGACAGGCAATGTAAAAGGTTTCACCCTTGGGCGTGTCGGAACTTACGACGTCGAGGCCACAGCCCTGCACGCCGACGACCGTCAGACGGACGCAGCGACAGGTCTCGCCGGTCGGGGCAACAGGATTTTCTGTCACTACTCCAGACTTTCCTGTCACTGCTTCAGTTTTTCCTGTCACTGCGACTGTTCGCGCCAAATCGCCGGGCAGCGGGAAGGCATAGAGCGAAGAGAGCCACGCGCAAAGCGCGGCCCAATCGCGACGGTAGCCTGCTTCGGAGGGGGCGGCCTCATGGTTCAGCACGAGGCGGGCATTGCGGCGCGCGCGGTCGACGGCGTGATAATCAAGTCCGCGATGCTGGCAGACGGCATAGAGCCGCGAGAAAAGTCCGGAGTATTCGGCATGGCTATGGGCGGTTTCTTCGACACAGACACGGCGCATGAGTTCCTGCAAGCGCCGATAACGCTCCACAAGTCCGACGCGCTCATCCCCCAAAGCCCGCAACTCGTCGACATATGCTTCTTCCTTATTCACCTTCGACTTCGCTGAACGCGGCGTCCGTAGGCCGCAGGATTTCCACTTTCTTTGCGTAGCGGTTGCGCTTCGTGGCGCGTTTTGGCTCAGAGTATGCCGCTCCTGACGCCACGCCCGGCCCACTGCCCGGCACGCCGCCGTAAGAACGCCAGATGTCCATGACGGACGACACGTAGTTGTACGTCTCGTTCCCAATCATATATCCGTGCTTCACCACAGGGTCACGATAATAACGGGGACTGCTCAGGCCGAGCACATAGCGGCTGACGTTGTCCCAACGTGTCGGGTCCTGGCCATGTTTGCTGCAAAGAGCCATCGCGTCGCGGATGTGGTAATAGCCGCCGTTGTAGGCCGCCAGCACGAACTTGATGCGCTCGCCCCCGTCGCGTATTTCGCGAAAACTTTGCGACAGTTCACGGATGTAGCGTGCTGCGGCCGCCACGTTCTCCGCCGGATCGTGGACGCGCTCCGGACTGAGCCCGAGATGTCGCGCCGTGGCCGGCATGATCTGCATAAGTCCCTGTGCGCCAGCCCATGAGACGGCTTCGGGGTCAAAGCCGGACTCTTGATAACACTGGGCGGCGAGCAGTTTCCAGTCCCACCCCGTCACGCGCGAGGCGGCTTTGAAATGGGCGTCGTACTCCGAAATGATGCCCTTGGCACGCGACAGGTATCGCGCCCGGACACGACGGCGCACCTGGCGGCGCTCCCGCTGTTGTGTCTGCTCCTGGCGCGTCAACTGCCGGGCTATGTCGGGCGTGTACCAGTCTTTCAGGGCCTTGGCCAGCTCTGGGGTGTCGCCGCGGACAGCCCACGACAGTTTTCCGCCGTCGGCTGTGGCGCCGCTGGCCACGAGGCGATGCGCGCTGATGTAATTGAGCGGAAGGGGATAAGCCACGACGTCGACCTCAGCCGCCGCCAACGCCTCGCACAACTCCGCCGAATCGCGATACAACTCGACACGCAGGCGCACCCCGACACGCTGGGCGAAATGTTCGGCCAGGTAATACTGCAAACCGAGTGGGCGGCCATGATATTCATAATAGCTCTCGGGACCGTTAAGCGTAGCCACGATGAGCTCGCCTGCTTCCTGTATGCGCGTCAGGTCGTAGGCCGAGGTCTCAGTCTCGGCCGAAGGGGCGAACGCCGCATTGGCCGGCGCTTCGGGCGCCTTTTGGCACGACGCAAGGACGCACGCGATGAAAAAAAGAAGCAATAGGTGTCGCAATTATTTGTACTTTTGCAGGCAAAGTTACAACTTCTCAATAAACTATAAAAGCGATGGTAAAGCATATCGTGCTCTTTCAATTGAAGAAAGAACTGCCTGAAAATGAAAAACAGGCCATCATGGAACGGTTCAGGGCGGGCATCATGGCCTTGCCGGCTGTCATTCCCATCATCCGCCGCATTGAGGTGGGCTTCAACACCAATTCAGACGAGGGGTGGGACATCTGCCTGAACGGCGACTTCGACTCACTTGACGACGTCCGGACCTACTCTGCCGACCCGGCACACCAAGCCGTGGCAGGCGCTCTGAAACCGCACCTATCCGGGCGGAGCTGTGTGGACTATGACTGCTGAAACTGAAAAAATCCCCGCCACACACTTGCCTCTCGGCTTCGGTGTGGCGGGGATTACTCACTATGTAACTCACCAATAAATTATCCTTCGTAGAACTCACCGTCGAAAATGGGAGAGTCTGCCACCGGGGCCGGCTCTGGGGCCACTACGTTCTCCGGGAGGGCGTCACCGATAAAGCGGTAGGTATAGCTGTTTCCCTTGGACGACGGGAACTGGCTGCGGAGGTCGACATCCTGACGGTTTTTGAGGTGATCGACAATCCGTTCGTAGCAATGCTGCGCACTGTCGGCTTTCACGTAAGCCGAAAAACGCGTGTCCTGATACTGGAACTTGCTGGTGCCCGGTATGGGAATGACGCGCTTGAACACGATGGCTCCTTCATACCAGCCAGGTTGAACGCTGTTAAGTTGGCTAAGCTTTGTCTCTTTGCGTGCCTGCGCTTCTGTCACTTCATTGACAGGGGCAGACTTTTTGTTCATTTTGAACTCGGCAAGCGTCTGTGCGACCGTTTTTATCAAGATAAAGTAAATCCGTGGGCGGACTTTGTAGCGCTTAGGATAAGGCATGTCGCTCGCGGCGTAGTCTTTGATATCAGCCACTAACGCAGGCGTAATCATGATTTCAGGAATGGAAGACAGAAATTCAACAACTTCGTCAACGCTGCTCGCTACGGTTTCTTGATCGAAATAACGGACGTATAAATTCATAAGAGTTACAAAAAAACACTTGCCCTCTCGGACAAATTCGTTATCCAACGGGAGAAGGATTGCCTACTGCGTAAAAAAGTTGTTTTACCACCTCCCGGCATTCTCAAAATTGAGCGGAAAACGAGACTCGAACTCGCGACCCCAACCTTGGCAAGGTTGTGCTCTACCAACTGAGCTATTTCCGCAAGCAAGTGAAGAGGAGGAGACTCGAACTCCCACGACATAATCGTCACTACCCCCTCAAAGTAGCGCGTCTACCAATTCCGCCACCTCTCCAAGTTTGCCTGACTGACGAAACGAAGTGCCCAGAACAGGACTCGAACCTGCACGTCATTGCTAACACCAGTACCTGAAACTGGCGCGTCTACCATTCCGCCACCTGGGCCGCTCTTTTTCGTCGTTAGTTGTTCAATAAATTGAGCGGAAAACGAGACTCGAACTCGCGACCCCAACATTGGCAAGGTTGTGCTCTACCAACTGAGCTATTTCCGCTTATCGCGTTTTCTCTCAAACGCGGTGCAAAGATAGCGCTTTTATTATTACCGACAAACTTTTGGGACAAAAAATTACGCAAAACACTGCTTTTTTCCTTTTCGCAGGCATGTAGAAACGCGGAGATGGCGATTCTTATGACTTCACGGGACAACAGAAAAAGCAGGGCGTTTTTTCGCTAACAGGCTGATTTTCATAAAGCCACGAACTGCTCTGTGAGGAAGAACGGGACGGCTGACAGAAAAAACAGGTCGGCCGACAAAATTTTCTAAATAACTGACAGAATTTTCGGGACGGCTGGCCGAATTTTACGGAACCTGCCTCTGCGTTCTTGAACCGTTTCGGCCTCAAAACGTCTCAGCGGGCCGTTCCGAGGTCTCGGAATACGGTCCGCTGAGGAAAGATGCCGGCAACGGCGGGACGGCCGCTGCATGGAGAATTGGGGGATTAACGCTGATCGATGGGCACGTAGGTGCATTCTTCGCTCACACTGCGATAGGCGGGGCGGATGATGCGTTTTCCCTCAAAGTTGAGTTCTTCATTGCGATGGGCACACCATCCGACGATGCGCGCCATGGCAAAAAGCGGCGTATAGATTGCGGGCGGCAGCCCTATGAGCTCGTAAACGAAACCGGAATAGAAATCAACGTTCGCGCAGAGCGTCTTTTTCCGCCCTTTGATTTCATAGACGGTCTCGATGGCGCATTTTTCGAGGCGCTCCATGAAAGCGAACTCACGGTCACGCCCTTTTTCGCGGGCCAGGTCGCGAGCCAATTTTTTGAGCAGCACTGCGCGTGGGTCAGAGAGGGTGTAAACCGCATGGCCGATGCCGTAAATGAGTCCGGCCTTGTCGTAGACCTCACCCGTCACCATGCGGCGCAGGTAAGTGCGGATCTCTTCCTCGTCTTCCCAGTTGGTGATTGTCTCTTTGAGGTGGTGGACCATGTTGTCGACCTTGATGTTGGCGCCGCCGTGAAGGGGACCTTTCAGCGAACCGATGCCTGCGGCTATCGAGGAATAGGTGTCCGTGCCTGTCGACGACGTGACGCGCACCGTAAAGGTAGAGTTGTTTCCGCCGCCGTGCTCAGCGTGCAGGATGAGCAGCAAGTCGAGCGTGCGGGCTTCGAGCTCGGTGTATGAGCCTTTGAGCATGTAAAGGAAGTTTTCGGCGATGGAAAGCTGTTCCTGCGAGTGGCGGATGTGGAGCGAGCGGCCGAGCGTCTTGTGGCGAAGCGTGTTATAGGCGTAGGCAATGATCGTCGGGAACTTGGAGATGAGTTCCACGCTCTGACGCATGAGATTGTCGCGCGATGTGTCGTCGGGCGTGGAATCGAACGTATAAAGTTCGAGTACGCTGCGCGCAAGGATGTTCATAACGTTCGTCCCTTCGAGCTCTATGATGTTGAGGATGGTCTTGGGATCGAGCGGCATGTTATCGGTGATCTGTTCGCAGAACGACTGCAACTCTTCGCGGTCGGGCAGGCGCCCGGACAACAGGAGGAACGCGATTTCCTCGAAACCGAACCGGTGTTCTGCCAGAATGGGGTTGACGAGGTCCGATATCTCGTAACCGCGATAAAAGAGTTTGCCTTCGATCGGCGTCAAAGTTCCGTCAGGCTTACGCTCGTAGCCAACAACGTTTCCCACGTTGGTCAGGCCGACGAGCACGCCCGTCCCGTCTTCATTGCGCAGGCCGCGCTTCACGTCAAGTTGTCTGAAAAGTTCCGCATCTATCTTGATGCAACTTTTCATCTCGTCGGACAGTTTATATATAATGTATTCCTTTTTCATCATTCGCAGTTTAAGGGTTTAAGACAAGTGAGGCCAGTTCGTCAGCAAAAGCGGACGTGGCGAGCGGAGTGCCGCCCGGCATGAAGCGCGCAAGGTCAGCCGTGGCCCGGCCGGCCGCGAACATCCGTTCCAAAGCGGCAGTGATGCCTGCGGCTGCTTCGTCCCAGCCAAGATATTCGAGCATCATGACGGCCGAAAGGATGAGCGAACAGGGATTGACGATGTCTTTTCCGGCGATATTGGGCGCCGTGCCATGCGTAGCTTCGAAAATGGCACTTCCCGTGGCGTAATTGATATTGGCGCCGGGAGCGATTCCGATTCCGCCCACCATCGCGGCGAGCATATCAGAGATATAATCGCCATTTAGGTTCAGCGTGGCGATGACGGAATAATTTTCAGGCATCAGGAGGGCATTTTGCAGGAAAGCGTCGGCAATGCAGTCGTTCACGACGAGGCGCCCACTGCGGAGGGCATCGCCAAACTCGCGTTCGGCCAACTCGTATCCCCACGCCTTGAATCCTCCTTCGGTAAACTTCATGATGTTTCCTTTATGCACCAACGTGACGGACGGCAAGCCATGGTCAAGCGCATAGCGGCAGGCCGCGCGGACAAGGCGCTCCGTCCCTTCTTTCGACACGGGCTTTACGCCATAGGCGGACGTCTCGGGGAAACGGACCTTGGCAACCCCCATCTCTTCATGGAGGAAACGATAAAATTTCTGCGCCTCTGGCGAACCACTGGCCCACTCTATGCCGGCGTAAATGTCCTCCGTGTTCTCACGGAAAATGTGCATGTTCACCTTGGCAGGGTCGTTGACGGGCGAGACGACACCCTTGAACCATCGCACAGGGCGCAGGCAAACATAAAGGTCGAGCGTCTGGCGCAGGGCGACGTTCAGCGAACGGATGCCACCGCCGACGGGTGTAGTCAGCGGACCTTTGATGCCGACGAGGTATTCCTTGAACGCCTCCATCGTCGCATCAGGCAGCCATGAGCCAGTCTTGTCAAAAGCGCGCTCACCGGCCCACACTTCCAGCCAGTCGATACGTCGTTTGCCTCCATAGGCTGCCTGTAACGCCGCATCTACGGTTTTCTGCATCGCAGGGGTGATTTCAGCACCCACTCCGTCGCCCGTAATAAAAGGTATGGTGACAACGTCTGGAACGACGAGGCGCCCGTCTGGCGCTTTGGAAATCTTACTCATGGCTTAATGAATTTAACGCAGAACCGGCTTTGAACCACGCGATCTGCTGTGAGTTATACGTATGTTGGGCGAGGAAGTCTTCCGTCGTCCCGTCGGCATGATGCAGCGTCACTTTCAGCGTGCTGCCTGGCGCCAGCGACGTCACGCCCGTCACCGACAGGCGATCGTCCTCGCGGACTTTGTCGTAATCAGCTTTATCGACAAACGTAAGCGCAAGTATGCCCTGTTTTTTCAAGTTAGTCTCGTGAATGCGGGCAAAACTTTTAGCAAGAATAACCTTTACGCCGAGATAGCGCGGCTCCATCGCTGCATGTTCGCGGCTCGACCCCTCGCCGTAGTTCTCCTCCGCCACGACGATGCTCCCCTGCCCTTTCGCCTTGTAGTCGGCGGCCACGGCCGAGACAGCGCCGCGTTGGCCGTTGAGGATGTTCAGCACGCAATTCGTCTCGCCGCTGAAAGCATTCACGGCGCCCATGAGGAGGTTTTTGGAGATGTTCTGCAAATGTCCGCGGTAGCGCAACCATGGCCCGGCCATCGAGATGTGGTCCGTGGTGCACTTCCCCTTCGTTTTGATGAGGAGGGCCAAATCGTGGAAGTCGTGCCCGTCCCAACGAGGGAAGGGTTCAAGGCGTTGCAGGCGCTCGCTGTCTGGCGCGATGCGCACCGGCTCGCCCGTGGCGGTAGGAGCGACATAACCGACCGTCGTGCCGACGAAACCGGCCGCAGGCAGTTCGTCGCCCACCGGCGGATCGAGGCGGACAGCCCGGCCATCCTTATTTATTAATGTGTCGGTAAGCGGGTTAAAACCTAAATCACCTGCCAGCGTCAGCGCCATGACGATTTCGGGCGAAGCGATGAACGCGTGCGTATTGGGATTTCCGTCCGCGCGCTTGGCGAAGTTCCGGTTGAACGAAGTGACAATGGAGTTGCGCCGCACTGGATCGTCGGTCTGCCGCTGCCACTGCCCGATGCACGGGCCACATGCGTTGGCCATCACCGTTGCCCCGGCGGCCTGGAAGTCTGCCAGCATGCCGTCGCGCTCCGCCGTGGCGCGCACGCGCTCCGACCCGGGATTGACAACGAGTGCCGCCTGCACGG
>DVNY01000098.1 GCA_018714085.1 Candidatus Caccomonas pullistercoris
GCATCGCGCCGAGCCGCACTTACCTCGGCCCGTATTACAACGGCGGCGTGAGCGACCATCTTCCGCTTTTCACGGATTTCGAAATGCTGCCCTGAGTTTGTGCGTGGCACTTTTTTTGCAGCCTCTCAGGCAAAAACTTAGGCGTATGGCATTCATAGATTATTACAAGATACTGGGTGTGCCCAAAGACACGCCGCAGAGCGAGATTCGCGCGGCTTACAAACGCCGCGCCAAGCAGTTCCATCCTGACCTTCACCCCGACGATCCGAAGGCGAAGGCCAAGTTCCAGGCGCTCAACGAGGCCTACGATGTGCTGAACGACCCCGAGAAGCGCAAGAAATACGATCAGTACGGCGAAAACTGGCGTCAGGCCGAAGCCTATGAGCAGGCCGGACAGCAGTGGGGCGACGCCGGCGGCACTTCGGGCTTTGAGGGATTTGACTTCAACCAGTTCTCCGGCGGCGGCTTCTCTTCGTTTTTCGAAGAACTCTTTGGCGGGCGGCGGCGTGGGACGTCAGACGGTTCGCGCTTTACTGGCTTTGCTTCGGGAGCACCGGCGGGCGCCAACATCCAGGCGACGGTGGACATTGACCTGTACACCGCGTTGCTCGGAGGCGACGTCATCCTGCAAACCCGGGGCGGCAAGCTGAAACTGCGTGTCAAACCGTGCACGCAGAACGGCTCGAAAGTGCGACTCCGCGGCAAGGGCTATGACCGCGGTGACGGCACGTATGGCGACCTCATCCTGACGTATAATGTCAAACTGCCTGCCACTTTGACAGCTCGCCAGCGCGAACTGCTGGAAGAGATGCGACGCTGCGGGCAGTAAAGGCCCGCAAAGCAAACGCAGCGGTGAACTTGAAAGGCGGCCACCTGCGACGGAGAAGTTACTCTCCGTCGCGGGTGACTGCTTTTTTTGTATCTGCGGGCAGGGTGAGGCGGAGTCCTGTTGCGGTTCCTCCCCGTGCCGTTGTCTGCCGCCTGCGGGTGGGGCAGAGGACTTGGAATAACGGAGTGGACGGTTGAAGATCCTGTCAGCCTGATGGAATTCAGCCGACGGCTGACAGAAATTACGGGCCGGCTGACAGAACGGACAGGACGGCTGACAGAAAATCCTGTCCGGCTGACTGTGAAATCGGCGAGAGACTGGCGGAGGACAGCGGGCGCCGTCCGCGCCGCAGCGGTCGGCGCTTGTCCCAATGAATGGTCTTTCCGCCGGTTTCACAGCGCCTGTGAAGTGCGCAGAAAAGCCGACACGCAGGCCTGCCGGACAAACCGATGCCGATGTCAGACGGCTGGAAGTGTTTGACCCAGTCGCAAAAAAATAGCAGGCAGGCAACGGCTATTCCCCGGGAATAGCCTAAATTTGCAGATAGATAATACGTTATGTCAAAACCCTTAGCAGAACGCCTGCGTCCGAGGACGCTTGATGAATACGTGGGGCAGGACCATCTTGTCGGGCCGAACGGCATTATCCGCAGGATGATCGAGGCAGGCCGCCCGGCTTCCATGATTTTGTGGGGGCCGCCCGGAGTAGGCAAGACTACTTTGGCGCAAATCATAGCCCGGAGCCTGCGCGCTCCGTTTTATACATTGAGCGCCGTGAACTGCGGCGTGAAAGAGGTTCGCGACGTCATCGAACGCGCCCGCTCCGGGCGTGAACAGCCTCTCTTTGACAGCGTGACTCCCATCCTTTTCATTGACGAAATCCACCGGTTCAGCAAATCGCAGCAAGACTCCCTCTTGGCTGCGGTGGAGACGGGGACGATCGTGCTCATCGGCGCGACGACCGAAAATCCCTCGTTCGAGGTGATACGCCCTTTGCTCTCACGCTGCCAAGTCTATGTGTTGAAGAGTTTCGGCAAGGACGACCTCCTCCGCTTGCTTGACCGCGCCCTGACCGGGGATGTCGAGCTGAAAGAACGGCACATCACGGTCGGCGAGACGCAGGCCCTGTTGCGCTACTCAGGCGGCGACGCCCGCAAACTGCTCAACATTCTTGAACTTGTGGTGAACTCATTCGGTCCGAATGCCGAGGCCTGCATCACTGACGCGGCGGTCGAGGCCTGCTTGCAGCAGAATCCGGCGGCCTACGACAAGGGTGGGGAAATGCACTACGACATCATTTCGGCCTACATCAAGAGCCTGCGAGGCAGCGACCCTGACGCCGCCCTCTACTGGCTGGCGCGCATGATCGAAGGGGGCGAGGATCCTGTCTTCATAGCCCGCCGCCTGCTCATCGCTGCCGCCGAGGATGTCGGACTGGCCAATCCCAACGCTCTCTTGCTGGCCAATGCGGCGTTCGACGCAGTGACGAAAATCGGGTGGCCCGAAGCGCGCATCCCTTTGGCCGAAGCCACAGTCTATGTCGCGGCAAGCCCGAAAAGTAATTCGGCGTATATGGGCATCAACGACGCTGTCCGGCTTGTCCGGCAGACGGGCAACCTTCCCGTCCCGCTCCATTTGAGGAATGCGCCGACGCAACTCATGGCAGAGCTCGGTTATGGCGAAGACTATAAGTATGCACACGATTATGCCGGCCATTTCGTCCGGCAACAATATCTCCCCGAGGGACAGGACGGAGCCCGTTTCTGGCATCCGCAGCCCAATCACCAAGAGCAGATGTTGGCCGCCCGGATGTCCGCACTGTGGGGCGAGCGCTATGCTTCGCCTGAATCCACCATGCCGTCAGACGCTCCGGGAGGGCAAGAAGTTGGGAAATAAAACTTGTCGATTAATAAAAAATCTGTATTTTTGCCGTCAAAAATATGAAAGAAACAGTGGGTAAAACAACTAATCCTGACTATATTTTCGAAACAAGCTGGGAGGTTTGCAACAAGGTAGGCGGAATTTACACGGTGCTCTCATCGCGCGCCAAGACCATGCAAGACCTCATGGCAGACAAGGTGTTCTTCATTGGTCCTGACCTCGGACAAGGCGACGAACCTACGACCGATTTCCACGAAAGCCATACCCTGATGGCTAAATGGCGGGAAACACTGGCCGAAGAAGGATTGAAATGCCGCATCGGACGGTGGAATGTCCCCGGACAGCCCGTTGCGATCTTGGTGGACTTTACACCATTTTTCGCCCAGAAGGACGAAATCTATGCCAAGGCTTGGGATTTGTTCCAAGTGGATTCGCTCCATGCCTATGGCGACTACGACGAGGCTTCGATGTTCTCTTATGCCGCCGGCCGGGTGGCCGAGTGCCTCTGCCGCAAGTGCCTGCCGGCTGAGGCCGCCGTTGTCTACCAGGCACATGAGTGGATGTCCGGTCTGGGAATGCTTTTCCTGAAACACATGGCGCCGCGGGTGGCGACGATATTTACCACCCACGCCACGAGCATAGGTCGCTCGATTGCCGGGAACAACAAATTGCTTTATGAGTACTTCCCCGGTTATGACGGCGACCAGATGGCGGCCGAACTGAACATGCAGTCGAAACACAGCATCGAGAAACAGTCCGCACACCGTGCCGACTGCTTTACGACGGTGAGCACATTCACGGCTCGCGAGTGCGAACAGCTGCTCGACAAAGCGCCTGATGTCGTTTTGCCTAACGGGTTTGAGGCGGACTTCGTACCTCGTGGGAGCGCTCTCAGTCAGCGTCGCCGACGGGCTCGCCAGCGTTTGTTCCACTTGGCTAACTGTCTGACAGGACTGGATTGGGCCGATGACACGCTCGTGGTCTCTACGTCGGGACGCAATGACTTCCGCTGCAAGGGATTCGACGTGTTCATCGACGCGTTGGCCAACCTCCGCATCGAAGCTGCCGGACGCAACGTGCTTGCACTCATCGAAGTGCCTTGCTGGGTGCGTGAGCCGCGCAAGGAACTCGTTGAGCGTATGCAGTCCGGCCTCCACTACACCACAGCGCTTGAAGAGCCTACGCTGACCCATTGGCTGAACAACATGGACGACGACCGCATCCTCGGCATGCTCCGCCAGAAAGGACTTGCGCAGTGCGACTCGTCCGGGCGTCTGAACGTTCTTTTCATTCCGTGCTACCTCGACGGCGCCGACGGCATTCTGGATATGCCTTATTACGATGTGTTGACAGCCAGCGACCTGTGCGTCTATCCCTCTTACTACGAGCCATGGGGCTATACGCCGCTTGAAGCCATCGCTTTCCGCACGCCTTGTGTCACAACCGACCTCTCGGGTTTCGGACAATGGGTAGACAGCCAGCTGGGACGGCAAGGAACCATCAGTGACAGCGTCGCCGTGCTTCACAGAACCGACCTCAACTATTTCGATGTCGTTCACGCTGTCGCAGAATCCGTTCAGGCTGTCGGCTCCATGACCCCTGCACAGCGAACTTCCCTTGGAAGAAAAGCTGCCGCTATGGCCGAAAAGGCGCAGTGGAAACACTTTATTAACCACTACTGCGAGGCTTATGCCTTTGCCCTGCGCAAAACGGCACAGGGACGCCAAGCATAATTCCTAACAAAGACAAAACAAATCACAACCTAAGCGCTATATGAACGTAATGACAAGCAATGCCAACACACCAAGTTGGCGAGTGATCACGGTGAAATCCCGCATTCCCGAATCGTTGAAGAAGCTCGACGTAATGGCTCACAACCTTTGGTGGAGCTGGAACAACGAAGCGTTCGATCTCTTCCGCAGTCTCGACAAAGACCTTTTCCGTAAAGTCGGTCAGAACCCGGTCGAATTGCTCAACCGTTTGAGTTACGATCGTCTGACTGAGCTTTCCGAAGATGAACGCCTCATGGCGCGTATTGATGCTGTTTACGCCATATTCAGTAACTACATGGCTGAGAAGCCCGACACGAAGCGCCCTTCTGTGGCTTACTTTTGTATGGAGTATGGCTTTTCGCATGTGTTGAAGATCTATTCCGGCGGTCTCGGAATCCTTGCCGGAGATTATTTGAAGGAAGCTTCTGACAGCAATGTCAACATGTGTGGCGTCGGCCTGCTCTACCGTTATGGCTACTTCACCCAGACGCTTTCGATGGACGGCCAGCAAATCGCCAACTACGAAGCCTTGGACTTCGATCGCCTGCCCATTGAACGTCTCCTCGACGAGGCCGGCAACCAAGTTATCGTCGATGTGCCTTTCCCTAACTATCAGGTGCACGCTTATGTATGGCAGGTGAACGTGGGTCGTATCAAACTCTATTTGCTCGATACGGACAACGACATGAACTCCGAGTTCGACCGCAAGATCACGCATACCCTTTATGGCGGCGACTGGGAAAACCGAATCAAACAGGAATACCTTCTCGGTATCGGCGGTATGCTGATGCTTAAAAAGCTTGGCATCCAGAAAGATATCTACCATTGCAACGAAGGGCACGCCGCTTTCTGCAACGTGCAGCGCCTTGTGGATTATGTCGAGGGCGGCCTGACATTCAACCAAGCCCTGGAATTGGTGCGTGCTTCTTCGCTCTATACGGTTCACACGCCGGTTCCCGCCGGCCACGACTACTTTGACGAGTCGCTTTTCGGCAAGTATATGGGCAGTTTCCCTGCCCGTCTCGGCATCACTTGGGATGAGTTCATCGGTCTTGGCCGTACAAATCCTGAAGACCACGGCGAACGTTTCTGCATGTCGACTTTCCTTTGCCGCACCTGTCAGGAAGTCAACGGCGTGAGCAAGCTTCACGGCAAAGTCAGCCAACAGATGTTCAGCGCAATCTGGCGCGGTTATTATCCCGAGGAAAGCCACGTCGGTTACGTCACCAATGGCGTTCACTTCCCCACGTGGAGTGCCAAGGAGTGGAAGCATCTTTACCATAAGTATTTCGACAAGCGGTTTGATGCAGATCAAAGCAACGCTGACATCTGGGCAAAAATCTATGAGGTGCCCGACGAGGAAATCTGGCAGACCCGCGTGCAGCTTAAAGCGAAACTCGTTGAATACATCCGTGCCCGGTTCAGCGAGACGTGGCTGAAAAACCAAGGTGACCCCTCGCGTGTTGTTTCGCTCATGGAGCGCATCAATCCCAACGCCCTGCTCATTGGCTTTGCCCGCCGCTTTGCTACTTATAAACGCGCACACCTGCTCTTCACAGACCTCGATCGTCTTTCGAAGATCGTCAACAATCCTGACTACCCCGTTCAGTTCCTTTTCGCGGGTAAGGCTCACCCCGCCGATGGCGCTGGCCAAGGCCTTATTAAGAAGATTTTTGAAATCTCCCAACGTCCTGAGTTCCTCGGCAAGATACTTTTCCTTGAGAACTACGACATGCAGTTGGCCCGTCGCCTTGTTTCGGGTGTTGATATCTGGATGAATACGCCGACCCGTCCTCTTGAAGCTTCCGGAACGTCGGGCGAGAAAGCATTGATGAATGGTGTAGTCAATCTCTCAGTGCTTGACGGTTGGTGGCTCGAAGGTTACCGCGAAGGCGCCGGCTGGGCTTTGACGGACAAGCGCACTTATGAGAACCAGGAATACCAAGACAGGCTTGACGCATCGACCATCTATTCCATGCTCGAGCAGGAGATCATTCCGCTCTATTATGCACGCAATCGCAAGGGATACAGCGAGAATTGGGTGCGCACCGTCAAGAACTCTATCGCCCAGATTGCTCCGCACTACACGATGAAGCGCCAGCTCGACGACTACTACGAGAAGTTCTATACCCCCGAAGCTCAGCGTTTTGCCATGCTCCATGCGGACAACAATGCCAAGGCTACGGAACTCGCGCAGTGGAAGGAGACCGTTGCCGCCCGTTGGGACGCCATTCGTGTCGTTTCTTCCGTGCGCAGTGAGAACCTTGCGAATGCTTCGCTCGACAGCGGTGCTGAATTTGCAGTGACCCACGTCATCGACGAAGCCGGCCTCGACGACGCTCTTGGCGTTGAACTTGTCGTAATCGCCACAGAAGGACAGCACGAGACCGTGCACGAAGTCATCCCCATGCAGATGACAGGTCGCGAGGGCAACCTCCACACCTTCGAACTCCGCACCAGCATCGACTATGCCGGAACGTTTAAGTTCGCCTACCGCATGTTCCCGAAACATCCGCTTTTGGCGCATCGTCAGGACTTCTGCCTTGTGCGCTGGTTCCTCTAAACAGACTTCCCTCCCGCCGAAAATTCGGTAGGGTAGACTGACTGAAAACGGACGCTCTCGGATTTTTCAATCCGAGAGCGTCTTTTTTCGCGTCGTGGCAGGCCGCGGACGGCGAGATGGCTGTGAGCGTAAAATAGGAGAGACAGTCTTGTGAACAGGTCGGCGACCCGTAAACACGGGACGGCTGATAGGAAATCCTGTCGCAGCGACAGGATTTCCTGATACACTGACAGAAAAAACTGGCGCTGTGGCCGCTTTCCCGAATGCCCTTCCCGGGCTGTGTTCAGGGATTGGGTATCAAGTTCGGATAGTGGTCCGTGCAGCCCAAGGTTGCGATGCTGACTTTCGCCGCACCTGCGGCCGCGAGGGCTTTCCCGCACGACGTGAGCGTGGCGCCTGTGGTCAGTACGTCGTCGACGAGCAGGACATGAAGCCCGGCCACCCTTTCAGGATGAGGCACGCAGAAAATTCCCTCAACGTTGCTCGCACGCATGTGCGACCCGACGCGGGTTTGCGACCGTCGGTTCTTTTTCCGACGTAGCAGGTCTGTCCGTACGGGAAGTCTTGCCGCTTGCGCCAGCCCTCTGGCAATGTGTTCGCTTTGGTTATATCCTCGCCTGAACTGTCGCCACCGCGTCAACGGAACGGGCACGATGCAGTCCACACCGTCGAAGAAGTCCGTCGTAGCCAGCTGCTGGCCCAACAAGAAACCGAAATGACGCCCGATGTGTGGCTGTCTGCCGTATTTGAGGGCGAGGATGACGCGTGTGCTGGCGGTGTGGCTTTGGTAGCAGAAGAACGTGGCAGCCCGCCCCATCGGCAGGATGCCCCAAAAACGGCGCTCCGTGCGGCTTCCCGCCACGTAGGGTGGACGGACAAAGGGGAAGTCCATCAGACATGCCGTGCAGAGACAGCCCGTCTCTCCTTCCGTCAGCCGCCGCCCGCAGACAAGGCATGTGCGCGGTACGAAGAAGTCGAAAAGCGAGCGGAGCAGCGAAGGCATGGCGGAAGCCGTTATGACAAACTGAGCTGGAAATCGTCAGCGTCGGCAAGTACTGGAAATTTCTGGCGGAACCGTCGCAGCCCGTCAATGTCAAGTTGCGTGCAGACGGCTTCTTCGTGGCCGGCATCGTTCGTCGCGGCGACCACGTTGCCCTTGGCATCAATCAGCTCCGTCCCTCCGGCGTAGGTGGTTCCGAACATGTCGGTGCCGACGCGGTTCACGCCGGCCACGTAGCACTGGTTCTCAATGGCACGGGCGCGGAGGAGCACGCGCCATACCTCTTGGCGCGATGCGGGCCAGTTGGCCACGTACAGGGCAAAGTCATATTCGTCGCGATTACGGGCGAAAACCGGAAAGCGTAGGTCGTAGCACACTTGGAGCAGTATGCGCCATCCCCGCCATTCGACGATTGTGCGGCGCGTTCCGGCTGTGTAGTTTTCAGCTTCGCCGCCGGGTGCGAAAAGGTGTCGCTTGTCGTAATGGAAGGTGCCGTTTGGCGTGATGAAGTAGAAACGGTTGCGCCATTTGTTGCCTGTCTTGTCGAAAACAGGCAGGCTTCCGGCCACAGCGCATTGGCGGTTGGCGGCTTCGGCTGCCATCCAAGTCAAAGCCTGTGCGGCTTCTTCCTGTTCGCGTATGCCGGGGCGCGGATTGAATCCCGTGCCCCACATTTCGGGCAGGACGTAAAGGTCGGCGCCTGGTGTCCGGTCCATCAGGCGCAGGGCACGGCGCGCATTTTCTTCGGCCGACGTCAGTGCGATGTCGGTTTGTAGTAGGGCGACGGTGAGTGATGCTGCTTTCGGCTTCTCTATGCGTGATGTCATGGTGCGTATGGTGATGATGTAGAACGGGATGTGTGCCTCATGAAGCGGGCAAAAGCGCATCCGGGTTCATAAGTTGACGGTGAGATAAGTGCGGTCGTCGTAGGAAACTTGGCCCGTGTAACAGCCTTTGGTGCTCCGGAGCGGTCCCACGCAGAGAGGGTCAGTAGTGAGCAGGGCGGACAGGTGGGCTTCGGTTTCGGCGAGAGTGTCGCAGAGGGTGGGATAGCCGTCTGTGGCCAGCGTGACATGGTCGCCCGGCCGGACCGGGACGCGCACCACGTCGGCGGGGCGTACGGGCGTGCCGTCGAGTACGGGGTAGCGCCAAGGGTTGTCCGCTTCAAGGGCGTTCTGGAACCACGTTTGCAGGCGCAGGGCGTCGGCAATGAAGTGCCGGCCGGGGTCGTCGCGGAGCAGCTCGTCCGTGGTGGCGCCGTGGGCGAGGTGCCAGCGGACTACGTCGGCGCGGATGGTGGCCAGGGTGCTGTCAACAGCCTTTTCGGGGTGGACGATGCGGCTGCCCGTGCGGCATTGGCAGTCGCCCACGAGCCACACCTCCCTCTTTGCGCGGCTTAGCAGGGCGAGGCTGCATGTCGGGCGGAGCCATGGGTAGTTTTCAGCAGCCGGCGTCCACACGCGGTGCAGGGCTGCGGTGAGCATGTCGAGGACTTCGTCGGGCGTGGCTGCCGGTGGGAGTTCCCACACGGCGGCAAGCACAGTCTCCATGGCTACGCGGCCGGTCGAACGGTCTGGGTATGGCGTTTTTTCGCCGGGACGGAGTTTCGACGTGCTCCCGTCGACCACGGCGGCGTAGTCAGCAGTGACCGTGAAGCCGTCTTCGCAGCGCGACGGGTCGTTACGCTTTCCGCAGATGAAGCTTTCGATGATTTCCATCTTTCTTTCCTTTGTGTGGCCGGCCGCTTGGTCGTTCTTTCGTGGACTGATCTTTTTGCTGGCGGCTGTCAGCAAAGTTATGAACAAAATTCCGGTGCATTGTGCCGGAGTCGCGTTTTTTTCGCGTGTGTCGTGCGGATTTCCGGCCTTTGGTTCCGCCGTTTGCAGACACGGCCTCGGCATTTTGTCGCTAACCCCACGTCGTGTCTGGATGTGGCATACAAAATGTCCCCGCCTTGTGGGCGGGGACGAATGGCGTAGGACGATGGTGCGGCTCAGTCGACGCCAAAACAGGAGACGATGAGGTTCTTCTCGTCCTTGTTGTTCGGGTTGGTGACGGTGATGCCGTATTCTCCGGGTTCGAGATGGTTGATCTCGATGAGGTAAGAGCTCTCACCGTACTTCTTCGCCGTGAAGTCAACAAAGTCCATGTTGTTGTCCGACTGTCCCCCGAATGTGCTGAGTGACGACAGTTCGGCCTTGCGTGACTTGGAGTTGGCCTTGAACTTGAAGATGGCCACGATGGACATAGGGTCGGATTCGTTGTCCACGGCTTTCACGATGAGTTGCAGCTTTTCGCTGGCGGGGAACCGGGTGCTCGACTTTCCGCCCTTGATGTTGATTTTGCTTTTGACCTTGCCAATGCCGACGATGTACATCGACGCGCCTGCCTTGGTCTTGACTACGACGCGCTGTTTCTCCAATAGGGTTGTTTGTCCAGTAGGGGCAAGATGGAAAACTTCGCCGATGAATTCGGGTTCAGCGGTCTGTGCGTTTGCCGTGCAGGCGAGGAACGCCATCATTGCAACGAGAAAGAAACTTTTGAGTGTCATACGTTTTACGAGTTTATGGCCTGGCGTCTCCGGGAGGCCGGTGAATAATTTGGGTCAGCCGATAAAGATTATTTTTAGTTTTCTTTAATATCCTGATGCGGCAAATGTACAGTTTTTTTTTTAGCGACCCAAATTCTTGGCCGTTTTTCTCTCAAAAGTGGCGTTTCTTTCTTTTCTTCTCTTTCTTTGCGGGAGTGGAGGCTTGGCGGTGCTGGGGGCTTTGCTTGCTTGGCGGATAGGGTTGTCGGGCGGATGGTCGTTTCGCTTGGCTGCCTGTTGCGCCGTAAAGGCGGTTGATGAGATCCGGTCGGCCCATGCGCCGGAGTTCGGTAGTGATGTGGGCGCGCTCTTCGGGCTTGTACCAGAAAAAGAACATGCGCTGGCGGAGCTTCTCGGCCGGCGTGCGGGCGGTGAAGACAGGTTCGAGCGTGTAGGGATGGTAGCCCGTGGCCCAGATGGTCGTGCTGACGGTCATGGGAGTCGGGGTGAAGTCTTGCACTTGTTCGAGTTGGAAACCCATATCGCGTGTTTCAGCGGCGAGCTCAGCCATGTCCTCCTCCGTGCAGCCGGGGTGCGAGCTGATGAAGTAGGGGATGAGTTGCTGGTTGAGGCCGACGTGGCGGCAGGTGGCGTCGAAGAGGTGCTTGAAGTCGTGGAAGAGCGCGAAAGACGGCTTACGCATCAGGCGGAGCACGCGGTCGGAGGTGTGCTCGGGGGCCACTTTGAGTCGGCCTGAGACATGGTGCTCGATGAGTTCGCGGGCGTATTGCCGGGCTGCGCGGTTGAGGGTCTCGTCGCCCGTGTCGTGGAGCACGAGGTCGTAGCGGACGCCACTGCCGACAAAGCTCTTTTTGATGCCGGGCAGGGCGTCGACGGCGTGGTAGACGTCGAGCAGCGGGCGGTGGTCGACATTGAGGTTCGGGCAGACCGCCGGATGGATGCACGAGGGTCTTCGGCAACGCTGGCAACGCTCTGCGTCGCGTCCGTGCATCTGATACATGTTGGCCGAAGGGCCGCCGAGGTCGGAGAGGTAGCCACGGAAGTCGGGCATGTGGGTGATGGCTTCTACCTCGCGCAGGATGCTCGCTTTACTCCGGCTCATGATGAATTTCCCTTGGTGCGCCGAGATGGTGCAGAAAGCGCATCCACCGAAGCAGCCGCGGTGGAGGTTGACCGAGAAGCGGATCATCTCGAACGCGGGGATGCGTTTGCCGCGATACTTGGGGTGGGGGAGGCGCGTGTAGGGCAGGTCGAAACTGCGGTCGACCTGTGCGGTGGTCATGGGTGGATAGGGCGGATTGACGACTGCATACAGTCCGCCGGGCATCCGTTGCAGGATGCGTTGCGGGGTGAGGCGGTTGCTTTCTTCTTCGATGTGGCGGAAGTTGGCGGCGTGCTTCTTGGGGTCAGCCACAGCCTCAGCGTGTGGATGGAGCACGATGTCGTCGGGGCGGATGCTTCCGTGGATGTCCGTCTCGGTTTCGAGCGAGACGGTCTGGCGTATAGGGAATTTTCTCAGGAGGGTGTGGAAACTGTCTGTGTTGACGGAAATGTCCGTCCGGCCGTGCAACAGTTTGTCGTCCAGCATCCGGCATAATGAGGCTATGGGCAATTCGCCCATGCCGTAGACGAGAAGATCCGCTCCGCTGTCGCATAGGATGCTGGGGCGCAGTCGCCCTTGCCAGTAGTCGTAGTGAGTGAGGCGGCGCAGTGAGGCTTCGATGCCGCCGATGACAACGGGCGTGTCCGGGAAGAGGCGTTTCAGGATTTGCGTGTAGACAATGGTGGGGTATTCCGGCCGCAGGTCGTGACGTCCGTCGGGGCTGTAAGCATCTTCGGATCGGAGGCGGCGGTTGGCGGTATACTTGTTGACCATTGAGTCCATACATCCGGGAGCAATGCCGAAGAAGAGGCGTGGACGGCCTAACTTGCGGAAGTCGCGGAAGTCACCATGCCAATCGGGCTGGGGGACGATGGCCACGCGCCATCCCTCATCCTCGATCAAGCGGCCTATGACGGCCGCTCCGAAAGATGGATGGTCGACGTAGGCATCACCGCTGAACAGGACTACGTCGACGTAGTCCCATCCGCGGAGCTCCATTTCGCGTTTTGTTGTCGGAAGCCAGTCGGTGAGTTGCAGCTCTTTCAATTTTCAGTGCTTTTTTTGCTTTTCCAGTCGATGTAAAGAAGAATCAGCTGGTGCAGACCGTAGCTTTTCATCTTCTCATGATAAAGCACGTCAACGCAAAGGTCGAATAGCTTTTCGCAACCCGGGCATTGCGACAGTATGAGGCCGCGTACGGTGAGGCGGAGCTTTTCGAGCACTGTTTCGTCGACAAATCCGTTACTGTCGATAAGATCGCGGAAAAGGTTGAACTCGTCAATGGTCGCAAGATGCTTGTCGTCGACGGTTAGGCTGCGTGTGCCGGTCGCGTTGAGAGGAATGGTGTACATGGATGAATGGATTTTGGTTAGTCGTCAAGAAGGAAGCGCAGCAGGGCTCCCATGGCTTTGTCGCGGAGGGCTGACTCGCGGATGCACTCGAAAGGGAAACCCATGGCCACGACGCGATAGTCCGTGCCTTGGTAGGCGATACCGGCAGGGCGGCCGTCGCCATACGCAAAGGCACTGAATGCCGGGGCGACGGGACTGAGGCAGTCGGGGGCTTGTACGGCGTAGTGCGCAGGCCCGGGAGTACGCCAAATGGGCATGGTGAGGTTCAGGCCGCGGACATAGCCCGTCGTATCTGTGCGTGCTGAACCTGAGTAGCGGTATTTAAGGATATGGCGAGTGAACTCCTGTTCAGCCGTCGACTGCATGTCAGACCCAAGGTAGGCACCGCTGACAAGCAGACGGCCACCTGCATTGAGGTAACGGGTGAGTAGTCCGCGCAGGCGGGCGTCGAACGTTTTGTAGCGTACGAGACCGTAGTTCGTGGATTTCTCGGCGCCGAGAATAAGGTCGACAAGTGGATAGTCGTTGAGGTCGACCGTACCTTTATACAGGGCGTCGCGACTGCATGATACGAACGAGTGTCGTTTGTTGGCACGGATGGCGGCACCATGGGTGCAGGGATAGTCGAAGGTGTTTCCCGCAATGATTTTACCTTCCAGCTCGTCTCCTGAGAAGCCCAGGCTGCCTGCGCCTTCCCGGCCGGCGTATGCGGGATTGAAGTTAAGTTGTGAGCCAGAGAAACCGGCTGTCCGGCCATATGCTATGCCGATGTCGTCGTTCAGGTCGAAGCCTTGGCGTTCTTGTGACTGGATGACAGTGGGCGAGCTGAGGCGTTGGAAACCGTTAACGATGAGCACGGTGCGGCGACTGCCTGGCATCTTGCAGACAGTGAGAGTTTCCGACGGGAAACTTTCGCCTCCACGGTTTACGGCCGTTACCCTAAAACTGTATTGTATGCCTTCTTCAATGGTGACTGCGGCACTGGTCGTGCCGCGGATAAATGTTCCATTGTCGAACGCTCCGTTGCCGATGCGCGTGTATACGATGTAGCCTGTCGGTTGGGCATTGGGCGTTTGCGGGTCAGGTGTGGACGCCCACGTGAGCAGGGCTTGGCGCTCGTCGTCGGTGAATGTGGCGGCAAAGTTGCTGACGGGGAGAGGTTGTACGGCGTAATCTTTCTTTTCGTGTTCGAAGTAAATGTACCGGAGAATACTTTTGTAGATAGAGCGAGCCAATTGGAACTTGAAGTTCGGGTCATGGCCATAGACCATGTCGGAGAAGTTCTGGTGTGACAGGGTCTCGATGATCGCAGAAGGGATTTCGGGATTGCGCGTTTCGCTGTAATTGCGATCCCACAGCTCGCGGCGTGTCCATGTCTGGCCGGTGATGTCGCTGAGATCTTTGGTGAGGGTTGAGAGCAGCAGACTTGCGAAGTCGAATGAAGCCTCGCGTGAGATGTTGGAGGCGAGATAGGAGCGGTCGTTGTTGCCTTTTGTCGTACAGATGGCCAATGAGCCGTAAATGCCGTCGGGGCGGCGGACACCGGCGTCGCTGTGGACGGCGAGGGAGAGCTCAATGGGCACGCTGAGCCCCTCTCTGTCAGGCAGGTAGGGGCTTCCGCCCGCCAGATAATTGGTCATGAGCGAACGGACGTTGATGTCGTCCGGATAATCTGTCGGTTTGTCGCGGTTGTCGTATATGGCAGTGGGCATGCCGCTCCATTGAGCCGTGTAGCGGGCGCCTTCAAGAAAGCGGGGCATGCCGCTGAGTGTCCCGCCGCGGACCACATTCCCCATGCCGCCCCCGAAGCGGACCGCGTCAGCCGTCACAACGCCACGATGGTCGCTCTCATTGGTTAGGACAACGCAATTCTGTGCATTCTCGCCCTTATCAAATTCGAATGTGCCGAGATAGACCCATGTGCCACCACCCATGCGTTGATTGACCCGGAAGTGGGTGGCTCCACCGCGGTGATAGACGGTATAATGGGCATCCGGGATGCTATTCTTGACTGTGACGTATGAAACGTAGACGGCGTATCGCCCTGCCTGCGGTATACGAGGAGTCCACGTGGCTGTGGCTGCGTGACTGTGGCGCGATGTGGCAGCGACTTGACGGGCGCTTCCTTGGCGGAATGGGTTATCGCCGTTGGCCCACTGCTTTTGCGTGGCAGCAAATGCAGCTCCCGGACAGTCGCTCCATGCCTCCCCTCTTTTCGGCGTCTCTGCGTAGGTGCCTTGGGTCTCCCCCGGATCGTTGTCAACGACAGCTTCGTACGGCTGCCAGTCGCGTTCGCGGGGAGTGAATACGATTGCGCCGGCTCGTTCGAGCATGGGAATAAGATAGGGAACGACGATAGTTTGCGTGAAGAGGTCTTCTGTCGTACAGAACAGGTATGGTCGTTGCCACTCCCACTCTTCGCCGTTGTAGTAGCGGCCATGGCTGGCCCACAAGGCAATGTGCCGGCCTTCAAGACCACGGTCGGGGACAAAAGGACGGGAGATATTCGTGACCCAGGCTGGGCCATCGTAATCTATCTTTCCCCACAGGCGACTTTTGTCGAAGTCTTCGTCGCGCAAGTAGTTGGGGATGAGTTGACGGATGCTCCTGCCTTTTTTATCAACCAGTGTGAGCGTGTAATCCCGGCAGACTGACGGTAAAGCCTGCCGTAGTGATGAATATATCTGTTGTACTGATTGTGGCGTGAAAGGCTGCGACGAGAATGCGTCGTTGACCCTCACAGTGAGCGAACGTCTATCGGAATTGAGCGTAAAGCCCGTCATGGCCATCGGGTCTGTGGGCTGATATCCTTCGACGCTGTAATTGGAAAAATACTCCCTTAGGGCGTTCTTCACTTGACCGTTTTGTGATTTCTGCGCCCGTATGGGCTGCATCACGACAACTGCCATCAGGCATATGATCAGTTCCCGGAACATAAGCCTATTCACTGAGGGCAAAACGCTCTGGGTGTCTGCCTGTAAAATCCTTGTAATAGTCTTTTATGAGTGCCATGTCGTGGTCAATGTCGCCGCTTGGGACAATTTCGCGGGTGCATGTGATGCACTTTCGCCGGTAGTCGATGGCATAAAGCAGTATGGGCAGTTTGGCTTTCAGGGCGATGAAATAAAAGCCTTGCTTCCAGTTCGCGTTGCGCGAACGGGTTCCTTCCGGTGTCACTGCGAGTTCGAAGTGTGTCGCGCTTTTGGCACGCTCTGCCAGTTGGTCAGTCAGGCTTGTCTTGCGGCTACGGTCGACGGGGATACCTCCCATTCGCCGCCATAGCAGGCCCAAGGGCCAAAAGAACCATTCACGCTTCATCAGGAACTCTGCCCGTCGTCCGATGGCCGTGTAGTAGAGTTCTGCCACGATGAAGTCCCAATTGCTGGTGTGCGGTGCGACGCAGAGGATACACTTGTCGTGGGACTGAACGGTGACTTCTGTTTTCCATCCCATCCAGTCGAAATAAATCTTCCGGCAAAGTGCGCGCCACATGGCTTTCAGATTTGGTCTTAGGCCAGTTTCAGCAGGTCGTCGTTGATGCTTATGACGGCTTCGTTGAACTGGTTGTAGAATTGTTTGTAGAATTTGCGGACACTTCCCGGCTCTGTGTGGCTGATGCGGGCGACAAATTCAATGCGCAAAACGATGATGCGTTTGGCTATTTCGTTGATCGCTTTGGCTGTTTCGGCATCTTTGGTTGCGGCCAAAACAACACATCTTCCAAGAAGGGTGTCACAAATGTAATTTACGCTTTTCTTTAAGTTTTTCCGGCTTGCCATAATTCTTAGGATTAATTTTGGGCTAAGTTACGCTTTTCTTGCCAGTCTGGCAACAGTTGAGCGAAAAAAATATGAACCGGACGGTTTGCGGGTGGGGCGCTTATGCAATCAGTCGGCCATATAGCAAAATGCCGGGAGGGTATGGATAACCTCTCCCGGCATTTTGGATGGTTGTGCGCACCCCAAGAGGTGCACAAAAAAAGTCTGTCTTTATGCTTCAGCTTTGGGTTCAACCGAAACGACGCTGCGGTCGCGGTTGCCACGATGGAAGCTCACCGTGCCGTCAACGAGGGCGAACAGCGTGTGGTCGCTGCCCATGCCGACGTTCTTGCCCGGGTAATGCACAGTGCCGCGCTGGCGAACGATGATGTTGCCTGCCACACATGCCTGGCCGCCAAAGATCTTCACGCCCAAGCGTTTGGATGCTGACTCACGGCCGTTCTTAGAACTACCTACACCTTTCTTATGTGCCATTGTTTTCTAATTTTTTCCAGGGTTAAGCGATAACTTGTTTGATGGTCACTTCGGAGAACTGCTGACGGTGGCCGTTCAGCTTGCGGTAACCTTTGCGGCGTTTCTTGTGGAATACGAGTACCTTTTCACCCTTAACCAGCGGAGAGAGTACTTCGCAAACCACTTTTGCGCCCTCAACCGTGGGGGCGCCCACTTTGATGTCTCCGTTGTTGTCAATCAACAACACTTTGTCAAACTCGATGGTCTGACCGTTTGCAGCGTCCTTAATGTGGTGCACGAAGAGCTTTTTGCCTTCTTCGGCTTTGAACTGCTGACCGTTAATCTCTACGATTGCGTACATTTTGATAAGAAATAGTAAACGGTTTCCAGTCAGGCGAGCCTCTTTGTGGGACTTCTTTACTGAGCCTTCTGGATAAATCGTGGCAAATTTACGGCTTTTTGCTGTAACGACAAAGGATCTTTCCTATAAGGTTGTCTTTTTTTCTTGTTTTATGAGGATTTCAAGTGTTAGTCCATGATTTTTCGGATGGCCTCCAATTCGTCCGAGGTGAGAGACGGGAGTTGCGCGGTGGCGATGTCTTCTTTCAGCTGTTTGAGGCGACTGACGCCGACAATGACTGAGGTGGCTCCTTCGGCGAGCACCCAGCCGAGGGCGGTCTGTGCAAGGGTGCGCCCAGCCTCGCGGGCAAAATTGTTCAGGCGTTTCAGGCGGTCTGTGAGTTCGTGGGTGAGGACGTCGCGGCGGAGTGAAGCGTTGAGGGCCATGCGCGAATCTTCGGGCACCCCTGCCAGGTAGCGGTCGGTCAGCAGGCCTTGCGCCAGCGGCGAGAAAGAGACGAAGCCGACGTCTTCCTTACGCAGCAGGTCAGTGAGACCAGATTGCTGCATGGAACGGTCGATGAGGTTGAGCCGCCCTTGATAGGCAAGGCATGGCGTGTCGTGCTCTCTCAGGTAGTTGAAGGCCATGCGGGTGGCCTCTGTGGGCCAACGTGAGATGCCGACGTAGAGTGCCTTGCCGCTGCGGACAATGTCAACGAGGGCTTGGAGCGTTTCTTCAATGGGCGTTTCGGGATCGTATCGATGTGTGTAGAAAAGGTCGACGTAGTCCAGCTTCATGCGGCAGAGGCTTTGGTCGAGGCTGGCGGTGAGGCTTTTGCGCGACCCCCAGTTCCCGTAAGGTCCGGGCCACATTTCGTAGCCGGCCTTTGTCGCGATGAAAAGCTCGTCGCGGTATGGGCGGAGTGACTCTTCGACGATGCGTCCCATTGTCGTTTCGGCGCTGCCGGGAGGAGGGCCGTAGTTGTTGGCGAGGTCGTAGTGTGTGATGCCGTGGTCAAAGGCGTAATGCACCATTGCCCGGCTGTCGGCGTAAGGTGTTTCGGCGCCAAAGTTCTTCCATAGCCCCAACGACACGGCGGGGAGCAGGATGCCGCTGCAGCCACAGCGGCGGAAAGGCATGCCGCTCCCGTAGCGGTCTGCGGCAGGGGTGTAGGCTGGTTCCGTCATGGCTTGGTCAGTTTATTTGGGTGAAGTCGTAGCCAGCGGTGCCTGGTAGGCGCGAAGGCCGAACTCGGGCATCATGGCGATGAAGTGTTCCATGCAGTCGGCGGCGAGATGCTCGTAGCGGACGAACTCCCGCTCGATGAAATAGAAGTAGACCTCCACCGGCAGGCCGTGAGGCGTCGGGTCGAGCTGGCGTGCCATGAGCCAGCGGCCGGTGTTGACTTCCGGGTGACGCCCGAGGTAGCGCTCGATGAAGTGGCGGAAAGCGGTAAGGTTGGTGCTGTCTGTCGGATTGAAGTCAGCGTCGAGCAGGTTTGCCTCTTTCCATCGTTTGACGTCGTTGGGCGAGGCCGGGCGTACGGAGTTGATGTCCACGTAGATGGCGCGCTTCACGCGTCGGCCGCCCCCGTCGGCCATACCTTTCCAGTTGCGGAAAGAGTCGCTGATGAGGGTGTAGGGCGGGAGGGTTGAAATCGTATTGTCGAAGTTCCGGATTTTTACGGTGACGAGCGACACTTCCTCGACAATGCCGTTGACGTCGTACTTGGGCATGGTGATCCAGTCGCCCGGCTTGATCATCTTGTTGGCAGACAGCTGGATGCCAGAGATGAGGCCGAGCAGCGTGTCCTTGAATATGAACGCGAAAACTGTGGCTACGGCGCCCAGACCAGCGATAAGGCTGAGCGGCGAGCGCCCGAAACCGTAGGAGACGCCCGCTACGACGCCGATGATGATGACAGCAAGTTTCAAGAACTGTGTCAGGCCGATGAGGTAGTGCCGGCCGTTGTAGCCTTCCTCTTCCGACGTCAGGCGGCCTACGTTCGTCAAGAACACGCAGAACAGCCTGACAATGGTGACTGTTATATATATATGTGTGCCCCTGACAAAGAGCTCGTGGAAGTAGGGATAACGGTCGGCCGTGCCGTTCTCGAATGCGATGGGAAGCAAGACAAAGAAGACCACGCCCGGCACGACATGGCTCAGGCTGTTGAGTACACAGGTGTTGAACACGTAGTCGTCCCATACGGCGTGTGTGCGCGCCACGATTTTTTGGATGGCTGGCGAAATGGCGCGGCGGAAGATGCAGCCGCACAGCCAGGCAATCAGCAGGAACGAGAGCAGTCCCGCGACGGTGGCGAGGAGCTTGGCCTGCGGCAGTGAGGCGTTCAGGCTGAGCAGGAAGTCTTGCAAGAGTTTCATATGGTCGTGTTCGTTTTTATGGGTGAGCCATGATTGGCACTGTCCGCAGGGGTGGTTTTATGGCCAGCGGCGACCGCATTTTCTGTCACTGCTTCAGGAATTTCTATCCGGCTGACAGGATTTCCTGTCGCAGTTCCCGTTGCTCGGGTCACTGAGGGGGCGCGTCTTTTCCGGCTGCTGCATTGATCGGTTGCCAAGCGTGGTCGTTCGACGACAGGCGCAGGCGGTTACGTTTGTAGTGCGGCGTGACAACCGTCGTGAAGTAGATCATCGAAACGATGCTCAGGCAACCTCCGACGCCGTAGACAAGGGCAAAGGAGAAGTGTTCGGCGATGAAGCCGGCCGTGAAGATGCCGATGCCGATGCCCACGTCCCACGCGGTGAGGTAGGTGCTCGTGGCGGTGGCGCGCTGGTTGTTCGGGGCAAGGTTGATGTAGAGTGAGTTGTAGGCCGGGAACATTGTGCCGAAGCCCAAGCCCTGCATGAAAGGCACGGCGAGGAAGCAGGCCTTGCAGAGTGTTTCGTTGACGCCGACAATCAACGAACAGCCGGCCAGGAGGAAGAAGGCGGCAAAGACAAGGTAGAAGCCGTAGTGGATGCACTCGGTCACGTAGCCGCGGTCGACGAACTTGCCGGCGAAGATGCGCGATACGCCCATGCCTACGGCCAGCACGGTGAAGAAGAAGCCCGGCGCGATGTGCAGTCCGATTTCTTTCACGTACATGGCTACGAAATTCGTCGTGGCTCCGTAAGGAATGGAGAGTAGCAGGAGCGAGACACTGGCGGGGATGCCTTTCAGCAGGATGAAGCGGTCGAGCGAGACGGGCGGGCGTTTCACCCTCTCACGTGGCTTCACGCGTACCATCGAAGCCATGCAGAATCCCAATACGCACGAGAGGAGGGCGCAGGTGAATATCCAGTTGAACGTGAGGATGTCGTGGAGGAACAGCCCGGCCATCGGCCCGATGCTCATCGCCGTGTTGTTGGCTAGGCCGTAGTAGCCGAGCCCCTCGCCGCGGCGCGAGGCCGGCATGATGTCGACGACGACCGTGTTGCCACCGACGGTGACTGTGCCGAAGGCGAAACCGTGGACAATTCGCAGCAGGATGAAGAACGTGAGTGTGCCTCCGATGATGTAGCCCGCAAAGATTGAAGTGAAGACAAAGTAGGCCAGCAAATAGAGAGGCTTTCTGGCGAAGGCGTCGAGCAGGTATCCCGAGAACGGGCGTATCAGCAGGGCTGACACGGTGTAGCAACTGAGCACGATGCCGATGATGCCTTCTTCACACTCGAAGCTTTCCTTCAAATAGAAAGGGAGCACGGGGACAAGGAGCCAAAACCCGAAATACAGGAGGAAGTTGGCCGAAAGCATGCAATAGTAGCTCGGCGTGAAGAGTCTGTCTTTCATCTTAGAGCCTGTATGTTTTAATGAGGCGGACAGCCAAGTGCGGCCGTGGCTCCGGGCATCGGGCAGTCCGCAAGGAGTGAAGTGAAAGAAAACAGCGCATGAAGGAACATCCTGTCGCCCTCATGCGCTGTCCGTATGCTTAGTTGGCTGCTGTGAACTCTTCGAGGAAACGCAGGTCGTTCTCAGAGAAGAGGCGCAGGTCCTTGATCTTGTATTTCAGGTTGGCGATGCGCTCAACACCCATGCCGAATGCGTAGCCTTTGAACTGCGTGCTGTCGATTCCGTTGGCGTCGAGGACAGCGGGATCCACCATGCCGCATCCCAGAATTTCAACCCATCCTGTTCCCTTGCAGAGCGAGCAGCCCTTTCCGCCGCAGATGTCGCAGCTGATGTCCATTTCGGCCGACGGTTCGGTGAAGGGGAAATAAGAGGGGCGCAGGCGGATTTTCGTGTCCTTGCCGAACATTTCCTGGGCAAAGAGCAGGAGTACCTGTTTCAGGTCTGTGAATGAGACGTCGCGGTCGACGTAAAGCCCTTCGACCTGATGGAAGAAACAGTGGGCGCGTGCGCTGATCACCTCGTTGCGGAAGACACGGCCCGGGCATATCACGCGGATTGGCGGTTGGCTGTGCTCCATCACGCGGCTCTGCACCGAACTTGTGTGGGTGCGTAACAGGATGTCCGGGTGCTGTTCGACAAAGAACGTGTCCTGCATGTCGCGTGCCGGATGGTCTTCCGGGAAGTTCATCGACGAGAAAACGTGCCAGTCATCCTCTACTTCCGGGCCGTCAGCCATGGCGAACCCCAGGCGGGCGAATATGTCAATGATTTCTTGCTTGACGAGCGAGAGCGGGTGGCGGCTGCCCAACTTGACGGGATAGGGCGTGCACGTCAGGTCCAGCGCACAGGCGTTTTCGTCATGGCAACGCACGTTCTCGCGCAGGCTGTTGATCTTTTCTTGCGCAGCGTTCTTCAGCTCGTTGAGTTTCATGCCGATTTCGCGCTTGTCGCTGGCCGGCACGGAACGGAAGTCCGTCATGAGGTCATTGATTACTCCCTTTTTGCTCAGGTACTTGATGCGGAGTGCCTCTACCTCTTTTTCGTCGTTAGCGCTCAACGATTTGATTTCGTCAAGCAGCGTTTCGATTTTCTCTATCATGGTTTTTTCTGTCTGTATTCTCGTAATTCCCGGCAAAGATAAAGAATTATTAGCAATACTTGGCCGCCGTATCAAGAAAAGCCGTACTTTTGCCGTGGCTTACGAACAAAACGATGAAAAGACTTTTGTGGTGTTTGCTCCTGCTTGCGTGCGTGGCTTCGTGTCAGGAGAAAAAAACTGTCGCTCCCGAGCCCGCACCGGTCGAGGAGGTGGACAGCGTGGTCGCCGACGTGGACACGACCGACGCGGTGGAGGAGGAAATCGAGCCGCCCAAGAGTGCGGACGAGCTGTTCGATGATTTCATTTATGGCTTCATGACGAACCGCAAGTTCCAGCGCGCGAGGATCCGGTTCCCCTTACGGTATGAAGTGAACGGACGGACAGACAGCATCATGCCCGACGAGTGGAAATTCGACCGGCTCTATTCGCAGCAAGAGGCCTACACCGTGATTTACGGCAAGTCGAGCGACGAGGAGAAGGCCAAGTCGACAAGTCTTTCGCACGTCGTCGTCGAGTGGATCGAACTGTCGCGGCGTCGCGTGAAGGCGTATGAGTTCGACCGCGAGGCACGCGGGTGGATGCTGACGGCCCTGCGCTCCATGCCGCTCGCCCGGAACGAAAACGCAGGCTTCCTGGCCTTTTATCAGCGGTTTGCCACCGATTCCGTCTTCCAGCGCGAGCATGTGACAGACCCGGTTGCCTTCAAAACGTATGACAGCGAGAGTTTTGAGGAGATAAGCGGTGTTGTCGACGTCGACCAATGGTTCTTGTTCCGGCCCGACCTCCCGCATGACGTCATCACCAACATACGTTACGGACAGTCGTATCAGGGCAGCAAGTTCCGTATTGTAGCCATCAATAGCCTTTCGAGCAGCATGTTCAGCAATCTTACGTTTGAGCGTGAGGGAGACACGTGGATGCTTGTGGCTTTTGAGAATTAATACCGCAGTGATTTTATGTTTGAAGTCAACGATTTTTCTTTGCGTGGCCACAACACGTTCGGCCTTGATGTTCGGTGCAACCGTTTCATAGAGTATGCCGATGTCGACGAACTGCGTCAGATTCTGTCAGGACTGCGGGCGCAGCCTTCTGTCCGCTACTTGCACATCGGGGCAGGCAGTAACCTTCTCTTTACGCACGATTTCGACGGCACGGTGCTGCATTCCGCTGTGCTTGGGCGCGAGGTCGTGGCTTCGGACGCCGACACCGTGCTCGTAAGGGCTGGTGCCGGCGAAGTGTGGGACGATTTCGTGGCGTGGTGTGTGGATTCTGGTTTTTATGGAACGGAGAACCTTTCGCTTATCCCCGGGGAAGTCGGTGCGAGCGCCGTGCAAAACATTGGTGCATACGGCGTCGAGGCTAAGGATCTCATCGAACGGGTGGACGCGGTCGACATAGAGACTGTCTCTTATACACATCT
>DVNY01000099.1 GCA_018714085.1 Candidatus Caccomonas pullistercoris
GCATTGAGCTGTTTGAGTGTCCGGCCGGTGCCGCTGATGGTGCCGCCGGTGCCGACTCCGGCCACAAGGACGTCGACCGTGCCGTCCGTGTCGTTCCAGATTTCGCGGGCGGTGGTGCGGGCGTGTGCCGCAGGGTTGTCGGGATTATCGAACTGTCCGAGGATGACGGCTCCCGGGGTTTCCCGACAGATGCGCTCGGCCAGGGCGACGGCGCCGGCCATACCCTCGCCGCCGGGCGAAAGGCGGAGTTCGGCTCCGTAGGCGCGGATGAGGTCGCGGCGTTCACGGCTCATGGTGTCGGGCATGACGATGATGGTTTTCAGTCCCATCGCTGAGGCAATCCAAGCCAGTGCCACGCCCATGTTGCCGCTGGTGGGTTCGATGATGGTGCCGCCGGGTTGCAGTTTGCCTTCCGAAAGAGCCGAGGCAATCATGGAAAGAGCGGCACGGTCTTTGGCGCTCCCACCGGGGTTCTTCATCTCGAGTTTGGCCACAAGCGGCATGTCGAGCCCGGCGTCGCGGCTGTAACGTTCGAGCGAGAGCAACGGCGTGGTGCCGATGAGTTCAGTCAGTTGGTTCGCTATTTTCATCTGTGAGGGGGAAAGGCGTTTCGGTCGTGGCCGGCACGATGTGTCCGTCGACCATATGGATGGTGCGGTCGGTGATTTTCGACAGTTCCTCGTCGTGGGTGACGATAACGAAAGTCTGTCCGAAGTGCTCGCGTAGGCGGAAAAACAGATTGTGCAACTCTGCCTTGTTCTGGCTGTCGAGGCTGCCCGACGGCTCGTCGGCCAAGATGATGGCGGGGTCGTTGACGAGTGCCCGCGCTACGGCCACTCGTTGCTGTTCGCCGCCGGAAAGTTCCGATGGCTTATGGGCAGCACGGTCTGAAAGTCCCAGGAATTCGAGCAACTCGGCAGCCCGTTGTTTTACTTCGCGTGTCGGTCGGTGGGCCAGCAGTCCGGGGATCATGATGTTCTCCAAGGCGGTGAACTCGGGCAGGAGCTGGTGGAACTGGAAGACGAAACCGAGGCGCCGGTTGCGGAAACGGGCCAGTTCGCGGCGGCCGAGTCGCAGGACGTCGGTTCCGTCAATGCGTAGCGAACCGTCGTCGGGCCGGTAGAGCGTGCCCATGATTTGCAGGAGCGTCGTCTTTCCGGCGCCGCTGGGACCGACGATACTGACAATCTCGCCTTTGCTGATGTGCAGGTCGATGCCTTTGAGCACTTGCAGCGAGCCGAAAGATTTGGTGATGCCGTTGACTTCAATCATATAACGGGGAGGTAGGGGAAAACTCCGGCACGGGGCTGGCAGTTTCCCGGTTGTTTGTCACGTAAGTCCCTGCATGGCGGGCGTGGTGGCGTCCGGCCATGCAGGGGCTTTGAAGGGTGGGTGTTTACTTCTCGGGGATGTTCTCGAGTGTGGCTACGACGAAGCGGTAGTATTTGTCTACGCTGGGGATGTGGCAGCGTTCGTCGGGGGTGTGGGGCGAGCGCAGCGTCGGACCGAAGCTGACCATGTCCATTTTTGGGTACATGGCGCCGATGAGGCCGCATTCGAGGCCTGCATGAACCACTTGCACTTTGTTGTCAGTGCCGAAGAGTTCTTTATAGAGGCCTTCCATGATACCGACGATTTGGCTGTCGGGATTGGGCTGCCAGGCGGGATAAGCCCCGTCGAGTTCGACACTCATGCCGGCCATGGCGAAGGCTGCTGTGAGCGTGTCGGCGCAGCAGTCGCGCATGGAGTCGCGCGAGGAGCGGATGAGCACCTTGAACATCGCTTTGCCCTCGGCAATGGAGACAATGGCGAGGTTCGACGACGTCTCTACAATTTCGGGGATGGCGGGGATGTAGCGCATCACGCCGTTGTGGCAGGCCATGAGCGCGTCGATCAGGTTGTCCTGCACTTCGGCCGGCACGATGGTGGCGGGCAGTTCGGTGTCGGTGCAGGTGAGCGTGAGGGCAGGCTCAATCCCGGCATATTCGTCGGTGAACACTTGGCGCCACTCGCTGACGGCTTCCTTGAACGCCTCGACGTTTTCGGCCGGAAGGGTGAGGACGAGGTCGCAGTCGCGGGGGATGGCGTTGCGCATGTTGCCGCCCTCCCACGAGGCGAGGCAGGCCTCGTATTCCGACACGGCGTCGGCCGCCAGGCGGGCCATGAGTTTGTTGGCGTTGGCACGGCCCTCATTGATTTCGAGGCCGGAGTGGCCGCCGCGCAGGCCGCTGAGGCTCACTTTCACCGCGGCGTCGGCGGCGTCGGGCGCTGTGGTCGAGAACTCCATCGTTGCCGTCAGGTTGACGCCTCCGGCCGAACCGATGACCATTTCGCCCTCGGTCTCGTTGTCGAGGTTCAGGAGGATGTCGCCAGTCAGCGTGCCGGGCTCCATGTGGTTGACGCCGTACATGGTGGTCTCTTCGTCGACGGTGATGAAGCCTTCGACAGGGCCATGGCGCAGGGTCTTGTCTTCCATGACGGCCATGATGGTGGCCACGCCCATCCCGTCGTCGGCGCCGAGTGTCGTGCCGCGCGCTTTGACCCATTCGCCGTCGATGTAGGTTTCGATCGGGTCGGTCTCGAAGTTGTGCGGGCTGTCGCTGAGCTTCTGCGGCACCATGTCCATGTGGGCTTGCAGGGTGACGGTCTTGCGGTTCTCCATGCCCGGGGTGGCGGCTTTGCGCATCACCACATTGCCGGCTTTGTCAAGGAAAGCCTCGACACCGGCTTCGCGGGCGAAGTCGAGGAGGAACTGTTGTACTTTCTCTACATGCCCGGAGGGGCGGGGCACGCGTGTAAGGGCGTAGAAATGGCGCCAGATGGCGGCGGGTTGAAGGTCTTTGATTTCGGTCATAGCAGTAGATGTTTTTATGAAAAGTCTTGTGGTTGTCAGGGATTGTCAGTGGTTTGCAGTGTGTGCCCCCTGCGGCGGATGAAAGGCAGGTCGACGAGGGCGTAGATACCAAGCACGACGACGAGCATCGTCTGCAACGTGTGGACCACGAGGGCGAAGTCGGCCGCCAAGGCGCCGTCCACGCCATAGAGCACGAGCATCGTTTTGACGGCAAAGTGCCAAGGGCCGGCCCCGTTGGGTGTGGGGACAAGGACCGCGAACGACCCCACGCAGAAGATGGCTAGGGCTGCCCCCGGACCGATGCCAGAGGTGAAGTCGAAACAGAAAAACGCCAAGTAGAAGTGGAGAAAGTAGGCCACCCAAATGCCGACCGAATAGGCCACGTAGAGCGGCAGGTTCCTGACCCCGCGCAGCGACACGATGCCGGCCCACAGGTTGAGGAAAACGCCCCGCACGCGGCTGAACGCTTTGAGGCGGCTCATGATCATGTACAGCCCTGCGCCGAGGGCTACGAGGCAGGCAGCCGTCACCGCATAACCGGCGTGGGTGAAGCGGCCCAAGGTGGCGCCGAGGTCGGTGCCCGTCTGTTCGAGGAAACGGGACAACACAGGCAGTTGGACAAGAAAGGCCAGTCCCGTGAAGGCGAGCAACACGGCTGAGTCGACAGCGCGCTCCGTCACCACGGTGCCCAAGGAACCGGCGAACGACGTCGCCTCGCGTTCTTTCAGCGTGCCGCAACGCGTCACCTCGCCCACGCGGGGGATGACAAGGCTGGCGGCATACGACAGGAAGACGGCGTCGACGCACGTCCGGCGGCGCGGATGTTCGCCCAAAGGGTCGAGCGACTGCCGCCACCTCAGGGCACGCAGCACCTGTGCCGCCACGCCCGGCACCATCGAGGCCGCCATCCACTCCCAGCGCATTGTGCGCACCGTCTGCCAGAGGCGTGGCCAGTCGGCGTCGCGATACATCCACCAAAGAATGCCCAACCCCAGCGCAAAGGGGAGAGCCAGTTTCAACAGGGTTTTCAGCAGGCGCGTGCCGGCCGTACCCCTCACTCCTTGTCTTTCGTCCATAGAAAAAAGCAAAATCGCCGCTCCCGGCGGGGCCGGGCATGCGGACGGCAGCAAATGTAGTGAAAAAGCGCCATACTCGGCCCCTCGCCGCATGAAAAAACGTCCCCGCCACCCGCCGGGCATCCGCCGAGTGCGGAAAAAGCGCTAACTTTGTGCCCGGAACCGTGAGCCCGTCCCCATTGGGCCGCGAAAAAAAAGAACGCCGCATGATAAAGAACGTCCGCCCCAAGAAGTCGCTCGGCCAGCACTTCCTGACCGACCAGCCCACCGCCCGCGCCATCGCCGACACCGTCGACGCCTGCCCCGGCCTGCCCCTGCTCGAGGTGGGGCCGGGTATGGGCGTGCTCACCAAGTATTTGGCCGCGAAGGGGCGTGCGCTGAAAGTGGTCGAGGTGGACCGCGAGAGCGTGGCCTACCTGCGTGAGCACTTCCCCGCACTCGGTGACGCCATCGTCGAGGCCGACTTCCTGCGGCTTCCCCTGTCCGAACTATTCGGGGGGCAACCGTTTGTTCTGACGGGCAATTATCCCTACAACATCAGCAGCCAAATTTTTTTCAAGCTCCTTGAGAACCGCTCGCTCATCCCCTGCTGCACGGGCATGGTGCAGCGCGAGGTGGCCCTGCGACTGGCCTCGCCGCCGGGCAGCCGGGCTTATGGCGTGCTGAGCGTCTTTGTGCAGGCTTGGTATGACGTCCGCTATCTTTTCACCGTCGAGCCCGGCGTGTTCAATCCCCCGCCCAAGGTGCGCAGCGCCGTTGTGCGCCTCGAACGCAGCGGGCGCCAGCGCCTGGGGTGCGACGAGGCCCTGTTCGCCCGTGTGGTGAAAGGCGTCTTCCAGCAGCGGCGCAAGATGATGCGCAACCCGTTGCGGACCCTCCTCGCTCAGCTCGACGGTTCTGGCTCTGCGCGCGACCACAGTGCATTTCTTGCCCGCCCTGAACTGACGCGGCGCCCCGAGCAGCTCAGCGTCGACGAATTTGTCGCCCTGACAAACGACGTGCAGCGTGAGCTGGGGCGGTGACTCCCCTCGCGTCGGCGCGGGGGATGAAAAAAACGACCCTCCCGCCGCCTTGGGCCGGAGCGCCGCTTTGAGTGTTTGCACAACGGAATAATCCTTATTGTGATTTGCTTCGTGGCAAAGGTAGCGTTTTTTTCTTAATTCACCCCTTTGCTTGAGAATAAAAACTTATATTTGAGGCCTTAAAAACAGTATTATGAAAAAGATAATAGGCCTTGACTTAGGCACCACAAGCATAGGATGGGCTTACGTGCACGAAGCCGAATCAGCACAAGAGCGTTCAGAGATTGTCCGGTTGGGCGCACGCGTCGTCCCGTTGACCACGGACGAGCAAGATGAATTCAAGAAAGGAAAGAGCATCACGACGAATGCTGCCCGCTTGTCAAAGCGCAGCCTGCGCCGGAACGCCGACCGTTTCCAACTTCGACGCGACGAACTGGCCGGAGTGATGAAAGAAGCAGGATGGATCGACGAAACGACCGTTCTGGCCGAGCAGGGGCCGCGCTCCACGTTCGAAACGTTGCGGCTGCGGGCCAAGGCCGCCAGTGAAGAGGTCACATTGGCTGAGTTTGCCCGGATCCTGCTTCAAATCAACCGGAAACGGGGTTACAAGAGCAACCGGAAGACGGACGGCGACGAGGAGGGGGCGCTCATCGACGGAATGGATGTTTCTAAGCAATTGAACGCGAGCGGGCAGACACCGGGCGAGTGGGTCTTGGCACGGATGCAGGAGGGGAATGCGGTTATTCCCGCATTTTATTGTTCCGACCTGTCGGAAGAGCTCGACCGGATATGGAGGAAGCAGCAGGCAAACCATCAGGCATGGATGACTGAGGAACTGCACACCGCCCTGAGGCATGCCGACGGCCGGAGCGCCATGCGCCTGATGGACAAGGCCGGCGTTGTGCCTGATTCCGTAAATGGCAAGGAACGGCGACGCGTTATGTATGAATGGCGGAGTGCGGCTGTCCGTGATTGTCTGCCGGCAGGGCGGGTGGCAGCTGCCTTGATGCAGGTCTCGAAAGAAATCGGCCGGGCAGACAGCTATCTCGGTCGGATCGGAGACCGCAGCAAGGAGCTTTATTTCCACCGCCAGACCGTGGGGCAATACCTGTGGAGGCTCATCTGTGATAATCCCAATCAGAGTTTGAAAAACTTGGTTTTTTATCGTCAGGATTATCAGCATGAGTTTGAAACGCTGTGGGCCACTCAGACAAAATATCATGTCGGGTTGACCGAAGACCTGAGGAAGCGCATCGGCCGCATCATATTCTTCCAACGTCCTTTGAAAAGCAAAAAGGGTTTGGTCAACCGTTGCGAGTTGGTGCATTATTCCGTGTGTGAAAACAGTGGGGATGATCTCACGAAGAAGGTT
The DNA here is from genome assembly GCA_018714085.1 of Candidatus Caccomonas pullistercoris. Lineage (GTDB taxonomy): Bacteria > Bacteroidota > Bacteroidia > Bacteroidales > Bacteroidaceae > Alloprevotella > Alloprevotella pullistercoris. Next base: position 6,325 of record DVNY01000099.1, read on the forward strand.
GATGTCGGACCGAAAGTGTGCCCGAAGTCCTCACCCCTGTTCCAAGAGTTCAAGGTGTGGCAGGTGCTGAACAATGTGGAGGTGATTCATCCGAGTACGCACGAAGCGCGGCGTCTGAAAATGGAAGAGAAAGAATTATTGGCTTCGGAGTTGCTCTTTCGCGACAGGATGAAAAAAACAGACGTGCTGAAACTGTTGTTCAGTAATTGGCGCGACTTGGACTTGAACTACAAGGAACTGGAAGGAAACCGGACGATGGCTGCCTTTTACCGGGTCTATGAACAAGTGATTGCGCAAACAGGGCATGGCGATTATGATTTCGCGAAAATGCGGGCCGCCAAGGTGAAGGAGTTGGCAGAGGGCGTTTTCGCCGGACTCGGTTTCGAAGTGGGCCTTTTGACTTTCGACGCAGAACTCGATAGCCCTGCTTATGAGCAACAACCGTGTTACCGTTTGTGGCATTTGCTTTATTCATACGAGGGTGACAAGTCTGCAACGGGGAACAAGTGCTTGCTGAAAAAGTTGTGTCGTCTGACGGGGATGAACGCGGAGCTTGTCGGGCTGTTTATGCAAATCCGTTTTTCCGGCGATTATGGAAGTCTGAGCACGAAAGCCATGCGAAGAATCCTTCCCTATCTGAAAGCAGGGAATACCTACGACGTGGCTTGTGAATATGCTGGTTTCCGTCATTCTGCACGTTCGTTGACACGGGAAGAGTTGGCTCAAAAAGAATATAAGGACCATCTGGACCTCTTGCCGCGGAACTCGTTGCGCAACCCCGTGGTCGAAAAGATCCTTAATCAGATGATTCATGTGGTGAACGGTCTTTCTTCGACCTATGGCAAGCCCGACGAAATCCGCGTAGAAATGGCCCGGGAGTTAAAGAAGAGTGCAAGAGAGCGTGAAGAGATGACGTCGGCCATTTCGAAAACGACAAAAGAGAACGCGGAGATCACTGCGATTCTGCAACGCGATTTCGGACTCCGGTATGTGAGCCGTAATGACATCCTGCGTTACAAGTTATACTGTGAGTTAAGAATAAAAGGCAATGGGTGTCGTACGTTGTATTCTAATACATATATAAATCCCAATGAACTCTTTTCTCGGGAGTTTGACATCGAACATATCATTCCGCAATCCCGCTTGTTTGACGATTCATTTTCGAACAAGACGCTTGAAAGCCGCACCGCCAATTTGGAAAAGGGCGACAGAACGGCTTGGGATTACGTGAACGAAAAGTACGGTGCCGAAAGAGCGGATGAGTATAGGGCTCAGGTAGAAGCGCTTTATCGAGACGGGACTATATCGGAAAGAAAGCGCAACTATCTGCTGATGCCGGGCGATAAAATTCCCGAAGATTTCATTGACCGCGACATCCGGAATACCCAGTACATCGCGAAAAAAGCGTTGGAGATATTTGAGGATTTCGTACCGTCTGTGGTGGCAACTTCTGGAAATGTGACTGCCCGTTTGCGCGAGGATTGGGGACTTGTTGACGTGATGAAAGAACTGAACTGGTCGAAATATGAATCCCAAGGAATGGTTCATATAGAATACGACCGTGATGGTCGCCCGATAAGACGCATTGTCGACTGGACCAAACGCAATGACCATCGTCATCATGCCATGGATGCGTTGGCGGTGGCTTTCACGAAACGAAGTTACATTCAATATCTCAATCACCTGAATGCCCGTAAAGAAGCGACGAGTGTCGCTTATGCCATTCAGCATAAAGAGATGGAACTCGATGGCTCAAACCGCTGGCGGTTCAAGTGTCCTTTTGGCGACCGTTCTGCATTCCGGCGCGAAGCCAAAGCACAATTGGAGCGGATACTCGTATCCATAAAATCTAAGAACAAAGTGCTGACGCCGTCCGTGAACCGGACGAAGAAGCGGGGAGGGTTTAATAAGAAAGTGGAGTGGACGCCTCGTGGCGCACTGCACAATGAAACCGTGTACGGAAGAATCCGCCGGTATGACGTGAAAGAACTTCGGGTCGGATCTTCGTTTACGGCGGAGGTGATAGGCAAGGTCGGGACAGCCGTTATCGCGCGGCCCTGATGCACCGTTTGGCTGAATTTGGCGGCGATCCGAAAAAGGCTTTTACGGGCAAAAACAGCTTGGAGAAGAATCCACTGTACACAGACGAAGCACATACGGCCTGTGTCCCCTCGAGCGTGAAGGTGGTGTCGTTCGTGGAAGTCGGTACGATACGGAAAGGAGTGGATCCTAACCTTAATGTTGATAAGGTGGTAGATACTCATATAAAGAATATACTCTTAGCCCGACTCTCTGCTTTCGGCGGCGATGCCAAAAAGGCGTTCTCAAATTTGGACGCTGATCCAATATGGTTGAACAAAGAGAAAGGCATAGCCATAAAGCGGGTAACCATCTCAGACAACAGTGAGGTAAGGCCCATACACGTCAAACGGGATATGCGTGGCCGCCTCGTCTGCGACGAGCACGGACGGCCGGTTCCTTCTGACTATGTCCAATTGCGTAACAATCACCATGTGGCCATCTTCCGCGATGCGAATGGAGAACTCAAAGAACGTGTGGTCACCTTCTTCGAAGCCGTCGAGCGTGTGCGCCAGTTGAGGAGCGAAGGCCGGGCGGTTGAAGTGATCGACAAGAACTATAAATGCGAGGAGGGATGGACGTTCCTTTTCTCCATGAAGATAAATGAGTACTTTGTGTTCCCCGATGCGGCTTCGGGTTTCGACCCTCGCGAGATCGACCTGACCGACCCCGCCAACTACGCGTTGATCAGCCCGCACTTGTTCCGGGTGCAGAAGTTATCCTCAAAAGATTATTATTTCCGGCATCATCTGGAAACGACAGTGAATGACGTGAAACAATTGCGGGATATAACGTGGAAGCGGATACGAAATTTGTCCGGATTGGAAGGAACAGTCAAGGTCCGCGTGAATCATATCGGGCAGATCGTGGCCGTAGGGGAGTATTGAACGAACAAAGCCACTGACATGATTAAGAAAACGCTTTATTTTGGAAATCCAGTCCGGCTGTCGTTGCGCGACGGGCAAATCGTGATTGAGAAACCGGATGCGGAAAAGCGGCGGCCGGCCACGGAGGTCTGGTTTGACGAGGCGCGCGTCACCCGGCCTGTCGA
>DVNY01000100.1 GCA_018714085.1 Candidatus Caccomonas pullistercoris
CCGGCCACACGAACCCCACACCTCCTGTCCACATGAAAAACATCTGTATGGCCGCACTGCTGTGCTGGGCGACAGCTTGCTCCGCCACGACTCCCATCGAACAGCTGACCGACCGCATCGATGCCGGCGCCTCACGCAAATTCATCTTCGAGAAGGTCGAATCGCCCCACGACTTCTTCGAGCTCGACCAACAGGGCGACCGCGTGGTCGTCCGGGGCAACAGCAACGTCACCCTCGCCAAGGGCCTGCACTGGTACTTGCGACACTACGCCCGCATCCACCTCTCGTGGAACGCCATGCACGCCCAGCTGCCCGACACGCTGCCCCCCGTCGAACGGCCTGAGCGCCACGAAACGCCGCTCGACCTCCGCTACGCCCTGAACTACTGCACGTTCTCCTACACCATGCCGTTCTGGGACTGGGCGCGCTGGGAAGAGGAGCTGGACTGGATGGCGCTCCACGGCATCAATCTGCCGCTCGCCCTCACGGGCACGGACGTCGTCTGGCGTGGCGTGCTCCTGCGCCTCGGCTATACGGCCGACGAAGCCAATGCCTTCATCGCCGGCCCGGCCTGGCAGGCTTGGTGGCTCATGAACAACCTTGAAGGATGGGGAGGCCCCAACAGTGAAAACTGGTACCGCCGGCAAGAAGACCTGCAACGGCGCATCGTCAGCCGTATGCGCGAGCTCGACATCGAGCCTGTGCTGCCCGGCTATTCGGGCATGGTGCCCAGCGACGCGCGCACCAAGCTAGGACTCGACGTGGCCGACCCGGGCACGTGGAACGCCTATCGCCGACCGGCCTTCCTCCAACCCACCGACCCGCGCTTCGCTGACATCGCCCGCCTCTACTACGACGAACTGACACGCCTCTACGGCCGCGCCCGCTACTACGCCATGGACCCCTTCCATGAGGGCGGCAACACCGCAGGGGTCGACCTCCGCGCCGCCGGACAGGCCATCCACGCCGCCATGAAGCGTTGCAGCCCCGACGCCGCATGGGTGGTGCAGGCCTGGCAGGCCAACCCGCGGCGCGAGTTGATAGCGGCAGTCCCGCACGGCGACCTCGTCGTGCTCGACCTCTTCGCCGAAAGCCGCCCGCAATGGGGCGACACGGCCTCGACCTGGTGCCGCCCGGACGGCTTCGACGGCCACGACTGGATCTACTGCATGTTGCTGAACTACGGAGGCAACGTCGGGCTTCACGGGAAGATGGGACACGTGCTCGACGAGTTCCGCAAAGCGCGCCGGAGCCGCTTCGGCTCCACCCTGCGCGGCGTCGGGATGACGATGGAGGGCACGGAAAACAACCCGGTCATGTTCGAACTGCTCTGCGACCTGCCCTGGATGGCCGACACGACGACCCTCGACGGCTGGCTCGCCGGTTACGTCACCGCCCGCTACGGCCACAGCGTCCCGTCGGCACAGGCGGCGTGGCGCCTGCTCAGTCGGAGCATCTATGCCTGCCCCGCGGCCTCGACGCAGCAAGGTACGCACGAGTCCATCTTCTGCGCCCGTCCCGCGGCCGACGCCTACCAAGTGTCCTCGTGGTCTGATATGCGCGACTACTACGACCCGGCCGACGTCATCCGCGCCGCCGGCCTCCTGCTCGACGCCGCGGACGAACTGCGAGGTTCTGACAATTATGCCTATGACCTTGTCGACGTCATGCGGCAGGCCGTGACCGAAAAGGGACGCCTTGTCCACGCCGCCATGCGTGCGGCCGTCGAGGCGGACGACGCCGAGCGTTTCGACAGGGAGGCCAGTCGTTTCCTCAGCCTCATCCTTGTGCAGGACAGCCTGCTGGCCACGCGCCCCGAGTTCCGTGTCGGCACGTGGATCGGCCGCGCCCGGCAGTGCGGCCAGACACCCGAGGAACAAGCGCACTACGAATGGAACGCCCGCACGCTCATCACGACGTGGGGCGGGCGCGCCGCGGCTGACCGGGGCGGCCTGCACGACTACGCCCACCGCGAATGGAACGGACTGCTGCGCGACTTCTATTATCGGCGTTGGAAGTTGTGGATCGACGGCACGAGCATGGCGCTCCGCCACGGCGACCCATTGCCCTCCATCGACTGGTATGCCGTCGAGGAACCATGGACGCGCGACACGTCGCCCTACGCCTCCACGCCAGAGGGTGACCCTATTGACGCCGCCCGCCGCGCCTACCACGCCATCACGGCCGCCGACTGACGCTGCCCCAGCCCGAACAGGGTCAAAGCGCACGCGCCACCGCCCAACCTGCCAGCGGAAAAACGGGCGCAGCGACAGAAAATCCCGGCCGGCTGACAGAAATTTCTATCCGGCTGACCGTTTCAACAAGTCGGCTGATTGTTTTTCCGAGTTCCCCACCCGACGTTACCCTGAAACAAGCCGGTTAGTGTAGGGGCGACACAAGCGTCGCCCGGAAGGCCGCCGCAACTATCCGTCCGCACCATGCATGATGCGCAACGCTCAGCTAAGCAAACTACACACAATTACAACTCTGCATGGCGAAAAACGCCTTATTCCGCGAGTTCTGATAGATGTCACGATAGTCTCCATCCGCAGACATGTAAGCAGTTCTAATAGAAAAAGGAACTACATAAATACATTTATTTCTTCTGCTCTTCCATCTTTTGCTCTAAGCGTAAGAATTGATTCACCATATAGGTATACTCATTTTTGTGGCGAGTAAATGTATAAGCGTTTCCATATAAAACACCATTGTAGAAGTGACTCTCCAAAACCAACGGGATATTATCAACGCCGTCTACCTCTTTACGGTATTTGGACAATTCTTTTTCGGCAATATAGCCTACCTTTATACCTGTATCTGTATAAATTGCAACGGCCTTATGATTGTATTTATTGTCGGGCTCAAATTTCGCCACACCGAAAGAGACAAACGGTGCACTTACATGATATTTCACGCCAGCCAAAAAGTACCTATTCCAATAATAAAAGTCGTAATCGTATTGTGAATGTGCCTTTTTATAAGTGAATTCACCGTCAGGGAGACCGAGGGACTTGACCCACTCACTTATTGACTCGTAATAATCATGGTCTCTAATCCACCCCCCAACGTTTTTAAGCCAATCAATAAGGGATTTCTCCAAAACCTTGCCCTTGGTCAAACATACACTCATGCTTTCGCCATCACTATAGCCGTACCAGAATAAATTATCGGATTCTGCCTCACGTTCATATTTCTTCCAATTTTTTCGTTCTAACGGTATCGTCGCAGAACCGTCATGCGAGCAAAAAAGGACCCCCTTTACTCCGTTCCTATTACATTCACCCGAAAACTTTGTGCGCCCATAATAGACCCCGACAGGCAAACTAGAATGTAAGATATGGTAGTTAAAAATCTCAGTTCCCGTTACTCTTATTTTGTATAACTTGCCAAAATAGTTTTTCATATCGTCAAACTCCTTTAAATAATTAACGGGGGTAGGCTTCTCCGGAGTTGGCACAAATACTCTCTCTATTTTATCAATGTCAAAGCTCTTTTCATTTCTACAAAATATCATTTTCAAAAATTTCAAAATACTCATAGTAAAGCTATAAAGGTGTTGTCAAAATATTGTATTGCAACTATATTAAATCTCGCACTATTAAATGAATAGAGTGTGCCTTGCTATTGACATAAGCATAGGCACACTCTATTTCTTCTCATTTTGTCTTTTCAGATGCGCTCGATGTAGGCGATGACGTCACCCTTGTTGACGTGCGCGCCCTGCTTGGCGCTGATCTCGACGAGCTTTCCGCCGAGCGCGGCGGGCATTTCGAGGATCTGGCCGTGCGTGTTCTCGATGTAGCAGAAGCGGTCGCCTTCCTTATACTGCTGGCCGATGTAAGGTTCGATGGCTTTGACGCACTCGCCGTCGCCACCGATTTCCCAAAGCACCGTGCCGCTCTCGCGGGCCACGATGGGGTCGGCCTTGGCGTGCTTCAAGGCGAGCGCCTCGTCGGCCGACATGCCTTGGGCAGCCGCCTTGTCTTTCGCGGCTTGGAGGTCGGCGAGGAAACGTTTCTTGGCGACGCCGCTCTTGTAGTCGCGGTATTGCTTCTCATGCATGGCGAATTCGTAGAGTTCCTCCTGGTCGGGTCCTTCGTCCCATCCGTTTTCGGCCATCTCCTTGCGGAAACGGTCGAGGTCGTCGGGATAGTTTTCCTGCGGGTCTTTGTCGGTGAACTCGTAGCCCTTTGTCTTGGCCAGCTCGACGAGCTCGGGATCGACGGGGCCGGGCAGGCGGCCGCTCTTGCCCAGGATCATGCCCCACATGTTGTCGTCCATCATCGTGAAACGCGGCTCGCCCTTTTCGAGGGTGAGCAGGTTCATCAGGGCGATGTTCTTGACATACTGGCTGAACGGCGTGACGAGAGGGGGATAGCCCACCTTCGGCCAGACGTAGGCCACCTCGTCGAAGAGACGGACGAGGAGTTCGTCCTCGCTGTACGGCTTCTCGCCCTTGCCCTGACGGATCATGTTGATGCCCGACATGACGCCTTTCAGGTCGGCCATCATCGAGCCCATCATGCCGCCCGGCAGGCCGCAGCCCAAGAGGAGCGAGCTCATCAGCTTGTTGCCCGGATCCATGAAGTAGCCGAGGAAGTCGTCGATGAACTCCTGCGTCAGCGAGCGGGCTTCCATGTAGGCCTCCATGTTGATTTCAGGCACGTCGAAGCCGTAGTGTTTCAACATGCTCTGCACCGAGATGACGTCGGCGTGGCCTTTGCCCCACGAGAGGGGCTCGATGGCAGTGTCGATGATGTCGCAGCCGTTCTTGCACACTTCGAGGATCGAAGCCATCACGAGACCCGGTCCGTTGTGGCCGTGATACTGCACGATCACGTCGGGATGCTTGGCCTTGATCATGCCGCAGAGTTTTCCCAGAAGGGCGGGCTGGCCGATGCCGGCCATGTCTTTGAGGCAGATCTCAGGGGCGCCGGCTTCGATGAGCTGGTCGGCGATGGCGCTGTAATACTCGGCGGTGTGTATGGGGGAGTTGGTGATGCACAGGGTGGCCTGCGGCGTCATGCCGGCTTCGAGGGCGTAGTGGATGGAGGGGATGATGTTGCGCACGTCGTTCAAGCCGCAGAAAATGCGGGGGATGTCGACGCCTTGGGCGTGCTTCACCTTGTACTGCAAGCGGCGGACGTCGGCCGGGACGGGGAACATGCGCAGCGCGTTCAGGCCGCGGTCGAGCATGTGGGTCTTGATGCCGACTTCGTTGAACGGTTTGGTAAACGCGCGGACGGCTTGGTTCGGGTTCTCGCCGTAGAGGAGGTTCACTTGCTCAAAGGCGCCGCCGTTCGTCTCGACACGCGAGAAGCAGCCCATCTTGATGATGACGGGCGCGATGCGTTCCAGCTGGTCCTTGCGGGGCTGGAATTTTCCTGCCGACTGGAACATGTCGCGGTAGACCAGACTGAATTGGATTTTTCGCTTCATATGTTACTCTTTTTATTGCGTTAGGATTTGCACAAACTTTTGTAATCCGCGCAAAGTTACTCATTAATTCTCAGCCAGCCGCCATCCGGGGCGTCAGAGTTGCGACGGATTAAGAAAAAAAAGGCTTAGGCTGCGGCCTTGGCTATCTCGGCTTTGCAACCGATGCCTGCATACCGACAGGCGCAGCGGCCTTCACGCTGGTCGCTGCGTCTGGAAAAACGGTCAGCCGTCTGGGATTTTCTGTCAGCCGTCTGGGATTTTCTGTCACTGCGCCCGTAAATCCTGCCACTGCGTCCGCATGGACGCCCGCCGCAGCCTTCACGCCCCGCAGCGCCGGGCATTGTCTCACCAGCCGTTGTGGTGGATGTTCTTCCGGTCGAATTTCTTTTTGGGTTCGGTTTTCTCGCCGGGATAGCCGATGGGGATGACGTTGAGCGGCACCACGTCGGGCGGCAGGCGGAGCAGGCGGCTCACGAGCGCCACGCGGTCTGCATAAGGGTAGACGCCCGTCCACACGGCGCCGAGCCCGATGGCCTGCGCAGCCAGCAGGAGGTTCTCGGTGGCGGCTGCACAATCCTGCATCCACATCTCTTCGGCCGGGTCGACCCCTTCGGTCAGCTGGCCGCAGACCGCGATGGCCGCGGGAGCGCCCAGGAGCATCCCGGCATAGGGCAACTGCGCACCGAGGCTGTCGAGCAGGCTGCGGTCGTCGACCACCACGAAACGCCACGGCCTGCGGTCGCGGGCGGTCGGGGCAGCCATGGCGGCCCGCAGCAGCGTGTCGATCGTCTCGGGCGCCACTTGGCGGTCGGCATAGGCACGCACGCTGCGCCGGGCATGGATGTTGCCGAGCACGGCGCCGACCGGGTCGGCCTCAGGGGTGTCGTGGCTCTGTTTCACCACGACGACGAGCGAGGCCAGCAGGGCGAAAGCCAGCACGAGGCTGACGATTTTGTATCGGTTCATAGTTTCTCGTTGTTTGAGGGTTCTGCCAAATGAAGCAACTCGCCCATCGGGCACACCGCGCGGCACCAAGGCGAGGGGACAAACACGGCGAGCACGACGAACGCCGTAGCGAGCACAGCCACCGCAGGCACGGCCGCCGTGACGAAAAAGGCGGTGAAGGGCTCATAGTCGAGCAACCAGGCGCCGTAGCCCGCCCACATGGCGGCAAGCAAGGCCATCAGCACCCCGAAGCGCAGCCGCCCCATCCAGCGCATGGCCCGCGGGCCGACGCGGAGCTTCGGTGTGGGAAGCCGGTAGGCCAAGGCCTGCAAGCTGCCGTAGGGACAGACCCACGTGCAGTAATAGCGGCGCCGGCCCAGCAGGGGGAGCACGACGGCCACCGCCAGCATCAGCACCGCCGGGAGCGACGCCACGAGGTTCCACCCGCTCTCTATCCAGCCGCGCAACAGCGTGACGGAAAGGAACTGCCCGCACCAGAAGCCCGTGACGCCGACGTTGAGCACGAGTTGGGCCAACCGCCATCGGCGCGAGCTCTTACGGCAGAACGAGGCATAAAGCCCCACGGCCAGCACGGCGGCGACGGCGGCCGTGCGTCCCCACCCGATGGCGGGTGCAGCTTTGACGGATCCCGTGGCGCCGGCATAGGCGGCACAGGCGGCCTCGACGTTGGCCGTCAGGGCGTTGCTCGAATAAGTAGCCCCCGTGACGGCATCGAGGCTCACGCTGTCGGCAGCGACGGCGGGAGCGCCGATCCAGCGGCTCAGTATGCCGCCGGCGATCGCCCGGCCGAAGAAGCGGGCCGACTCGGCGTTGTCCATCGGCACAATGCAGCGGACGCGGCCGCCGCCGTCGATGTAGACCCACACCGGCGTCGGGCCGGAAAAACCGGTGACGTCCTCGGCATAGGGCAGGCTGCACACGAGCATCCCCACGGGCTCGCCGCGGCGCGAGGTGAGCTGCCAAAGCCCCGTGCCGGCCGCTTCGATCGTGAAATCGAACACTTCCATTTCCCTCAGCACGTCGGGAGGCGGGAGCAGGTCGCGATTTGTCGGTTCGGGCTTGGCGAAGAAATCCACGCCCAGTAACTTGCCGGAACAGACAACCGTCCCGGCCAGCATCAGGAAAACGACCAGCAGCGACATCACGCCCTCGGCCGTCCGTATCAGTATGTCTCTTGTTTTCTGCATAGCGACAGCAAATATAGTGAAAGGCGGGCGCAACGGCAAGAGAATGCCTGCTTTCTTCCAGACTTTGCCAAACCGCGCCCCATATCGGTGCAAAAAAACGACAAGAAAAAGCGGACAGCCCCCGGGGGTTGTCCGCTTTCCTATGACGACGAAAGCCGTCGCGCCCCTTACGGGCGGCAGGCTCCGCGCTTTGTCCCGTCAGAGGGGACGTCAGATGTGTTCGTCCCTCTTTACGAGCTTCACCACGCCTGTCAGGATGACGCAAGCCATCACGGCGTAGCAAGCTGCCAGCAGTAACGTTTCCATTTTCTTTCTACCTTGTTAAGAACTAATACCTGAGAGCGGTTCACTGCCAAAAGCCGGGCGCAAAATTACGAAGCCCGTCCGAGATGGCCAACTTTTGCCCGTGAATTTTCGGCCGCCGTGCCCGGCGGTCCGGCGGAAGTCACTGTGCGACAGTGCCTTGCGGATGCTCCGGCGGCATGGCGTGCGGAGACCGACGACCAGTGTTCCCGCAAATCCTGTCACTGCTTCCGTAAAAACTGTCGCAGTACCTGTAAGAACGGTCACTGCGACTGTTTTCACGGGTACTGCGACGCTGCCCTCGTCCGTCTTTCGGGCGCACGGGGAATGGGGTGTCAGTTCATCGTCTCGCGGAAGAAGTCGAACACCTCGAAGACTTCGTCTTTCGTGGCGGTCTGGTCGAGGCACAGCCGTCCGACGTCGGCCAGCAGGGTGAAGTTGACGACGCCGCCGACGTTCTTCTTGTCGTGCGTCATGAGCTCATAGAGGCGGTCATAGTCCTTGCAGTCGAAGGCGAACGTGCCATAATGGTCACGGATGTAGCTGACCGTCTGCCGCATCTTTCCCTCGGGGAAACCGGCGCGGCGACAGCTCAGGTAGAGTTCGCAGACCAGCCCCCACGCCACGGCATATCCGTGAAGCACCGGCCGGCCTGCGCCCAGGGCGAGGCTTTCGAAGGCGTGCCCCACGGTGTGCCCGAGGTTGAGCGCCTTGCGCAATCCGCGTTCGAGGGGGTCTTGCGCCACGATGTCCTCCTTCACGCGGATGCTCCTTGCCACGAGCCCTTGCAGCACGGCGAGGTCGGGCGCGGCGAGGTCGTAGCCGAGCAGCTCGGCCCAATGCGCCTCGTCGCTGATCAGCCCGTGCTTCACCATCTCGGCGTAGCCGGAACGCAGGTTGGCCGCATCGAGCGTGCGGAGAAAGGTAGTGTCAATCACGACGGCCTGCGCCTTGTTGAAGACGCCGACCTCGTTTTTCAGGCCGTTGAAGTTGATGCCCGTCTTTCCGCCGACCGCCGCGTCCACCATGGCCAACAGCGTGGTGGGCACGTTGACGTAGCGTATGCCCCGCTTGAACGTCGACGCCGCAAAGCCGCCGAGGTCGGTCACCATGCCGCCGCCGAGGCAGACAAGGAGCGAGTGGCGCGAGGCGCCGCCCTCGCCGAGCTGGCGCCAGACGTCGGCCAGCGTCGTGAGGGTCTTGTGGGCATCGGTGGCGCCGATGACGATGCTCCCCGCAGCGCGCAGGGCGTCGCAGTCGGCCACGAGCGGGCGACAGAGGCGCTCCGTCGTCTCATCGGTCAGCAGGAAAACGCGGTCGGGAGCCGCGTCGGCCACGAGGCGCGCTATCTCGGCGCCGGGCGTATGGGTCAGGAGGATGGCTTGGTCGTTCATGATGGTTTCTGTCGTTAACATCAGGGATTATTCGCCGCGCTCATAGCGCTCGATGGCCTCCCGCAGGCTGGTGGGAATGTCGACCGACTCCTGCGCCGTGAGCGAGAAGCAGACCATCGTCGTCGAGCACTGGCACATGACAGCGCCCGTCTCGGTGTTGACGGCACGCTGGAAGAGGCGGAAACTCTTGTGGCCGAGATGGACGGTGGCCGTCTCGATCTCGATGGGGTCGCCGTAGAAAATGGGACGGATGAAGTCGGCATTGACGTTGGCCACGACGGGCACGACGTCGGCCTGCTCGAAACCGCCGCCGAGCACGGCGTGCATGTATTCCACCTTGCCCAAATCGTAAAGCGAGAAGTAGGCCGTGTTGTTGACGTGGCCGAAACGGTCAACGTCATTGAAGCGCACCTGCACGGGCATGCGGTGGCGGAAAGTAGGGATTGTTTCTTCCATGTCTGGGTCAGAAAGCAGCCGGGCCGAAGTAGTTACGCGCCACGCGCTCCAAGCGGCCACGGTCGGGGACGAGCTCCATCGTCCCGTCGTCGACGCGGCAAAGCTCGCGCAGGGCGTAGAGGTCATCGGCCTCGTCGGTTCCGCCCGGGCCGCCCGGGCGGAACAGGTGGTTGCGTGCGTCGGCCACGTGGACGCGCCCGACGTCGTAGTCGGCCGCCCCGGGCGACGCCGCCAGCTGCGCCGCCACATAAGCGGCCAGCGCGTCGATAAAGTCAGTCACTTCGTCACTCATCGGCAGGCTGCGGTTAATCTTGGGGCAAAGATAGTGCAAACGAGTGGAATGCGGGGCGAGTTGACAAGGGAAACTCGCACACGCATGACCGAGTGCAGCCTATCTTCGCGCAGCAAAGAGGCAAACGAGTGGAATGGCTGCACGGAAAGCCGCAGGATTTGCGGACACCACATCTTTCGTAGGGGCGACATTCATGTCGCCCGGGACACCGCCGGGGCTGCCGCAGGGGCCTTCACTGGTGGTGCCCGTTTCGCCGACCCGGCGGACAGGCGATGCGGTCAGGGCGACAGGAAAAACAGTCAGTGCGACAGGAATTTCTGTCGCACTGACTGTTTTTCGCGTCAGGGCGGCCGTGGCGGCAAGGGGCGTCAGGGGAAGGCCAGCACGTAGGTCCCGCCACGCCGGGTGGCGAAACGAAGGGTGTCCGGACCGAGGATTTCGGAATCGACCGGGCGGCCCGCCGCGTCGGTCACGGTGGCCCGTGCCACGCCTGCACCGGCCACCGTGCACGCCAGCCCGCCGTCGGAACGGACCACGGCGCGGCGCAGTCGCTCACCGGCCCAGGAGAGGCCGACCGTAAAGCCACCCACGGCGCGCAGCCCCTCGACGCTCCCCTCCGGCCATGCCGACGGCAGGGCCGGCAACAGGCGGAGCGTGCCGTCGTAGCTTTGCAGGAGCATCTCGGCGATGCCCGCACACGCGCCGAAGTTACCGTCAATCTGGAAAGGGGCATGGGCATCGAGGAGGTTGAAGTAGACGCCCCCGGCACGCTGGTCGACAGCGTACGACGTGGCATGGCGCAGGGCGGAACGCAGGATGCGGTGGGCGTGGTCGCCGTCGAGGGCGCGCGCCCAAAGGTTCACTTTCCACCCCATCGACCATCCGGTCGACACGTCGCCCCTCAGGCGCAACGAGTTCACCGCAGCCGGGAACAGGCTGTCGGCCGGCGTGAGCAGCCCGAGCGGATAGAGGCACATGAGGTGCGAGAGATGGCGATGGCCGTCCTCGCCGTTTTCATAACCACTGTATTTCCATTCGCGCAAGAGGGGCTCGCCCCGGCTGACGCCGTGATGCACGTCGCCCCAGGCGCCGGTGTAGGTCTCGGCGCGCAACCCGCGGTCAAGGCGGGCGTACTTCGCGCGCAGCTCGCGGACAAAGGCGCTGTCGACGCCCGCCGCGTCCGCGCCGAGCACCTCGATGGCCGAAAGGACGTTGCGGAACAAGTCGCTGACAAGCTGCTGGCTATGCGCCGTGGCGTCCTGACGGACGACGGCAGGGTTGTTCTGCTCCGGGGAGTACTCGTCGGGGCACACCCAAGTTCCATCGTGAACCACGCGGTCGCGGACGAGCCGTTCAAGCCAGAACCGCGCCGCCCCAAGCATCACCGGGAAGCCCCGCTCGCGGAGATAGTCGCGGTCAAGGGTGTAGCGGTAATGCTGCCAGCAGTGCGAGGCATACCAAGCGTTGGCCGACACGTTGTTCTCGCCCCAATCCGACTGTCCGAAGATGTTGTTCTGCGTGAAGCATGTCCACCCCGTCGTCGCGCCGGCCTGTCGGGCATATCCGCGCCACTGCGGCTGCACGACGGCCATGTGGTAGAGGTAGTCCAGGAAAGGCAGGTGGAGTTCCGGAAGGTTCGTCGGCTCGGCCGGCCAGTAGTTCATCTGCACGTTGATGTTCGAGTGGATGTCCGACTGCCACGGTGGGTTGGCCGAGTTGTTCCACAGGCCCTGCAAGTTGGCGGGAAGGGCGACGCCGCGCGACGAGGCGATGAGCAGGTAGCGCCCGTAGACGAAGTAAAGCCGCTCAAGCGTCAGTGCGTCGGGCGATCCGGCGGCACACCCGGGCTGGTTGTAGCGGCGGACGAGCTCGTCGGTCGGCAGGGTGCTCTGCGCGGCGGCCAGGTCGAAGCGCACGCGCCCGAAGAGCCGGCGATGGTCGGCCACGTGGCGCTCGTGGAGCGCCGGCCATCCCCGCGCGGCGGCCTCGTCGGCCCGGCGGGCCACACGGGCGGCCAACCCCTCGGAACCCGAGACGTAGGTGGGGCTGACGGGGTCGTAGTCTGTGGCGGCGGCCAGCACGAGGAGCACTTCGTCCGCTCCCCGCACCACGATGCCGCCGGAGTCCGCCGTCATCATTCCGCCCACCGGCACTACGCGCAGGCTGGCGACATAGCCCACCGTGGTCAGCCGGCCGCCGAAACGGGCAAT
>DVNY01000008.1 GCA_018714085.1 Candidatus Caccomonas pullistercoris
GTGGTGCCCGGCGGGGCACAACGCAACGGCCGCAACGGTAACGCACTCCGCCGCAATCACTGATAAAACAAACTGAACCAAACATAATCACTCACCAATCAATTACACAAACACAGAAAAGAAACAGAAAAGACAGATCACCGCGGAGACCGGCACCCATGAGGCGCCGCCCGCACAAAAGAGCAAGACTAACCAACCACACTAAAAAATCAAACAAAAGCGTATGAAGAAAAAACCGTACGAAGCTCCACGCACCACGAAAACCGACGTGGAGCTTGAACAAGGCTTCATGAACGCCTCGGTCTACCAGACCAAGGAGAACACCAAAGCCTTGGACATCGAAGACCAGAAGGTGTCGGATTCGAGATTCGATTTCTCCGCCACCGATGAATGGGACAGCAACTTCTAACTAACACGAACAAACAAAGGCAACAAGATGAAACAAACAAAATTACTTTTGGGCGCCTGCCTCGCCCTGACGCTGGCAGGCTGCTCCGACGAGGTCGGCATCACGGCCGACCGCCTGCCTGTGAGCGGCGACGAAATCGCCTTCGGCGCCACGGCGGGCCAGTTCACTGAGCCGGCCAAACGCACCATCTACGGCGTCCCCGACGGCGAGAACATCTCCAGCTTCTCCCGTTTGGAGATTGACTGGGTGGCCGGTAAGGACCAGGTGCGCGTCTTCTGCGACCAGCCGTCTGAACAGCGGTGGGGCGACTACACCGTGGTGGGCAGCGAGGCGGACGGATACTACCTCCAAAAGAACGACGAGAACAAGCCCGGCGTCCGTTGGGGCGACGACCTCAAGATGCAGCACACGTTCTACTCCTTCTATCCCCTCACGACGTCGAACGGCGCCTCCATCTCGGGTTTGCAGGACAACTCCACCGTCCGCGCCACCATCCCCACGGCCCAGATTGCCGGCAACTACCACGCCGAGTCTGACCAACACTCCGGCCGCACGTGGCACATCATCGACCCCGACATGTCGTATGCCATGATGGTCGGCACGGGCACATGGACGCCCGGCACGGACAAGAACGTCGCCCTCACCTACAAGCCCATCGTCACCGTCCTCGACGTCTACGTCACGGGCAACACGGCGACCGACTACAAGGTCATGGGCGTTGGCGTGCGCAGCGACAAGCAGCCCATCGTCGGCACGTTCGACTATGACGCCGCAACCGACAAGTGCACCTACGTCACCCCCGAGAGCGGCTCGCAGGACGACAACTGGGCCTACATCGAGACCGTCGACGGCAACGGCAGCCCCATCAACATCGCCGCCGGCCAGAGCATGAA
Source organism: Candidatus Caccomonas pullistercoris (assembly GCA_018714085.1). Classification (GTDB taxonomy): domain Bacteria; phylum Bacteroidota; class Bacteroidia; order Bacteroidales; family Bacteroidaceae; genus Alloprevotella; species Alloprevotella pullistercoris. The sequence continues at coordinate 1,303 of DVNY01000008.1, forward strand.
CGTCAAGTTCTTCCTCTTGCCGCAAGACATCAGCTCCGGCGAGCTCGAAGTCTACGTCTTCCTCAACAACGGACAGGTGCTCCGCCAGCGCCTCAGCCAGGAAGGGCAGGGCCGCAACCTCGTCAAGGGCGAGATCGTCAAGGTGCTCACCCCGCAGATCAAGCCCAGCGACGTCTCGAACTGGATGAGCGCCATCGGCAACGACGTCCTCTTCGCCTCGCAGCTCTCACTGCCCGGCACGAAGCACTCGTTCACCTACCTCAATTATAGCAGCGAAAGCGGTACGTACAACTACCAGACCGGGATGATGAAGAGCTACCAGACGCTCGACATCGACCAGCAGTTCGACATGGGTATCCGCGCCTTCAACCTTAAACTCAATTATGCAAACGGCGGAATGTACGTCTATGCGGGTAGTGCGAACACGCGATTCACCTTGTCCAACCTGCTCGACGACCTCCGAGAGAAGCTCGACGCCACCCCGTCCGAGTTCGTCGTGCTGACCATCGACTTCGTCAACGGCTCGCTCCGCCGCCAGGAGTGGCTCAACGAAGTGTGCAGCGCCGTCGACAGTTGGAGCCAGCAAAATTCGCGCACGGACAACCCGGAAGACGGCAGCACGGAGAACAACGATGACTATGACTACTTCCGCCAGATCACGGCCGAAACCACCGTGGGCGTCATGCGCCACGGCATCGCCGTCGTGATCCTCATGCCCGAGTCTGTGGGCGACGACAACGCCACGCTCACCTATACCTCGCCGAACGTCAACGTCGTCACCAACTTCGGCACCTCGGTGCAGAACACCAGCATCTGGCACGCCACGATGGGTAGCGGCCGCGGACAGGCCGACATCGCCGTCCAGAACCTCGAACAGAACAACAGCCCGGCCTCGTCCGTACACGCTGCCGGCCTCGGCATCTATCCCTACTTCATCACCGAGAAGCACGTGAAAGAGGTCGCCAGCCTCGACCTCATCGCCACGAAGCAAAGCCTCGTGCGTGAGTTGATGTTGGAGTCGTTCCGGAACAATAACACGGCGGGCGCCGACCGCGTCAACAACCTCTACATGAACGACCTCACCGGCTTCTGCGTCGTGAACAACGACAACAGCCGCGGATGGATGACGGCAGAGAGACATGAATGCCAAAACGTTGGGTGGCTAAGAGATCGTTGGGATTGGGTAAATACTAACAACAGCAACCTCTATGACTACCGTGACGTCCAGAACTTCGACTATGTGGCCGACTGGATACGTGGCGAACAAGAAGGTGTAGGCTCGACCGCGGATTTCATCCCGGCGCGTCCGGAAGCTGACGAACCGTATGAAGGCCGGACGTCCATCCGCATCACGGGCGACCACTCGTTCATGGGCAACGGCGGCAACAACGCCCTGCTGGCCTCGCAGATGAACCCCTATGCCGA
>DVNY01000101.1 GCA_018714085.1 Candidatus Caccomonas pullistercoris
GAGTGCGGTTGTCAAGAGAAATCGGAAGAAAATTTGTTTCATGTTGGGATGTTTCGTAGTTATCATTGCGAAGCGGGTGCAAAGTTCCGACATTCCGCGCCGCCGCGCAATCCCCACATTGGGGTATATTCCTACTGATTTCTCACCGTCACAGGGGCCACTGCACATCACCAAAAAGCGTGAGAACCGCCACGCCCAGCCCTCCGGCCGTTTCTGTCAGGCCTCGCGGACGGACGGGCACTGCGTCCGCGCCACGCGGACGGCGGGAAGGGTATGCGGCCGGGGCATGGGAACAGTTTGGCAGAAGCGACCCGCATGATCGGGAACCGGTGGAAAACGCGGTGGAAAACTTCCGCGCAAATCGTTACGGGAACATTCGTCGCGCATTGTTACGCAATCAATTACGTTGCCTTTCAGAAAAACTGCGATTTCCCCGTCACAGGAAACGGCAACCGGTGGAAAACGCCGTTTCCGGACACACCCGGGATACACTTGGCGGCACAAATAAGAAGAAAGATAAAGAAAAGAAAGAAACCTCACTTACGTGAGGAAAAGAAAGGGACAAGTCCTTTCCTCCCCCCTCACACAGCGAGATTTCCGGACAGGTGGATGAAGGGGCATGGCCCGGCCACATATCCCCCCCTGCCGCGCGGACCGGACCACGACAGCCACCCCCAAGCCCCCTCCGCCGACCACGGGTTGGCTTGACCTGCGTCAAAAAAAGTTTAATCGCCGGAAGAAATCCTCCGGAAAAGTTGGATTTGCGTCCCTGATGTCGTAAATTTGTCCTGTCTAATGCTCAAAACAAACCTTCACACATGAAACATTCCTACCTCGCCGCCCTGCTGCTGGGCGCCGGCCTCCTTGCCGGTTCGCCTGCCGTTGAGGCGCAAAACATCATCCCGCGGCCGTCTTCGTACACGGCAGCCACCGGGTCGTTCACGTTCACGAGCGGGACGAAAGTGGCCTGCGAGAACCTGCCCGACAGCCTCGAAACCGAGGCGCAACGGTTCATTGAGGCCTTCAACACCGCCAGTGGCCTCGGCATCACCGCCAGCGCCGGCGCCCCCGACGGCGTGATCTGCGAACAAGTGAGCAACGCCAGCCTCGGCGCCGAGGGCTACAAGCTCGTTGTCCGCCCGGAGAGCATCAAGGTCCAAGCGCAGACGGCAGCCGGCTTCTTCCACGCTTTCCAGTCGCTCAAAATGCTCCTTCCGCGCAACGTCATGGCCGAAAAAGCCGACCCGACGGTGACGGAATACAGCGTGACAGCCTGCACCATCACCGACGTGCCCCGCTTCGGCTACCGCGGCTTCATGCTCGACTGCGCCCGCCACTTCTTCTCGGTGGACCAGATCAAGCGTATGCTCGACGTGATGGCCTACTACAAGATGAACCGTTTCCAGTGGCACCTGACCGACGACCAGGGCTGGCGCTTCGAGATGCCCAAGTATCCGAAGTTGCAGACCATCGCCGCCTCGCGCCAAGGCTCGTACAACGTCGATCCCGTCCATGGCCGCTACTACGACGCCGACCAGTATGGCCCCTACTATTACACCGTCGAGGACATGAAGGAAGTCGTAGCCTATGCCGCCGAGCGCCACATCATGGTCATCCCCGAGATTGAGATGCCCGGCCACATGTGCGCCGCCATCACGGCCTACCCCGAGTTCTCGTGCACCCCCTACGGGGCACACCGCGTGTGGAACGACGGCGGCATCTCGACCGACGTGCTCAACATCGCCAACCCCGCCGCCATCCAGTTCTGCAAGGACATCCTCGACGAGCTCACCGAAATCTTCCCCGCCCCCTACATCCACATCGGCGGCGACGAGTGCCCGAGCTCGGCATGGGAGAGCAACGAAGACTGCCTTGCCCTGAAAGACTCGCTGGGCTATACCAACATCCGCGGCTTGCAGAGCCACTTCACGAACAGCCTCATCGAGTACATGGCCAACAAGGAGGACCCCGCCAAACGCCGCCACCTCATCGCATGGAACGAGAGCGTCACGGCAGGCGGTTCGGACCTCGACCTGCTCCGCAACAAAGACCTGACCATCATGTGCTGGGTCGGCGCGGAAAACGCCTCGAACACGGCGCAGAACCTCGGCCTGCCCACCATCATCACGCCGCAGCCGCAGTGGTACATCAACCGCAAGCAGAGCCCGCGGCCCGGTGAGGTGCACAACGCCGGCGGCGGCACCGACGCCACGCTCCAAATCGTCTACAACCACCGCCCCACCATCCGCCAGAAGACCCTCGGCGTGCAAGGCACGTTCTGGTGCGAACACGTGTCGAGCGACTGGGTGCTCGAATACCAGGCCCTGCCGCGGCTCATCGCCATGGCCGAAGTGGGATGGACGGAAGACGACCGCCGCGACTTCGACAACTTCCTGACCCGCCTGCGCGTTGACACCACACTGCTCAACTACGGCGACTACGCCTGGTGCGACTACCTCGTGCGTGAAGAGGGCGGCACGTTCGTCGCCCCCGAGGAAGGGAAATACTACCGCCTCGACTCCCGCGCCGGATCGCCCCGCGCCGGCCGCAGCATCGCCCTCCTTTGCAAAGACTCGCCCGCCCTCGAAGACTATGCAGCCAACGGCGCCAAAGCCGGCGTGCTGTGGAGCGAAGCCTCCATCAGCGACGAAGCCGACACGCTGCGCAAATACCAGCGCTGGCAGTTCGTGGCCGACCCCGACGGCTCGGGCAAGTATGCCATGGTCTGCGAGGCATGGCCCAACGGTTCGGTCAGTCCCTCCCCCTCGGCCACCACGACCGACGGACTGTGGAGCTATGACTACACCACACGCCACTACAACTTCATCCTCAACGACTCGCAGTACTTCGGCACCGACGGCGACGCCCACTACTACGCCATCCGCAGCGACCAGCTCACCGTCGAGGCCAAGTACATGAACATGGCCGCCTCAGCCAAGCAGCTGCGCATCAACGTCTACAACAAACCCGACGACGGCAACGGCGGCCTCTTCACCTTCACCGACCTGACGCCCTACGAGCCCACCACGCCGCAGCCCGGCGCCTACTACCGCCTCGTGACGCGTGCCACAGACACGCGCAGCGGCCGCGCCATCGAGCTCGTCTGCAAGGATTCGCCCCTCGTCACCGACGAAGCCACGCAGGCCACCGTCGGACAGTTGTGGAGCAACACCCCCATCACCGACGAAGCCGACACCATCCAGAAATACCAGTACTGGCAGTTCGTGGCCGACCCCGACGGCTCGGGCAAGTATGCCATCGTCAACAAAGCATGGCCCGAAGGCTCGGTCAACCCCACCGCGACAAGCACGGAACTCTCCGGACGCTGGACCTATGACTACACCACGCGCCACTACAACTTCGCCCTCGGCGCAGGCGGCAACGTGGGTAACGCAAACGGCGTCGACTTCTATGACATCAGCAGCGACCAGCATCCCGGCTACTACTTCAACTCGGCCGGCGCCGGACAGAAGATGGCCATCAACGTCTACAACAAACCCGAAGACACCTCAGCCGGCATCTTCAACTTAGAACCTGAACACGCAGTCCCCTCCGTCGACTACGAAAGCATCCCCAGCGGCGAAGCCACCTACCGCATCGAGAACGTGAGCCCCTACAAACCGGGCCTCCGCCTGACTGACAACGGCACGGCCACCCTCGGCTACTCCACCTCGGCGTGGAGCAACGACGCCTGGACCGTCACGGCCAGCGAGGCAAGCGGCGGACAGCAGACCATCACCCTGACCAACACGACCACAGGCCGCAGCGTGGCCACGGCCGCATCGCCCGTCCTCATGGGCGAAACACCCGTCGAGCTCACCCTGGCCGCCGACGCCGACTTCGGCGACTTCACGATCAACACGGCCGAAGGCGCCAAGCTCTACCCCATCGGCGAGAACTACTCCATCGACGGCGGAACCGTCTATGCAGACCTCAGCGCCCTCTATCCGCAGGGTTCGAACTGGCGCTTCACCGAAGTGGTGCGTGCCGTCTATACCGCCCGCGATGCCGAAGGCAAACTCATCGGCACCTACACCTGCACCGTCGAGAAAGGACAGCCCTACACGCCCGCCGTGCCCGAAATCACGGGCTACGAGTGCACCACCGACCCGGCCACCCTCGCCGGAACGGACAACGCGCAGGCCGACCTGGCGTACGACGTCACCTACCGCCGCACGACCTACACCGCCACGCTGCGCAGCCTCGACCCCAACGGCCTCCTCATCGCCGAGACCGACACCGTCGTGCCCGTGGAGAAAGCCGCGGCATTCAGCTGGACGGCTCCCGACATGGGTGAGTTCTACACGTTCGCCTCGTCCGGAACGTCCGACGTCCTCACGCTCGAAAGCGACTCGCTCATCGACCTCGTCTACAACACCGAGGCCCTGCCCTCGTTCGCCGAAGCACTCGAACCTGTGAGTGAAATCGAAGACGGACACTACTACCTGCTCTTCAACAACACCAATGTCGAGAGCGGACAGCGCAGCGGCTTCCTCAGCGTCAACCCGACGAACCGCCAGATCGTCACCTCGTATGCCATCGAAGGCACACCGGCCCACGTCTGGAAAGCCGAGAAGAGCGGCGACGGCTTCAAGCTGATGAGCTCGAACGGCCTCTACATCCCGCGCCTCTCGAACTCCGCCAACATCAACGTAGGCACGACAGCCGACACGTTCACCTTCACCCGCGACGGTGACAACTGGACGATCCAAGGCTCGAACGGCACCTACTTCAACGGCAAGGCCGGCGCCTTCACCGGATGGTCAGGCCCGCACCCCTACAAGGTCTACACGTTCCGCACCGCCCCCTACTACTCCATCACTTACACCTGCACGCGCGACGGCCGCTACTCCGTCGGGCTCGGCACCTACACGTTCTACGTCGCCGCCGGACAGCCCTACACGCTCGAATGCCCGGTCGATGCCCCGAACGGCTACCGCTACGTGACGTGCAGCGAGAAGCAGACCAGCGGCATCATGACGAAGAACCTTGAAGTGACCTACGACTTCACCCGCCGCCCCGTCGATGTCGGCATCGACGCCATTGAGAACGGACAGGCCGGCGACAAGGCTTGGTACGACCTCTCGGGACGCCGCGTCAGCAATCCGCAGAAGGGTGTCTACATCCACCAAGGCAAGAAAGTCGTGCTGCCGTAAAGCGACGGCCATCACCGACAATAACCCCTCTTTTTCATTACTAAGCAGTCGTCCGTCGCCCCAAGCCAGGCGGCGGACGACTTTCTTTTCCCGAGTCATGAGACGCTCAGTCCTTTTCACCATCCTCACCCTCTGCGCCCTGCCCATGCCAACGCAGCCGGCTGCCGCGCAGGACCTCATCCCCCGTCCGGCGCACTATGCCGCCGCCGAAGGCCGCTTCCGTTTCACGGCCGGTACCGGAATAGCCTGCGACCAGCTCCCCGATAGCCTCCGCGCCGAGGCGCTGCGTTTCGTCGCTCTCGTCGGGCGCACCTGCGACCTGCCCCTCAGCACCACGACCGACACCGCGGCCGCCATCGTCTGCCGCACGGCCAGCGCCGGAACCGCCAGCCACGACGACCCCGCCTGCCGGCCTGAGGGCTACCGCCTCGACGTCACGCCCCGCCGCATCACGGTGACAGCCTCCACCGCCGCCGGTTTCTTCTACGCCTTCCAGACGCTGGCCCGCCTCATGCCGCCCCACGTGGCCGCCGGACGGCACAACCCGCAGGCATCCGCCTCGCTCCCGGCCTGCCACATCGCCGACGCGCCCCGCTTCGCCTACCGCGGGTTCATGCTCGACGTGAGCCGCCACTTCTTCGGTGTCGACGAGGTCAAACGCATGCTCGACGTCATGGCGGCCTACAAGATGAACCGCTTTCACTGGCACCTCACCAACGACCAAGGCTGGCGCTTGGAGATAAAGAAATACCCACGCCTCACGACCGTCGGCGCCGAACGGCAGGGCTCGTGGAACGTCGACCCGACCTACGGGCTCTACTTCGACTACGACCGCTACGGCCCGGCCTACTATACGCAGGAACAAGTGCGCGACATCGTGGCCTACGCCCGCGAACGCCACATCGAAATCATCCCCGAAATCGAATTTCCCGGACACTGCGCCGCCGCCATGACGGCCTATCCGGAGTTCTCCTGCGACCCCCACGGCCCACACCGCCTGTGGAGCGACGGCGACATCGCCAGCCGCGACGGCGACCTCCTGAACGTGGCCAGCCCGGCCGCGCTGCGCTTCGTGAAAGACATCCTCGACGAAGTGGCCGACCTCTTCCCCTATCCTTACATCCACATCGGAGGCGACGAATGCCCCACCCACGGCTGGGAAGGCAACGACGCCTGCCGCGCCCTGATGGACAGCCTCGGCCTGAACCACCCGCGCGCCCTCCAAAGCCGCTTCACCCACGAGCTGGCGCGCCACATGGCCACTCAGCCCGACCCGTCGCGGCGCCGGCACCTCATCGCGTGGAACGAGACGCTCACCGCACCGGGCACCGACGTCGGTCTTGTGCGCGACGACAGCCTGACCATCATGTGCTGGGTGCGTTCAGGTCAAGCCGTCAACGCGGCCGAAAGCCTCGGCTTGCCCACCATCGTCACGCCGCAACCCACCTACTACATCAACCGCCGCCAAAGCCCCATGGAGGGCGAGGTGTTCAACGCCGGGCGCGGCACCGACTGCACGCTCCAGACCGTCTACGAGCATCGTCCCGCCGTCGGACGGCACACTGTGGGCATTCAAGGCACGTTCTGGTCCACCTACGTGTCGAGCGACTACCTGCTCGAATACCAAGCCCTGCCGCGCCTCATCGCCGTGGACGAAGCCGCCTGGACGCCCGACAGTCTCCGCCATTTCCCCGACTTCGTGCGGCGCCTCCGTCTCGACACGGCGCGCCTCAGCCTCGGCGGCTATGCCTTTGCGCGCCACTTCATCGACCCCGCGTTCCGTCCGCCGCGCTTCGTGCCCCGTGGCCGCTCGGCCCGTCCCGAAACGGGCAAAACCTACCGCATCGTCAGCGCCAGCCCCCGTTGGCACGGGACACGCCTCACCGACGACGGGCGTCCCACCCTTGGCCATTCGGCCTCGGATGAAGCGGCCAACCTTTGGCGCATCAGCCTCCGCACCGGCTCGGACGGCCACGAGGAAATCGCCCTGACCCACGCCGCGACGGGCCGCTGCGTGGCCGACACGGCCAGCCCCCTCCGCATGGGGGAAAAGCCTGTCTGGTTCCGCCTCGTGCATGACGCGGAACAGGACGCTTACGCCTTTGCCACCCCGGGCGGTGCCCTCGCCCACCCCGTTGGCCACGGCTACCGCGTCGACGCCGGCACCCTCCGCATGAGCCACGACGCCCGCGTGCCCCAAGGCACCCACTTCCGCTTCGTCGAGGCCGTCCCCGTGACCTACACGGCCCGCGACGAACGCGGGCGCCTTCTGGGTCGCTACTCGCGCTCGGCCGCAGTCGGCCAACCCTACCGCCCCATGCCGCCCCGGATTGACCAATACGCTTGCCTGACGGCCGCCTCGCTGCCCGACAGCGTCAACGACGTCAGCCAACCGCTCAATTATGACCTGACCTACCGCCGACAGGCCTACACCGTCCGTCTGCGCTGCGTCGACCCCCACGGCATCTTCATCCGCGAGGAGCGCTACCCCGTGCCCGCCGCGCGGCGCGCCCGGTTCAGGTGGCAGGCTCCCCAACTGCCGAACTGCTCTTTCGTCCGGGCCAGTGCCACACCGCGCCTCCGCCTCAGGGGCGACACCGTCGTCACCCTCCACTATGCCACCACGGCTCTGCCCACTTTCGCCGAAGCCTTGGCCGACGTGGACACCCTCATCGACGGCCACTATTACGTCATTTTCCACCACGCATTCGGCAACGATTGGGACAACACAAGCGGCTATCTCAACCTCAGCCCAGCCGACGGCACACTGCGCCTGTCCGACGTCACGTCGGGGCCGTCCACGTACGTCTGGCGCGCCGTCCGCTCGGAAGGCGGCTTCCGCCTTGAAGCCACTGACGGACGCTACGTCCCCGCCCCGGCCGACAGTGCCCGCATGGTGGCCTCGTCCGAAAGTGCTACTTTCGAGCTGCGTCACGACGGCCTCGACTGGACCATCCGCCATGCCGACGGCCTCTACTTGAACGGGCTTCCGGGCTACCTGACGGGGAGCGCCGTGCCCGGACGCTTCCGCATCCGCGAGTTCCGCACGGAGGCGCGCTGACACCCAGCCGGCGCCATTCGTCCGGCCGCCCTGACTGAAAATCCTGTCGCCCTGCCCGTCAGGACGGGACGGCTGGCGGGGCAGCACAGAAACCCAGCGCGGGAGATTGCCGATTTTTCGCGCCCCACCTCCTTGACAATGCCGGAATTTTTCCCTACCTTTGTTCCACAAAGACAGGCGCGCCCGGTTCGGGGCGTCCCCAAGCCGAGAGGGGCACTCCCCTTCCGCCTCAAACTGACAGCAGGAAGAACAGACGAGAACAACATCAACAAACACATAACGACATGAAGAAACTTACCCTTGCAGCAGTGCTGGCACTCGCCGCCACCGGTCTCCCGGCGCAAACGGTGAACTACGCACTCGACAACAGCGACGGCACCGGCCAGGTGAACGCGCTCACCCTGACGGAGCTCGACAACAGCCCCGAAGCCACATTCCAGTTGTGGTTCAAACTGTCATCGTGGGAGCCGGCCACACTGATCGCACAAGACAACTTCTCACTGGCCATCACGCAACAGTCGCGCATGGCCCTCAACATCGGCGGCCAGCAAGCCAACGTCACCCTCGGCGGCGTCAGGCTGGGCACTTGGACCCACCTGACCGTCACCTACAAGGACGGCACGGCACGGGCCTTCATCAACGACCGCCGCACCAGCGTGAGCGGCACGCTGCCCGCCACCATCAGCGCCACGGCCGCACTCCCCGACAGCCGGGGCTGCATCCTCGGAGCCGGCCTGAAAGGACAGCTCGACGAAATCCGCATCTGGAACAAAGCGCTTGACGAGGACAACCTCACCCGCTTCAACACGCTCAACCGCTTCCATCCGGACTATGACAACCTCGTGGCCTACTGGAAGTGCGACCAGGACCTCTGTCCGAACCTCTACGACTACAAAGGCGGCCACCACGGCGACATGGAGGGAATCAGCCGCGTCGTGTCGGACAACGAGAGCCTGAAATACCGCACCGTGGTGGGTTACACCGACCTCATGCGCTACATCGACCGCAACGTCATCACGCCCGAGATGTACCGCATGACCAACGACGTCATCATCCTATCGGCCAAGCTGCGCGACGACGGCTCGCTCTTCATGCAGTATCCCGACAACTCCATGACCGGCACGAACACAGGCCACCTGGCCGACTGGGAAGGCCGGACGGGCGTCATCGACTTCCAGGGCGAGGGATCCGTCATGACCGCCGCCGACGCCCACTCCGTCAACGACCCGCGCGGGACGAGCAGCTACACCGCCACGAGCAACGCTACGGTCGAGGGGTGGATATACATCGACGAATGGCGGGAGGGAGCCAAGCTCTTCTCGCAGTACAAGGACGCCGGAAACTGTTTCGTGGTCAGCCTTGGCAGTAAGGCCGACCGCGCCCTGACCGTCGACGTCTGCGGCACCACAGCCACCCTGACCGGCCAGATTGAACCGGGACGGTGGCAGTACGTGGCCGTCTATCTCACCCCTGCGGCCGGTAAGCCCGGCGACGAGGGATGGTCGCCCGTGCGCATCGCCGTCGGAAGGCAGGAGGGCACCGCCTTCACCTCGCAGCTCTTCGACGCCACCACGTCCGACGTCCGCCTCGCCATGGGCGGCGAGGCCATGACGATCACGCAGTTCCCCGCCCTCGAAGGCAGCACCCTCACCCTCGGCGACGGCTTCGACGGGAAGATGGACGAAGTCATGGTGTGGGGCTCGGACCGCGCCAGCCGCATCGAGACCGACGCCACAGTGCCCTACGAGTGGAACGTGGGCAACTGGGACAACGACTTCCTCAACTCCTACTGGAAAGGCGACGACCCCGACAACCCCGGGAAAGACTACCAGAGCTACACGCACATGGTCGAACTCATGCGCGGATACTACGACGGATACCGCGGCTACAAGATCCGTTTCGGCCTCGTCAACGGCTCCACCGCCGGCTGGCTCAACGTCTTGAACGACGAGGCAAAGACCGACCGTTTCATCGAGGGCTGCAAGAAGCTCGTGACCGAGTGCGACGGCCTCGACGTGGACTTCGAATGGATGTACAACGCATCGCAGTGGAACATCTACAATAACCTGGTACGCCGGCTCATCAACGAGGTCATGGCCGACTATCCCGACAAGACGTTCTCGTGCTCGCTCCACCAAGTCTCCTACAACGGGTTCGACAAGAGCCTCATGCCCGACGTCGACTACTTCACCATGCAGATCTACGGCCCGCAGCCCAACACCTACACGTGGAACTACTACCAGAACGCCTATAACGGCTTCCGAAGCTACGGCTATCCCAACGACAAACTGCTACTCTCTTACGGCAACCTCGTGACCGACGGAAAGACAGCCGTCGAGGGCTACAAGGACCTCTTCCTCAAATACGGATTCGGCGACGCCTACGACCCCGCCGTCAACACGTGGAACTGCAACGGCTCGGAAAAGACCTTCAACGGTGTCGACCTCGTCCGGCAGAAACAGCAATTCATCATCGACAACGACGTGCGCGGCACGATGTATTTCGACATGGGCAACGACCTCCGCGTCACCGACCCGCGCAGCCTCATCCGCGCACAGAACGCCATCATCGCGGCCAACGTCGACACCGTCGTCACCTCGGTCGACATGCCCCCCGTCCCCGACGCCATCCACACGCCATCCGCAGGCAACGGGGCAGACGGCATCCGCATCGAACCCCTCGCCGGGCAGAAGACCCTCAGCATCACGTTGGCCCCGACCGGCGAACACGCCACCCTCACGCTCTACGCCTCCGACGGGCGCCTCGTGAAGAGCGCCACAGTCAGCGCCACCACCGCCACCGTCAGCCTGCCCGGCCTCGGCAGCGGCACCTACGTGGCCCGCGTCAGCCAAGGAAAGAGGGTACACGCTGTCAAAGTCGTCCTGCCCTAAACAGGAAGCTCCCCTCCCATCCACCCATCCAGTGCCCTGCGCCCCGGCGCGGGGCACTGTCATATACAACCGG
>DVNY01000102.1 GCA_018714085.1 Candidatus Caccomonas pullistercoris
CTAGTCTCGTGGGCTCGGAGATGTGTATAAGAGACAGGATGGGCACCGGGCGTCACAAGTGGCGCCCCTACGGGTTCGCGGCGCGGTTCTGGCGTAGGGGCGACATTCATGTCGCCCGGATGACGGACGCACACACGCGGGTTAAACGGAAACAATCGTTAAAACCGCGACAAACACGCGGCCATGCCGTGCCCGATGGGCACCGGGCGTCACAAGTGGCGCCCCCACGGGGTAACGCGACCCATCGGCGGGATGGCGCCCCCACGGGTTCGCGGCGGCGGTGCGGACAAACGCAGTGCGGGCCGCTCCGGTGAGGGAGCGGCCCGCTGGATGGGTGGCCGGCCGGGGCTTGCCCGCGAGGTCCGGCTTAGCAGTCGGGGTCGGGGGTGATGAGTTTGTAGCCCTTGCCGTGGATGTTGATGATTTCGACGCTTTCGTCTTCTTTGAGGTGCTTGCGCAGCTTGGTGATGTAAACGTCCATCGAGCGGGCGTTGAAATAGTTGTCGTCGATCCAGATGGTTTTCAGGGCGAAGTCGCGTTGCAGGATTTCGTTGGCGTGTGCGCAGAGCAGGCTGAGCAGTTCGCTCTCTTTGGTGGTGAGCTTGGTCTGCTTCTCGCCGCGGGAAAGGATCTGCTTCTGGGTGTCGAAGGTGAAGCTGCCGATCTTGTAGGAGGTGCGGTCGCGGTTCTTCTTCCCCTTGACGCGGCGCAGGATGGCTTCGATGCGGAAGACGAGTTCCTCCATCGAGAAGGGTTTGGTGATGTAGTCGTCGGCGCCGATCTTGAAGCCGTCGAGGACGTCCTCTTTCAGCGTTTTGGCGGTGAGGAAGATGATGGGGATGTCGGAGTTGTTCTGCCGGATGTCCTTGGCGAGGGCAAAGCCGTCTTTCTTGGGCATCATGACGTCGAGCACGCAGAGGTCGAAGTTGCCTTTGAGGAAGGCTTTGTAGCCGGCCTCGCCGTCGGGGCAGAGTTCGGTCTCGAAGTTTTTGGCTTGGAGGTATTCGCGCAGGAGCATGCCGAGGTTCTCGTCGTCCTCGCAAAGCAGGATTCGCAGTTTTTCGTCCATTGTGGTTAGGTTTTGATGATGGGTAATGTGATGATGAATTTTGTTCCTTTCCCGAGTTCGCTCTCGGCCGTGATGGTGCCTTTGAGCATGTCGATGACGTTCTTCACGTAGGCCAGGCCGAGGCCGAAGCCTTTGACGTCGTGGCGGTTGCCGGTGTGCACGCGGTAGAACTTGACAAAGATTTTCTTCAAGTCGTCGCGCTTGATGCCGATGCCGTTGTCGGCCACGGTGATGACGAGCTTCCCGCCCTCGTTGCGCGAGGCCACGTCGAGGTGGAGGGGCACGTCGTCGCGCTTATACTTGACGGCGTTGTCCATGAGGTTGAAGATGACGTTGGTGAAGTGCATCTCGTCGACAAAGACCATGGGCTGCGCGGCCTGGAGGTCGGTGGTGATGGTGCCGCCGGAGCTTTCGACTTTGAGGCGGAACGTGTCGACCACGCCGGTGAGGAGGGCGTTGGCGTCGATTTCGCGGCGCTTGAAGGTTGTCTTCTGGCGTTCGAACATCGACATCTGCAAGACTTTTTCGACCTGGAAGCGGAGGCGCTTCGTCTCGTCGTTGATGATGCGCGAGACGTGGGCGAACATGGCTTCGCTCTTGCCCACGGCGGGGTCGTTGAGCATCTGCGCGGCCAGCGAGATGGTCGAGATGGGCGTCTTGAACTCGTGGGTCATGTTGTTGATGAAGTCGTTCTTGATCTCGGAGAGCCGCTTCTGGCGGAACGAGATATAGATGGTGTAGACGAACGTCAGCAAGAGGATGAGCGTGAAAATGATGGCCGGCACGATGAAGCGGACGCTGGCGAAGAGGTACTTGTCCATCTGCGGGAAGTGGACGAGCACGACGCCCATCTGCGAGGGCGGCGCGTTGGGGAAGAGGAGCTGCGTGTAGGCATAGTCGGCCCCCCGCTCCTCATAGTCCGAGCAGCGGTAGATTTCGCGCCCGTCGCGCGTGAAGACGCGGAAGTGGTAGGGCAGGTCGATGCCGTTGTTGAGCAGCTCGGCGCGCAGGGTCTGGTCGAGTTCCTTGAAGTTGATACGCTCGTCGAGGGGCTCGTTGCTGGCGCGGCTGAGCAGGCCGCACACCACCTCGTCGAGCAGGGCGCTCTGGTACTGGTAGCGCCGGCGCACTTCGTCCTGGAAGGCCTTTGTGGCGTCGGTCAGCGAGTTCTTGCCCCCGGGGTTGAGCCCTTGGGGCACCGGGGCGGGATGGGGCTCGAACGTGTTGACGCGCAGCGTGGGGTAGCCCGTGCGGCGGCCCAGCGAGTCGACCATGGCGGGGAGGCCGAACCCGCTGCCGGCCGCATAGTCGGCGCCCGAGGCCGACTTGCGGATCTCGCTTTCGAGCGCCTGCCACGTCTCGTCGAGTTCGAGGCGCCGCGACGCCTGGTGCAGGCTGCGGCTCACCGATTCGTCGAACTGCTCCTTGCGCATGAGCAAGACCTCTTCGAAGTAGCTCGCCTGCAAGTAGAGCAGGGCCAGGAACGACAGGCCCATGACGATGGAGATGATCCAGATGGTTGACTTTTTCATACGCCGCAAAGATAAGGAAGACTGAGGCGTGAAGAACCGGAGGCGCGGGAAATTATTCAACGGCTATGTTTAATTAACGAAACGGCGGCGATAAGTTGTCAAAACGGCAATCAACCCCGCCGCCCGCGGGAGCCGCACAGGCCGCCCGCGGAGTTAAAAAGCGCAAAAGAACGCCCGCCGGGCGCGCCGATTGGCGGCAAAGTCGTACATTTGCACGCACATATACATGTTGACAAGAAAAATGAACAAGCTCACCCTCATGACGGGAGGCGTGCTGTGCCTCGGCGCGGCCGCCCTGATGGCGTCGTGCGACGACGACGATTCGTATGCAGACATGAAAGAACGCGAAAGCGACCAGATACGCGCATTCCTCGCCCACGGCTGCTGCGTCGTCGACGAAGAGATGGGCGACACGTTGCTCGAAGTGAAGCCCATCAAGGTGATTTCGGAAGAACAGTTCTGGGCGAACGACAGCACCACCGACGTGAGCCAGAACGAGTACGTGCTCTTCCGCAACACGGGCATCTACATGCAGATCGTGCACGAAGGCGTCGGCTCAAAGCTCGAAAGCGGCGAGACGGCCACCATCATCAACCGCTACACCGAGTTCAACATCGCGGGCGACTCCATCCAGTCGAGCAACAGGACACTCTACTACGAGACGATGCCCGAGGTCATGACGTGCAGCAACTCGGACGGCCTCTTCACCGCCTCGTTCACCTCGGGGCTGATGCAGGCGCTCTATCGCTCGCAGTCCGTGCCCTCGGGGTGGCTCACGCCGCTGACCTACATCCGGCTGGGCCGCAAGACGGCGCCCGACGAGCACATCGCCCTGGTGCGCCTCATCGTCCCGAGCACCGAAGGCCACAACGACGCCAACACGAACGTCTACGCCTGCTTCTACGAAATCAGCTACATGCGCAGCCGCTGACGCCGCCCGCCGGCCGCAACCATCCCCGCCGCACGGCGGCCCCGCGATTTTTCAGCAGGAGCCACGCCCCGCGTCGGGGCTTTTTCGTAACTTTGCAGTCCGACACAAGGAACCATCAAACAATCATCCCAGCGATTATGGAACACCACTTGCAAATATACAACACCCGCACGCGGCGGAAAGAAGACTTCGTGCCCGTCAACCCGGGCCACGTCGGCATGTACGTCTGCGGCCCCACCGTCTACGGCGACGCCCACCTGGGCCACGCCCGGCCCGCCATCACGTTCGACCTCGTGTTCCGCTACCTGCGCCACCTCGGCTACAAGGTGCGCTACGTCCGCAACATCACCGACGTCGGCCACCTCGAACACGACGCCGACGACGGCGAGGACAAGATAGCCAAGAAAGCCAAGCTCGAACAGCTCGAACCGATGGAGGTGGCCCAGTACTACACCAACCGCTTCCACCAGGCCATGGAGGCCCTGAACGTGCTCCCGCCGAGCATCGAGCCGCACGCCTCGGGCCACATCATCGAGCAGGAAGAGCTCGTCCGCCAGATCCTCGACAACGGCTACGCCTACGAGAGCCACGGCAGCGTGTACTTCGACATCGAGAAATACAACCGCGACCACCACTACGGCGTCCTCTCGGGCCGCAACCTCGAAGACGTCATCAACAACTCGCGCGAGCTCGACGGCGTGGGCGAGAAACGCAACCAGGTGGACTTCGCCCTCTGGAAACACGCACAGCCCGAACACATCATGCGCTGGCCGAGCCCCTGGGGCGAAGGCTTCCCCGGCTGGCACTGCGAGTGCACGGCCATGGGGCGCAAATACCTCGGGGCACACTTCGACATCCACGGCGGCGGCATGGACCTCGTCTTCCCCCACCACGAATGCGAGATAGCCCAAGCCGTGGCCTCGCAAGGCGACGAGATGGTCAAATACTGGATGCACAACAACATGATCACCATCAACGGGCAGAAAATGGGCAAAAGCCTCGGCAACTTCATCACCCTCGACCAGTTCTTCACCGGGACTCACCCCGCCCTGGCCGAAGCCTATTCGCCGATGACCATCCGCTTCTTCATCCTGCAAGCCCACTACCGCTCGACGGTCGACTTCTCGAACGAAGCGCTCGCCGCAAGCCGCCGCGGCCTCGAACGGCTCACCGAAGGCATGGCCCAGCTCGGACGCATCGAAGCCCGCGCCGACGGCGACGTGACCCTCGCCTGGGTCGACGAGCTCCGCGCCAAATGCTACGCCGCCATGGACGACGACTTCAACTCGCCCATCGTCATCAGCCACCTCTTCGACGCCTGCCGCACGGTCAACCGCGTGGCCGACGGCCACGCCGCCATCACCCCCGACGCCCTCGAAGCCCTGCGCGGCCTGTTCCGCACCTTCGTTGCCGACCTGCTCGGCCTGCGCACCGAAGCCGAAGGCAACGCCGGCCGCGAAGAAGCCTTCGGACGCGCCGTCGACCTCCTGCTCGACGTGCGCCAAGCCTCGAAAGCCAATAAAGACTGGGCCACAAGCGACAAGATCCGCAACGAACTGACCGCCCTCGGCTTCGAAGTCAAGGACACGAAAGACGGCGCCACCTGGCGCCTCAACAAATAAACAGCCCCGAAAGTTTGGCCGGCTGGCAAGAAAGCCGTAACTTTGCGCCGCCGCTACGGGATAGCGGCTAATTCAAACCTATTTAACCCTAAAAATTACAAAATGGCAACCAAAATCAGATTGCAGCGCGGCGGCCGTAAAGGCTACGCCTTCTACAGCATCGTCATCGCTGACTCGAGAGCACCACGTGATGGTAGATTCACTGAGAAGATCGGAACGTATAACCCCAATACGAACCCTGCCACCGTAGATTTGAATTTTGAACGCGCACTCTACTGGGTCGAAACCGGCGCGCAGCCCACGGACACCGTGCGCAACATCCTCTCGCGCGAAGGCGTGATGCTGATGAAGCACCTCCGCGGAGGCGTCAAGAAAGGCGCATTCGACGAAGCCGCCGCCAAAGCCAAGTTCGAGGCATGGAAAGCAGGCAAGACACAGGCCACAGAAGCCATCGTAACAAAGACCGCCGAGGCCAAGAAAGCCGCTGCCGCCGCCCGACTTGAAGAGGAAAAAGCCATCAACGCCAAAATCGCAGAAAAGGTAGCCGAGAAGAAAGCCGCCGAAGCTGCCGCCAAAGCCGAAGCCGAGGCCGCCGCTGCTGCTGAGGCCGCAGGTGCCGACGCTCCCGCCGAAGAGGCAGCCGAAGCTCCCGCCGAGGCATAAACAGGCGCCGCAACCATCCCCACACAGGCCGGGAACGCTCGCACACAGACCGAGCGTCCCGGCCTGTTCCGTATCCCGCCGGACCCCGGCCCCACCTCCGGCACACAACCGCCCGGCCGCCCGCGCACAGGCACAAAAAAAGCGCCAGCCGCCTCAAAGGCAACCAGCGCTACCGCCTGTGACCCCGTTGGGATTCAAACCCAAGACCTTCAGAACCGGAATAGTCCCCGAATTAAGCTCTATATTCATCATCGTCAGCCTGTTTTTTTATTCTTGCATTAGCCAATAAACCAACTATTGGCCAACATAGGCAAAGTTTTGGTCAGTGCCTACAAATGCACTTACAAGAGTGTTAAGTTTTTTGTTTCTGTTTCATGACTGTTTTTGTTATTCGGCTAATTGCTTCTTTACCTAATAGGACAGGTGTGCCCAAACTCTTGTCTAGTAAGAAAGGAAAAGAGAAAGTGCATTCCTCGAACTCAAATCCAAGCCTAAACACTTTGCATTTCCTCAACTTGTCATCCTTGCACCTCCCCAATTTCTTCCCCACATAATGGAACACATCATTAGCGCTGATGGCATTTACATAGTCAGGAAGAAAAGGCTGGGAGTGGTCATACGCTGGCCTTGTATTCACTTCTCCTATATTACTCATTGAAAGTGAATATATCCGCCTCTCCCCAAGATTGAAGAACGCCAAGAATGCTGGGCTGATAAGATTGTGTTTCACTCTCTTGTCTATAAAAGCAGCAAAACCTACTCCTTTGACTTGAATGAAGAGTTCATTTGCTTTTCCTGTATTCATGTCCATACAGACTTTTGAACTTAGTCCTTGCCCTTTCTTCTATCACATCATCGGGTTCAAACTGGGCATATTCATCTTCCGACTTCAAACTTCTGACAATCTTGTCAAAATGGTAATCATCAAGGAGCTGTTGGTTTTCCCTTTTGTCATCTTCATTCAAATTGCCTGTCAGATGCCTTATTTTATAACTTTGCTGCTCTATTATCTTTTTGTTGGACTGGCATTCCGCGTAGAGAAGTATCACCGCCCCTATGGCAAGTATGGCTATTGCTTCAATCATCGTATTTTATCTGTGACAGGTTCCTACTTACCCATGATTAATTGCATCAAACTCATTACCAAGGCAGAAATGATTAAGGCAATCCATGTTTTCCAACTGCCTAAACCTCCCTCCCGTGAGATTTTGAGCTTGTTCCTGACTTCTTTCGGGAGCTGTTTTATCTCATCTTCTTCAAGAAGTTCAATAACTTGGTTTGCAACCACGTCAAGTTGTTCTTCTGTCATGCCATTAAGTTGCTCAATGGTCAATGAACGTAATTCTTCTTTTGTCATAATGCTTTGTTTTCCATTCATTATTTTCTCGGTTTCCTATGGGTATCCCATATTCTAGAAAGGCTGTATCTTTTCAAGTGGACTTTCATAATAGTCTTCACTGCCCCAAGGAGGTAACAATAGGTGGGACTTTTGATTCGTCAATTGAAAGACATTTTCTTGAATGTCATACTCACAAATCTCTTTATAAAGTCCCAACTCATTTTCGTCAATCCAACAGCATTCCACTCTCGCATGATTATCTGCAAGAAAGACCTTTGGTTCTAAAAAAACGTTGATGTCTGGTTCCCATTTGAATGTATCCAAATAATCCGCTGAGTACATCGACAATAAATCGCCATAAGCAACGACTAGGTCATTTATATCATTCAGCACTTTACCTACATTGGCCAAGAGATATGCTTGCCATACAAATTCAGTTGTTGGTTCAGCGACTATATGCGTAAGCGAATCTTTTATGCGCACACCTTGGTTTGTTCCATTTGTCAGGTAATATCCAGTAGGATATTCCAATTGGAACTCTATCCTGTAATTTTCCTGCCAACGTATTCTATCCAACAGCAGAGATGTGTACTCAATTATGCTTTGAGTATTTATATTGGATAATTGTTTTTTTGCATATTCCCCAAATCCTTGATTTATGGATTGCAGAAAACCTGTAAATGCCTTTCCTTTTCGGTATAGGTACCAGTCATCTATCGCCATAATTGTTCTTTTACTTCTTTGTGCAAATTTCCAATCTGTCAAAATCAACAATCCACTTGTTCTCTATAAGGAACTGGATGCCCAGTACCCCATGTATCTGAACACCTGTTTCCTCTTGTACTTGCGCAATGGCATCAATCGCATCAAACACGGAGAAAGTGGAAGTGTAGTCAGTTCCTTCAAAGTTGAATGTGGCTTCTATTACGGGAGTTTCTTTGTAGTGCCCTTCAATGCCCATTACTCTATTGGTGTCATCAAGTAACTTGAACTCTTCTTTGAAATGTTCATACACAAATCCGAAGAGGGTGTTATGCGTGGCACCCGTGTCTATCAGGAAACACAAGTTTTTCAGTTTCCCCGATGTCACGATTAGTGGCAAGCCAGTCTTTTGCAAGCCAAATGCGAGTGGAAATTTCATATTGTATTTAATCTATTGCTCCTGAGAAAATTAGGATGAAAGGCAGTATCAAAACAAGAAATCCAAATATCAGTAGACCTAGTAAGCACCCTTTATTATTGCTATTTAATTTCTTCATTTGTTCTTGATAGTCATTTGTCCTTTCATAAGCTTGCATTAAAACAAGAGCTAAATTCTCTTCGTTGGAGAACCGTGCAATAAACTCAAATTCATCTGGATGTTTTTTATAATATGATATGCATGATTTCCACAAATGCTTTCTAATGTAGTCAGCACTAGCAACAGAATAGTAAGTATGTATATCTACTTGTTTCCCATTGATGTAATATAATGTTTTCATGGCTTTTATTCTATGTTCCAATAATTACTTTCGTCACCCTCAAAAGCATCAAGCCATTGGTCTTCCCAACTTTTAGCCTCGTAG
>DVNY01000103.1 GCA_018714085.1 Candidatus Caccomonas pullistercoris
TTCAAGCACGGCGTCCACCCCACGCGCCCCAGCTTCATCCATATCTCGCTCAGCAGCGACGCCGAGGCCGTCCGCTTCGTCTGCCACAACTCCAACCACCCCGCCCCGCCCCGTGCGGGCGCCGCAGGCGGCGTGGGGCTTGAGCTCGTCAGGCGCCGCCTGGCCCTGGCCTACCCCGGGCGCCACGAGTGGCACCACGGCCCCGACCCCACCGGGCAAACCTACGTCTGCACACTCACCATCCGACCATAAATACATAGAAAGAAAAAATGACCACGCCATCGCACCTCGCCCCCGGCCATGCCGGGGAAGGCCAACCCCTCAGCTGCGTCGTCGTCGACGACGAACCTCTGGCCCTCAGCCTGCTGGTCAGTTACGTCGGGCGCACCCCTTTCCTCGCCTTGGCCGGCGCCTACGCCAGCGGCGTCGAGGCCCTGCCCGCCCTGCGGAGCGACCCGCCCGACGTGCTCTTCCTCGACATCCAGATGCCCCAGCTCACGGGCATGGAGCTCGCCCGCATGCTCCCGGCCGCCACGCGCGTGGTCTTCACCACGGCCTATGACCACTATGCCGTCGAGGGCTTCCGCGCCGGCGCCATCGACTACCTGCTCAAGCCCGTCAGCTATGCCGGCTTCCTCGAAGCTGCCGGACGTGCGCTCGAATGGTTCAGGCGCACGCGCCCCGGAGGCGCCAGCCTTGTCACCTCGCAGGGCGACAGCCTCTTTGTGCGCAGCGAGCACAGGCTGGTGCGCGTGGCTTTCGACGACATCCTCATCATCGAGGGGCTGAAAGACTACGTCAAGCTCATCCTGCGCTCGCGCCCCCGCCCCCTGCTGACGCTCATGCCGATGAAGTCGCTGGCCGGCTGGCTGCCCGCCTCGCGCTTCATGCGCGTGCACCGCTCCTACATCGTCAATCTCGACGCCGTCGAGGCCGCCGAGCGCGGCGGAGTCGTCGTGGCGGGGCGCACCGTGCCCGTCTCAGACGCCTTCCGGCCCGCCTTGGCCGCCTACCTCGCCGCACACACGCCACGCCCCCGAGGGGGCTGAAATGTGAGCACGCAGGGGAGCGGCCGTTTTTCGCGCCCGAACGTAAAACGTAAAACGTAAAATGCAACGCGCAGCGGCGGCGTCTTTCCCCCCCCTGCTGCGGCGGTTTGCGTCGCCTTTTCATGGGATAAGGCTGCGCCGGGGGGGGCTGTGCAAGTTTTCTTTCGTCAAACTTGCCGCCGTTCCGCCCGTTTGCACTATCTTTGCACCCTGAAAGGAACGTTTTACACCAAAAAAATATCTCATCACCGTGTCTGAAACGAAATACATCTTTGTGACGGGCGGCGTGGCTTCGTCCTTGGGCAAGGGCATCATCGCCTCGTCGGTGGGCAAGCTCCTGCAAGCCCGCGGCTACGACATCACCATCCAGAAGTTCGACCCCTACATCAACATCGACCCCGGAACGCTCAACCCCTATGAGCACGGCGAGTGTTACGTGACCGAAGACGGGCAGGAGACCGACCTCGACCTGGGCCACTACGAGCGCTTCACCGGCATCCGCACGACGCGCAACAACAACGTCACCACGGGGCGCATCTACCAGAGCGTCATTGAGAAGGAGCGCCGCGGCGACTACCTCGGAAAGACCATACAGGTCATCCCTCACATCACCGATGAGATCAAGCGCGACATGCTCCTGCTTGGAAAGAAATACCACCACGACTTCGTTATCACCGAGATCGGGGGTACCGTTGGCGACATCGAGAGCCTCCCCTTCCTCGAAGCCATGCGCCAGCTCAAGTGGGAGCTCGGCCGCGACGCCATCTGCATTCACCTGACCTACGTCCCCTTCCTGGCGGCTGCCAAGGAACTTAAAACCAAACCCACACAGCATTCTGTGAAGGAACTGCAAAGCCTCGGCATTCAGCCCGACATCCTCGTGCTCCGCACGGAGCACGACCTCTCGGCCGGGCTGAAAAAGAAGGTGGCCAACTTCTGCAACGTCGACCCCGAGGCCGTTGTCCAGAGCATCGACCAACCGACGATCTACGAGGTGCCCCTGCGGATGCAGGAGCAGGGCCTCGACGCCACCATCCTGCGCAAGCTGGGCATGCCCGTCGGCGAGACGCCGGGGCTGGGCCCCTGGCGCTCGTTCCTCGACCGCAGGCACAAGGCCACGGAGGTGGTCGACGTGGCCCTCGTGGGCAAGTATGACCTGCAAGACGCCTACAAGAGCATCCTCGAATCGCTCTCGCAGGCAGGTACATACAACGACTACAAGGTGAAGACGCACTTCGTCAATAGTGAGAAACTCACCCCCGAGAATGTGGCTGAGCGCTTGGCTCCGATGGACGCTGTGGTGATCTGCCCGGGCTTCGGACAACGCGGCATCGAGGGCAAGATCACGGCGGCGCGCTACTGCCGCGAGCACGATGTGCCGACGCTGGGCATCTGTTTGGGCATGCAGATGATGGTCATCGAGTTTGCGCGCGACGTGCTCGGCCTGGACGACGCCAACAGTGTCGAGATGGACAGCACGACGAAGCACAACGTCATCGACATCATGGAGGAACAGAAAAACATCACCAACATGGGTGGTACCATGCGTCTGGGAGCCTATGACTGCGTCCTGAAACCAGGCAGCCGCGTCCACGACATCTATGGCACCGATATCATCCGCGAACGCCACCGTCACCGTTATGAGTTCAACAACGACTTCAAGGATGCCTTTGAGCGCGCCGGCATGATGGCCGTCGGAACCAATCCTGAGTGTGACCTTGTCGAGATCGTCGAGGTGCCGGCACTGTCATGGTATATCGGCACACAGTTCCACCCCGAATACAGCAGCACCGTACTCAAACCTCACCCCCTCTTCCTGAGCTTCGTGAAAGCCGCCATCACCCGGAAGCAACAGACCCCAAAAACCGCACAGCATGGATAAGAACACCGTCAC
>DVNY01000009.1 GCA_018714085.1 Candidatus Caccomonas pullistercoris
TCATTGTCTTTCGTTCATTTCCTGAATCTTGGCGGCAGCTTCTTCCTTGATTTCGTCAACGGACTTCGATTTTGCGCCACGTACCCAATCAATCAGTTTTTGCTTCTCAAAGAAGATGAGTTTCCCGGCAGGCTTGAAGTACGGCAACTGGTTCAGGTGCGTCATCTTGTATAGGGTACTTTTGGCAATGCCGAGAAAGCTGGCCGCTTCCTCCAAGTTCAACACTTCCTTGGCCGCATAGCAAAGGTTTTCCAATCGGTTTACCCGTTCCTGAAGCTCCGCAATCTTGCGCTCCTGTTCGAGATTCATTTTTGATGTTCTGTTTTCAGTCATAATGATATTGTATATTATTGGTTTGTTAATCGAATTTGGCCGCAAATGTATATGGTTTGATTTGTAAAAGTGTAAGTCAAGTACTTGATTTATAATCATTTATTATGTTGAAAATCAACAGTTTTGCTACATTGTACAACGCTGAATATGTCGCTTTGTCCGGTCATTGTGCCATATGGCATTTTACCAATGTGCTGATGGAACATACATTCCACATTGCAGATAATGGCAGATGGACTGTACATTGTTCCATAGTAATGTGCAGCAGTAGAGGTGCTTTAGTGTACAAACGGCATAAAACGGATTTTAACAGGTGTTTGAAATAAGCAACACAAGCCAGTGCGTGAGGCACTTGCAGTATCTTCCCGAAAATGCCTATGTGGTATAAATGTTTGATTGACAGTATATTTATAAGATTTTGTTTGTTTTTCACGGGACAAAATCGTACCTTTGCAGAGAAAAGAGAAGTCCATGACAAGGGATGTCGGACTTGAAGCGTTCTTGATTTTATTTTCCTGTGGTTTTGTCCCGCTTTTGTCCCGTCTGGGATTTGGCTTACGGAACAAAATTTTGCAAGTTGTTGAATTACAGATAGTTTTAAGCGTAAGAAAGCACTGAAATGCGCTAACCACCAGTAACCACCAAAAGGGGCGGCGCCGGCGGAGGGCGCGCGCCCGGAGTTCCGCAGGGCGGCAGCCAGCCCCCCTGCGGAGAAAGGAAACGGCAAGGCGGGAGCCAACCGGAGCCTGAGGCCCCGCCGCCGGGCTCCCGCCCCGCCGCCAGTTCACGGCCACCGGGCCGCCGCCGGGCTCAAAGCCCGCCCTCCTCGTCGGCACCGGGCACGGCGGGGTCGGTCACGTTGCGCAGCGACAAGCGGTCGATCTTCAAACGCTCCGTGAGCGCCGCCGACGGCGTGAAACGCACCCGCACGCCCTTGATGTTCGACGGAAGGAAAGCCTCGGCCGACTCCGCCGACCGGCTCGACAACGTAGGGCGGAACGAGCCCAAATCGCCCAGGCGCACCGACTTGCCGTCCATCAGCGCATGGAGCAGCTCGAACTGCAACGCGTCGAGCACGCCCTTGACGTCGGCCGTCGAGATGGTCGAACGCCGCTCGATGAGCTCCGCCACCTGGTCGAGCGTCATCGGCGTGACGGGGTTCACCAAAGCATAATACACCTTCTGTCGCGTAACAGGATTTTCTCTCTCAACAACTCTGTAACTAATCATGACTACAAACTTTTTTAAGGGGTTAATAAATCGGTTTGGGAAAAACGTGACTGGTTGATGCGCAAGCCCACGCCCGCCGCCCGGGGCGACGAAGCGCCCCGCCGCTTCATGCCGCCCATGCGCACGGCGCCTCATTTCTGCTGCCCCGCGCCGCGCAGGCTGGCGCCGCTGAACGCCACGGGGCGCACGATGGCGCGCAGGCGGTCGATGGTGCGCTCGCCATAGCGCTGGCGGAGCTCGTCGAGCGTGAGGTTCGTCGAGCAGAGCAACAGGTGGCCGCGCTTCTCGGCCTCGTCCACCACCTCGGGGAAGACCAGGCGCCGCACGCCGTAGCGCACGGAGACGCCCTCCGTCCCGACGTCGTCGATGTAGACCAGGTGGCGCGACTTCACCTCGTCGGGCCGGTCGTTCATGTCGAGCGCGCTGTACGGCGCCACGATGCGGCCCAGGGCCATGTGGATCACCAGCGGGACCACGCGCCCGACGAGCAGCGTCTTGCCCCGGCCGCAGTTGCCCATGGCCAGCAGGCCCAGCCCTCCGTTGCCGCCCAGCCAGCGCGCCACGTGCTCATACTCGGGCAGCCACTGCGCCCCCGGGCCGACAAGGTGGCGCAAGCCCTGCCAGAGCAGCTCGCGCGCCCGGGGCACAGCCAGCCCGACACGGTCGGGCACCGGCGCCATGCCGGCCTCGGCCAGCAGGCGGAGCGTGCGGCCGAAATCGGGCGTCACCACAGGTCCTCCTGCCTGAACCGGTCAGGCGAATTGTCCTCCAACACCATGCCTACCATCGGCGACCTCATGTAGCGCCGGCAGCGCAGGGAGCGTTCCTCCTCGTCGGCCCGGAGCTTGTAGAGCCAGTTGGTGAAATGGTGCATGGCATCCTTGCGCGACTTGTAGCGCACGCCCTCGCATTCGAGCTTGCGGAAAAACTCGTTCAGCCGCTGCGCCGCCACCTCGCGGTTCATGCCCGGGAAACCGGCGGCATGCAGGTTCATGGCCAGCACTTCGAGCCACTGGTGCTGCCGCACGACGTCGGCCTCACACTGGGCGAGGGGTTTGGCGAGGCGCGAATCGAGGTAGTCTGCGTCCAACCCAGGCTTCAACGCCCCGGTGACGCCCGACTTCCGACCCGCTCTCCGGCCGCCCCGCAGCGGGCATTCCGCTCCCGCACGCCGGCTTTCTACTCCCTGCGAGGCAGTGTCCTGCACGCCATCCGCCCCCGTTTGCTTCCGTCCATGCGCCAAAGCAGTCCCAGCATCCGGAGCCTTACGCGAGCATTCAGCATCGCCCCGCTTGCCGCCGTCCTGCGTCGCGGAGCCGTCGGGGACGCCCGTCGCGCACTCCGCGCGCGCTCCCGTCGGGCCGGCAGCGTGCGGAGGCCGTCCGTCCCCGTCGGCCGAAGGCATAGCTCCCTCAGCCAGAAGAACTCCAAACCCTTCCCCGGGAGAGGGCTCCGCCCTTTCTTTTCCTCTCGTAAGAGAGGTTTCTTTGTTCTTCTCTTCTTTCTTCTTCTTTGTGCCGCAAGGTGTACCCGAACTGTACCCGGCCGGCTGCGCGGAAGCCCCTCCGGAGGCATCCCGCCCCGCCTTCCGGCGCCGCGCGGAGGGCGTCGTAACCTCCTGTCTCACAACGGGAACGCCGCCGAAGTCGGTCAGGTCGGCCACGGTCAGCAGGTGGAACTGCCGGTGTGTCTCCAATTCGACGTACCCCATGTCCCGCAACAGGCTGAGGAAGAGCTGCACGCGGTGCACGCTCCACTGCCACCGCCGGGCCAGGTAGCGCAGCGTGAGGGCCAGCTGGCCGCGCCCCACGAGGACCTCGGCCCCGCCCATGCGCTGCACGACGCGGACGGTGTCGAAACGGGCCTCGGCGAGGAGGTCCAACAACGCTTCCGCCTCACTGAACCGGCGCTCCTTGCACCAGAACACGCTGCGGAAGTAATCGCGATACAATTTGAGGAAAGATTCGCACTTTTTCATACCAAACAGGATTAAGACAATGAGACAACAAGGCCCGGCACACCTGCGCCGGAACCTCCGGACAACCCGCACGGCGGCAGCCGGCGGACGTGGACAGAAAAGGTAGCACTCACCCGCCGCACCGAAGCCGGCAGGCGCGCAAGGGGAAACCACCCACAAGGCAAAAGGCCCTTGCGCCTGGAAATCATCACTTTGCCCCGCCGCAAGCCGCCCGCTCCGCCGCCCCTCTCGGGGCCTGCCTCGTGGCCCGGCAGCCTGCTACCTCGGTTAGTTCTCGCCTCCCCTATGTCGTTGCCCGGCATGGGCTGGGGTTAAGCGCGGGGTTCCGGTGGCCCGACACCTGCGGTGAATCACGCCCGCAATCTCGATCCGTCCGCCCCGGCCGCCGCGCCGCCCAAAGGCGCGCCGCAGAAAAAAACGGGGACCGGTGAATGATTTTCGCGCCGCCCGTCATCCGGGTTCGCGGGAAAGTGCTACCTTTGCATCAACCAATCACAATGCAAAGATAATACTATTTAATCTCAAAAGCAAACAAATCAGTATATTTATCATAACCTTTTAGAAAATTTAAGCCATGGAGACCATCAACGAACGCTTCGCCCACCTTTTGAAGGAGAAACAAATCAGCATCAAGGAAATGGCCCACCGCATGGGCAAGTCGGAAGTCTACGTGCGCAAACTCACCCAGGCCGGCCAAAGCTTCGGCATCGAGCCCGTCCGCGCCACGATCGACGCCCTGCCCGACGTCTCGCCCGACTGGCTGCTCTACGGCCGCGGCGACGTCCTGCGCCCCCGCCTGACCACCAACACCGAAGGCCGCGGCGTGCCCTACTATGAAGACATCGAGGCCACCTGCTCGCTGCTCTCGACCTACGACGACTCGCCCGAACGCCCCACCTTCTTCATCGACTACGAGCACTTCAACGACTGCACCGCCTACCTGCCCGTCGTCGGCGACTCGATGGTGCCGCAATACTGCGCCGGCGAGATCATCGCCGTCAAACGCGTCTGGAACCTCGACATCATCCAGTGGGGCGAAGCCTACCTCGTCGTGACCGACAGCGAGGCCAACTCCCTGCGCACCGTCAAGCTCGTCCACCCCGGCCCCACGCCCGCCGAGCTCACCCTGCGCGCCTCGAACCCCGACTACGCCGGCGACATGGTCATCCCCAAGGCACACATCGTCGCCCTCTTCCTCATCAAAGGCAAAATCAAGCGCAACCAGCTCTGACCCCACCCCGCCCCGACGGCTGACAGGAACGCCCGCCAGCCCTCCCGCGCCGACGGCACCGGCACAACGCAATGAAAAAAACATGCGGCACCCCCGCAGGGCCGCCACCCCGACGTGCCCGCTGCGTTGTCCGCGTGCTTGCACGGTCTTCACCCCGCGAAGACAGGGTGCGGCCCGGCCAATCCAAGAAGAAAGCGGGGCTTTCTCTTGTCCCGGCACTCGCCTTTTGCTATCTTTGCCCTGCGAAGACAAACACAGAACCAACATGCCCAGCATACGCCTCAAAAACATCGGCCCGCTCACCGACACCGGCGTCGTGGAGATGAAAAAAGTGACCCTCTTCATCGGCGCGCAAAGCACAGGGAAAAGCACCCTGATGAAGATCCTCTGCTTCTGCCGCTGGCTCGAAAAGCACATCATGGCCGGCGACGACAAGGCCACCCTCTACAATTACACGCACTACAACCGCTTCCTGCGCGAGCTCAAACAATTCCACCGGTTCAACGACGGATATTTCAACGCCGACAGCGAGATAGACTACCGCGGAAGCCTGCTGGACATCACCCTGCACGGAACAAAAAACGCCCGCATCACGAAGCATGCCGACTTCGACCAGCTGCGCTGCAACGCCAAGCTCTGTTTCATCCCCTCGGAGCGCAACCTCATCTCTGCCTTGCGCAATGCCGACCGCGCCTACAAGGCAAGCAACATCGACATGCTCTTCAACTACGTTTTCGAGTGGGCCGAGACCCGGGGCATGTTCACCACGGACAAACCCATGCCCCTCTCGTTCGACCAAGACATCGAATACTATTACGACGCCAAACGCGAGAAAGACATACTCCGCCTGCGAGGCCAGGGAGGTAAAGAGATCGAACCGTTCTACGCGTCGAGCGGCGTGCAATCGGCCCTGCCCATCGAAGTCATGGTAGGCTACGTGACCCGCCAAGTCGGGCAAGCCGCCGACGTCAGCCAGCAATGGCTCATGGACTTCGTGCGCAGCCACATGGCCCCCGCCGACCACAGCCCCGCCACGCCCCGCAGCAGCAACCTGCCCCGCGACATCCTCACCTACCAATATGCCAACCTCTTCGTCGAAGAGCCCGAACAGAACCTCTTCCCGCAGTCGCAGTGGGAACTGCTCTGCCAGATAGTCGCGGCCGTCAACACGGCCCCCGCGCCCCACGCCCCGCACGGGAACGCCATCGTCCTGACCACGCACAGCCCCTACATCCTCTCAGCCCTCAACATACTGGCCAAAGCCAGCGTGGCCATGCTGAAAGACCCCGCCCGCACGCAAGCGGCGGTGCCTGCCCCGGCCATCCTCCCCATCGGCGACATCGCCGCCTACCACATCACCGGCGGCCAAGCCCTGAGCCTCGTCGACGACGAGTTCGGCATGATCAACGGCAATGCCCTCGACGCCGTGTCCGACGACATCGAAGAAAAGACCAGCATCCTCAACGAAATCATCTATGGATAACACCTACACACGGCTGACCCGCCTCGGCTTCCGGCCCGAAAAGGAACGCACCGAGCGCACCGCGCTCTCCGTCGCCGAAGCCGGGAAAACCTACCGCGTAGAATGGAACGGGAGGAAGCCCTCGTCCGCGTTTCCCATAGACGGCCACATCATCAATGACGGGGCACGGTGCGACAAGCTCATCGTCGTCGAAGACATCACCGACGAAGGCGGATGGGCCGACACGTTCGTCGAGCTCAAAGGGCGCGACGTGCCCCACGCCGTGGAGCAGCTCGAAGCCACGCTGAAATCCGCCCTCTTCCGCACGAGCCGCGCCACGAAGACACGCGCCCGCATCGTATCCGCCTCCATGCCCAGTTCGCGCAACTCCCCCGAATGGGAACGGGCACAGCGCCGCTTCATGCAAGCCTACGGCTGCGAGCTGAAACGCATGAAAAGCCAACAACCCGACCGCCTCTGAACACGCCCCCTCCGCTCCGACGGCACCGGCACAACGCAATGATAAAAAACATGCGGCAATCCCGCCGGGCCGCCACCCCGGATGCCCGGAATACCACCGCACCCGCGCCATCATGGACGGTTCATTGCCGCACGTTCCATTGTGCCGCATGTTCGTTACGCCACGGAACGACGACACGTTTCCTTTGCGCCCGGTTCGCACCAAACGTAGGGCCGCCACCCCGGACGCCCGGAAGACCGACGCGCCTGCGCCATCATGGACGGTTCACCGCCGCATGTCCACGCTGATTTATGCCGTCAACGAGGGACATCGGCGAAAAAAAATCGGGCGAACGCTTGCCGGGTCGGCAGGAATGCGTAAATTTGGCGCGGCTGGTAAGTTCACGCCCGAAAAGCGGCGTCCCGGCCGGCACACACAATGAAACACACACATTTTTATATTAAACCTAATCACCCAATCAACTAATCATTAACCACCATGAGGAAAACTACACTTTCCCGCAGCCTGCTGCTGACCGCCGCGCTCGCGCTGGGCGGCAGTACGGCCCTCGCCCAAGGCGTCACCAGCGTCACGGGCAAAATCACCACCGCCGAGGAAATCGTCGACGGCGGGAAGTACGTCATCAAATGCGTCGGAGCGCCAGCGGCCACTCCTAACGAAACCAAATACAAAGGTTTCGTTTACGAGAACGACCAGAACCAGCTTTACATCGGCGGAAACGCAGAAACCGACCCCTCCACGCTCAGTGATGACAGCTACATCTTCACCATCGAGAAGCCCTCGGAGACCACGTACCGCTTCAAGGCCGCAAGCGGCAACTACATCGCCGAAGGCAAAACACAGAGCGCCATCGTCACCACCACCGACGACCTCGACAACTGCAACTACATCCTCGCCTACAAGGACAATGGCGCCGTGTTCTCCATCCAGAGCGTCACGAACAACGCCTACGTGATGAAGCCCAACAACGATGGCGACACGGAAGCGCACCCCGCCGGTTGCCTCATCTACAACAACGGCAGCGGCGCCACGCTCGACAAGTGGGAAATCTATGCCGTCAACGGCACGGAGATCCCCGAACCGGTCATCGAATACCCGTTCGAGACCAGCACCGTGAGCGGCACGGAATGGACGGGCAGCGAACACTGGTACACGCTCCTGACCCGCAGCACGTATTGGGCCTATAACGCCGAGACGGGCAAGATCGACCTGAACGCTGCCAAGGCCGACCTCAACGACGACGCCTACCTTTGGGCCATCGCAGGCAATGCCGACGACGGTTTCAAGATCTACAATAAAGCCGCCGGCCCGCAGTTCGCACTGACCGTCACTGACGGCAACGCTGTCGACATGACCCAAGGCGAAGGCACCGCCATGCTCATCGCC
The DNA here is from genome assembly GCA_018714085.1 of Candidatus Caccomonas pullistercoris. Taxonomy (GTDB): domain Bacteria; phylum Bacteroidota; class Bacteroidia; order Bacteroidales; family Bacteroidaceae; genus Alloprevotella; species Alloprevotella pullistercoris. Next base: position 8,102 of record DVNY01000009.1, read on the forward strand.
GAATACCCGGGCGCAGGCTCTTCTACAATGCCCGGCGGATGGTGCATCAGCGTGCCCGGCACCAACCAGTTCCTCAACAAACAAGACAAGGACAACCCGAAAGACGGCCTGTCGGAACTGTGGATCTGGAACAGCACGGGCGCACAGGGCGAAATCGGCTCCGTCGTGACGTTCACCGACGTGATAACCGCCTATGAGGCCCTGCGCGACGAGTATGCCGCAATCGCCGGCTATGTCGGCGCATTCAGCCAGTCAGACTTCGACGCCTCCGGCATCAAGTCGGCCACGACGATCGAAGCGTTCCGCGCTGCCATCGCCAAGCTGGAAGAGGCAAGCAAGATCGCTCCCGAGGCCGGCACCGCATACCGCCTGACCACTGCCGCCCGCACCGCCGGAACGCTCGGCATCGTGCTTGACGGCGACATCGTTGTCCGCGGCACCAACGCCTCGGCCACCAACGCCAGCCAGCTTTGGCAGCTCGAAGCCGCCGGCGAGGGCTACAAACTGAAGAACATGAACGGTGGCCTGTACTTGAGCACCATCAGGCAAGACGGCACCAACACGTTCGACGCCACCCTCGTGTCGGCCGACGAAGCCGCCGTATGGACGCTCGAAGAGCTTGCCTTAGGCGTCATCCGTCCCCGCACCGGCGAGGACAACAGCCTCATGATGCACTGCGCCCCGAATGGACACATCGTGTCGTGGAATGACGGTCTCGGCTCAGCCTCAGCCTGGAACATCATCCCCGTATCGACCATCGACGTGACCATCGGCGATGCCGGCTACGCCACGCTCAATCTCCCCGTAGCCGTCCAGCTGTCCGAAGGCCTCACAGCCTACACGGCCACCAATGAAACGGCCGACGCCATCACCCTCGACGAAGTCGAAGGCAAGGTGCTGCCCGCAAGCTCGCCCGTGCTCCTCGGCGG
>DVNY01000104.1 GCA_018714085.1 Candidatus Caccomonas pullistercoris
GCGTTCGCCCGACACGACGTCTGCCTGCTCCACGGCGTCACGTCGAGCGGGAAGACGGAGATTTATGCCCACCTCATCGCCCGTGAACTCGAAGCCGGCCGGCAGGTGCTCTACCTGGTGCCGGAAATCGCCTTGACCACACAGCTGACCGACCGCCTGTCGCGGCTGTTCGGCGGGCAGATGGGGGTGTATCATTCGAAATTCCCCGACGCCGAACGGGTGGAGCTGTGGCGTCGCCAGATGGGCACCGACCCCTGCGGGCTGGTGCTCGGCGTGCGTTCGTCGCTCTTCCTCCCTTTTAGGCGGCTGGGGCTGGTCATCGTGGACGAGGAGCACGAGACCTCTTACAAGCAACAAGACCCGGCTCCCCGTTACCACGCGCGCGACGCCGCTGTCGTGATGGCGCGGATGGTAGGGGCGAAAGTGTTGCTCGGGACCGCCACGCCGTCTGTCGAGACTTACCGTAACGCCACGACGGGCAAGTATGGTCTTGTGGAGCTGTCCCGCCGTTACGGCGACGTGTGTCTGCCCGAAATCGAGGTGGAGGACGTGAAAGAGTTGCGGCGCAAGAAGATGATGCCGACGCCTTTCTCGCCCCGCCTGCTGGCCGAGATGAAATCCGCCCTGGAACGCCGGGAGCAGGTCATCCTGTTCCAGAACCGGCGGGGCTACTCGCCGGTGGTCGAGTGCCGGTCGTGCGGGTGGGTGCCACGTTGCCAGTCGTGCGACGTGAGCCTGACGCTCCACCAACACGATGGCCGGATGGCTTGCCACTACTGCGGCGCGTCGTATCCGGTGCCGCGGCAGTGTCCGCAGTGCGGGGGCACCGACCTGCACGGCATGGGGTTCGGGACGGAGAAGATTGAGGAGGCTGTCCGCAGCCTCTTCCCCGACGCGCGGACAGCGCGGATGGACCTCGACACGACGCGGTCGCGGTCGGCATACGAGCGGATGCTGGCTGACTTTGCGGCAGGGCGCACGGACGTCCTGATCGGCACGCAGATGGTGACGAAGGGGCTGGACTTCGAGCGTGTCCGGGTGGTCGGCATCCTCAATGCAGATCAGCTGCTGAACCAACCCGATTTCCGGGCCTACGAACGCGCCTTCCAGATGATGGCGCAAGTGGCCGGCCGCGCCGGACGGCGAGGGCAGCGGGGGCTGGTCATCTTGCAGACTCGTCAGCCCGGCTTGCCGGTGATAGGACAAGTGGTTCGCAACGATTATGGCGCGATGTATGCCGGGCAGCTGGCGGAGCGCGAAGCGTTTGGCTATCCTCCGGCCTGCCGGCTGGTCGTCATCTACGTGAAGCACCGCGTTGAGGCTTCGGCTGAGGCCGCCGCGAGGGCGATGGCCGGCGAGTTGCGCCCCGCCTTCGGCCCTGCGCTGCTCGGGCCTGAACCGCCTTTGGTGGCTCGGTTGCAGGCGCAATACATCCGGACAATGATGCTGAAACTGGCACCCGGTTCGCCCCTGGCTGCCGTGCGCGAAAAATTATGGGCGGCGCGGGAGCGTGTGAAGCAGACGGCCGAAGGCCGCTCGGCTACGGTTTATTTCGACGTCGATCCGGCGTGAGCCAGCGCTCCACCCTGTGTTTTTCTTTATAATGAAGAAAAAATGTTTATTTGTGCGCCGAAGTTTTGGCCAGTTGGAGGGAAAACACTATATTCGCTTTCGTAAGACACAACCAGCGAGCTATGAAAACTGTGAAGTCTTTCCTGCAATACCTGTCGGACAGCCGGGGCTATTCGGCGCATACGGTGGAAAGCTACCGCGCCGATCTCGTCGCGTTCGAGGCTTTCTTCAACGCTCTTGATGAGACGCTGACGTGGGCCACGGTGGACCGCGACGTGGTGAGACGATGGGTGGTGGACGGGATGGAGAACGGCGCCGCGCCGCGTTCCGTCCGGCGCAGGCTGAGCGCGTTGAGGTCTTTCTTCCGCTACCAGATGCTGATGGGCGAGTGCCGCTCTAATCCCGCCGAGGCCGTCCATGGCCCCAAGTGTGGCAAACCCTTGCCTGCTTTTCTCGACGAGCGGGCTATGGACCGCTTGCTCGACGATGTGGTGTTCGCTCCGGACTTTGCAGGTCAGCGCGACCGCTATGTCCTTCTGCTGTTTTACTCAACCGGCATCCGTCTGGCCGAATTGGTGGGGCTTGATGTGAACGACGTCGACCTTTCCGCGCGAACACTGAAAGTGACGGGGAAGCGGAATAAGCAGCGGATCCTCCCGTTCGGACAGGAGCTGGCCGATGAAACCCGGCGCTACCTGGCGCTCCGGCAGCAGGTGTTCCCCGCCGCAGGGCTCCCGCTGGTGCTGGGCGACGACGGTTTGCGCATTAGCCGCTCGAAAGTAGCTGCCATGGTGCGCAAGCGCCTTTCGGCCGTTACGACAATGAAGAAAAAAAGTCCGCACGTGCTGCGGCATACGTTTGCGACGGTCATGCTCAACCACGGCGCCGACATCGAAGCCGTGAGAGAGCTCCTCGGGCATGAAAGCCTGGCGACCACAGCAATCTACATGCACACCACTTTTGCGGAACTGAAAAAAGAATATGAACTTGCCCATCCTTGGGCGTAAAAAAAGGAGGTACTATGGAACTTAAAATTCAGTCTATTCATTTCGACGCTACGGAAAAGCTGCACGACTTTATCCAGAAGAAAACGGCCAAACTCGAAAAGAATACCGAAAGCATACAGAAAGTCGAGGTTATCCTGAAAGTGGTGAAGCCCGAAACATCTAAGAACAAGGAGACAAGCTTCAACGTGACGGTGCCTAACATGGAATTCCATGTCGAGAAAGTCTGCGATACGTTTGAGGAAGGCGTGGACCTGTGTGTGGATGCGGTGCTCCGCCAACTCGAGAAGTACAAAGAAAAAACGCGCGGCAAGTAGATTTTTTGTCTGAAAAGTTTTGCACGTAAAAAAAAAGTCCTACCTTTGCAGCCGTTTCCCGACTACGGTTAGGGAGGCGCAAAGGTAGGACCTTTGACATGACGGGCAAATTCCAGAGTGGCCAAATGGGGCAGACTGTAAATCTGCTGGCTTTCGCCTTCGGTGGTTCGAATCCATCTTTGCCCACCCAACGCTGCGGAAATAGCTCAGTTGATAGAGCACTAGCCTTCCAAGCTGGGGGTCGCGGGTTTGAGTCCCGTTTTCCGCTCCATTTGCTGTTATAGCTCAGTGGTAGAGCACTTCCTTGGTAAGGAAGAGGTCCCGAGTTCAAATCTCGGTAACAGCTCTTTTCTTTTGAAAAATTCATTCATAAAAACAAATAAAGCTATGGCTAAAGAACATTTTGAGCGTACCAAACCGCATGTTAACATCGGTACTATTGGTCACGTAGACCACGGTAAGACGACCTTGACGGCTGCCATCACGAAAGTGCTCGCTGAAAAGGGTTTTAGCGATGAAGTAAAGTCTTTCGACCAGATTGACAATGCTCCCGAGGAAAAGGAACGTGGTATTACGATTAACACGGCTCACGTTGAGTATGAGACTGCAAAACGTCACTATGCACACGTAGACTGCCCGGGACACGCCGACTATGTGAAGAACATGGTAACTGGTGCTGCTCAGATGGATGGCGCCATCATCGTTGTGGCTGCAACGGATGGTCCTATGCCTCAGACCCGTGAGCACATCCTGCTCGCCCGTCAGGTGAACGTGCCGCGCCTCGTTGTGTTCTTGAACAAGTGCGACATGGTTGACGACGAAGAAATGCTCGAACTCGTTGAGATGGAGATGCGCGAGCTTCTCGCTTCTTACGACTTCGAAGAAGATACTCCTATCATCCGCGGTTCTGCCCTCGGCGCTCTCAACGGCGTTGCTAAGTGGGAAGACTCTGTAATGCAGTTGATGGATGCTGTTGATACTTGGATCCAAGAGCCGGTTCGCGACGTTGAAAAACCGTTCTTGATGCCTGTTGAGGACGTGTTCTCAATCACTGGTCGTGGTACGGTGGCTACGGGTCGTATCGAAACTGGCCGCGTGAAAGTCGGTGACGAAGTTCAGATCCTCGGTCTTGGCGAAGACAAAAAGTCGGTTGTTACGGGTGTGGAAATGTTCCGCAAGATCCTCGACGAAGGTGAAGCTGGTGACAACGTAGGTCTGTTGCTCCGTGGTATCGACAAGACGGATGTGAAGCGTGGTATGGTTATCACCCACCCGGGTGCAATTACTCCGCACTCCAAGTTCAAGGCTTCTATCTACGTTTTGAAGAAAGAAGAAGGTGGCCGTCACACTCCGTTCGGCAACAAATATCGTCCTCAGTTCTATCTCCGCACGATGGACTGCACGGGTGAAATCCACCTCCCCGAAGGAACCGAAATGGTTATGCCGGGTGACAACGTAGAGATCACCGTCGAACTGATCTATCCGGTAGCCCTGAACGTAGGTCTCCGCTTCGCTATCCGCGAAGGTGGCCGCACGGTAGGTTCGGGTCAGATCACCGAAATCCTCGACTAATCAAGTAGTTGACATAACAGCCCCTCGCGATAGGGCGAGGGGCTTCTTTACGGGAATAGCTCAGTTGGTAGAGCACCGGTCTCCAAAACCGGGTGTCGGGAGTTCGAGCCTCTCTTCCCGTGCAAAAGATAAGCAAATATGTTGAAAAAGCTGGTCACATATTGTAAGGAATCATATAACGAACTTGCTCATAAAACCACATGGCCCACGCGCGCTGAATTGACGCACAGTGCTATTGTCGTACTCACAGCTTCCATAATAATAGCGCTTGTAGTTTTCGCGATGGACAAGGTTTTCGAGTCGGTGATGCAGTTGGTATATCCCCACTAAACGTAGCGTGTTGATGTCTGAAACTGGAAAACAATGGTACGTTCTGCGTGCCATGAGTGGAAAGGAAAATAAGGTCAAAGAGTACATAGATGCCGAAATCAAGAACGGCAGTCTCGGAGACCTTGTTTCGCAGGTATTGATACCGACGGAGAAGTATTATTCTATTCGCAACGGGAAACGTGTTGTGAAGGAAAGAACTTACCTGCCGGGTTACGTGTTGGTAGAGGCCAATTTGGTCGGAGAGATTGTGCATGTGCTGAGAAACACGCCCAACGTGATTGACTTTCTTGGAGGTGCCAATAATCCTCAGGCCTTGCGCCCCTCGGAAATTAACCGAATCTTGGGTAAGGCGGAAGAGTTGCAGGAGGAAGTCCCCGATGCAGTTATCCCCTATACCGTGGGTGAGGCCATAAAAGTCACGGACGGACCGTTTAACGGTTTCTCGGGCGTTGTCGCAGAAGTGAATGGCGCCAAGAGGAAACTGACGGTGACCGTGAAGGTCTTCGGACGGAACACTCCGCTTGACTTGGATTTTACGCAAGTGGCGAAGGAATGAGTAATGTTACGTGCTCAGACTCTTCCCGTAATTCTTTAATCATACAACAATGGCAAAAGAAGTCGCTGGATTAATCAAATTACAGATTAAAGGTGGCGCAGCAAATCCGTCTCCTCCCGTTGGTCCTGCTTTGGGTTCCAAGGGTATCAATATCATGGATTTCTGCAAGCAGTTCAATGCCAGAACGCAGGACAAGGCTGGTAAGGTTTTGCCGGTCGTTATCACTTACTATAACGATAAATCATTCTCGTTCGTAGTCAAGACTCCTCCTGTGGCAATCCAACTGCTCGAAGCCACGAAGAAGAAGAGTGGTTCCGCACAACCGAACCGCTCGAAGATTGCAGAAGTTACGTGGGATCAAGTCCGTGCTATCGCTGAGGATAAAATGCCTGACCTCAACTGTTTCACCATTGAGGCAGCCATGAAGCTCGTAGCAGGAACCGCACGTTCAATGGGTATAACAGTAAAGGGTGACTTCCCGGGTTAATTCATTTAATCTTCGATTACGATGAGTAAGCTGACAAAAAACCAAAAGTTAGTAGCAGACAAGATTGAAGCCGGGAAAGTTTATACGCTTGCCGAGGCTGCAAACCTCGTGAAGGAGATCACTACGACGAAGTTCGACGCTTCGGTTGACGTAGACGTCCGTTTGGGTGTTGATCCCCGCAAGGCCAATCAGATGGTGCGCGGCGTTGTATCCCTTCCTCACGGAACCGGTAAAGTGGTTCGCGTATTGTGCTTGTGTACTCCTGAGGCTGAGACCGCAGCAAAAGAGGCCGGAGCCGATTATGTAGGTCTGGACGAATATATCGAGAAGATCAAAGGCGGATGGACGGACGTGGATGTCATCATCACGATGCCCGCCATCATGGGCAAAATTGGTGCTCTCGGTCGTGTCTTGGGTCCTCGCGGCTTGATGCCGAATCCTAAGAGCGGTACGGTGACAATGGATGTCGCCAAGGCTATTAAGGAAGTGAAGCAGGGTAAGATTGATTTCAAGGTAGATAAGGCTGGTATCGTTCACGCATCGATCGGTAAGGTGTCGTTCACACCCGAGCAGATCATGGGTAACGCACAAGCTTTCATCTCAACGATCATCAAGCTCAGACCCGCAGCTGCAAAGGGCACTTACGTGAAGAGTATTTATCTTTCTTCGACGATGAGTCGTGGTATAAAGATCGACCCGAAGTCTGTTGATGAAGTAAAGTAATGCGCCATTATGAAAAAGGAAGATAAAGCGATTATTATCGAACAGTTAGGCGCAAAGCTCAAAGAGTATGCGCACTTCTATCTTGTGGATGTAACGGCAATGAATGCAGCCGCGACGAGTGACTTGCGTCGTCGTTGCTTCAAGTCCGACATCAAGATGATAGTAGTTAAGAATACCCTCTTACACAAAGCTCTCGAAGCAGCTGAGGTGGACTATTCGCCTCTCTATCCTTGCTTGAAAGGAACGACGGCCGTGTTCTTCTGCAACACCGCGAATGTTCCCGCTAAGCTTATCAAGGAGGTAAGTAAAGATGGTATTCCCGGGCTGAAAGCTGCTTATGCAGAAGAAGGCTTCTATGTCGGAGCCGATCAGCTTGACGTTCTCTGCTCCATCAAGAGCAAGAACGAAGTTATCGCAGAGGTTGTCGCACTCTTGCAGTCGCCGGCGAAGAACGTTATTTCGTCGTTGCAGTCTGCCGGACAGACCATCCACGGCGTTCTCAAAACTTTGGGCGAGCGTCCCGAGTAATTAAAACAACAATTCGTAAAAACAAATTAAACATAAAAGAAAATGGCAGATATTAAAGCAATCGCTGAAGAGTTGGTAAACTTGACAGTAAAAGAAGTAAATGAGTTGGCAACGATCCTCAAAGAGGAGTACGGTATCGAACCCGCTGCTGCAGCCGTAGCAGTAGCTGCTGGTCCTGTCGCAGGTGGTGCCGCTGCCGCTGAGGAGAAGACAGCTTTCGACGTAGTGTTGAAGAGCGCCGGTGCTGCTAAGCTCCAGGTTGTTAAGGCTGTGAAAGAGTCTTGCGGTCTTGGCCTGAAAGAGGCTAAGGACCTCGTTGACGGTGCTCCCAGCACGCTGAAAGAAGGCGTTGCCAAGGAAGAAGCTGAGGCTTTGAAGAAAGCTCTCGAAGAGGCTGGTGCCGAAGTCGAGATTAAGTAAATAACTCCTCTGCAATAATAAGGTTAAGGACTCTCTGGTAGGGAGTTCTTAACCTTTTTGTGTCTATAAACTGCGTACCAAATAAATTTACCGAATGGCTTCAAAAGTGATAAATCAGCGCGTCAACTTTGCGACAGTGAAGAACCCGATGCCTTATCCTGATTTTCTGGACGTACAGCTGAAATCTTTCAAGGATTTCTTGCAGCTTGACACTCCGTCCGAACTCAGGAAAAATGATGGCTTGTACAAGGTCTTTGCTGAGAACTTCCCCATCGCAGACACACGCAATAACTTCGTCTTAGAGTTCTTAGACTATTATATCGACCCGCCCCGTTACAGCATCGAAGAGTGCCTCGAACGTGGCCTGTCATACAGTGTTCCTTTGAAGGCGAAGTTGAAACTCTATTGTACCGACCCGGATCATGAGGACTTCGATACGGTGGTTCAAGACGTATTCTTGGGCCCGATTCCTTATATGACGCCCAACGGGACCTTTATTATCAATGGAGCCGAGCGCGTCGTCGTGTCGCAGCTCCACCGCTCGCCCGGCGTGTTCTTCGGTTCGAGTGTACACGCCAACGGTACGCAGTTGTATTCAGCCCGTATCATTCCGTTCAAAGGGTCTTGGATTGAGTTCGCCACGGATATCAATAACGTGATGTATGCCTACATCGACCGTAAGAAGAAGTTGCCCGTGACCACGCTCCTTCGAGCCATTGGCTTTGAAAGTGATAAGGACATCTTGCAGATATTCAACTTGGCCGAAGAAGTCAAGGTCAACAAGACGAACCTGAAAAAACTTGTCGGCAAGAAACTGGCCGCACGTGTTTTGAAGAGCTGGACGGAGGACTTCGTCGATGAAGACACTGGCGAGGTTGTTTCCATCGAGCGAAACGAGGTTATCCTTGACCGCGAGACGGAACTTACGGAAGAAAACGTCAATGATATCCTCGAGAGTGGAGAGTCGTCTGTGCTCATCCACAAGGAAGATTCCACGGCGTCGGACTACTCCATTATCTTTAACACCTTGCAGAAAGACCCGAGCAACTCGGAAAAGGAGGCCATTAACTATATCTACCGCCAGCTCCGTAATGCCGACCCGCAGGATGACAGTACGGCTCGCGAGGTAATCAACAACCTTTTCTTCTCGGACAAACGTTATGATTTGGGCGAGGTCGGCCGTTATCGTATCAACCGCAAGCTGAACCTGACGACCGACATGGACGTCCGCGTGCTGACGAAAGAAGACATCATTGAGATTATCAAATATCTCATAGAGTTGATCAACTCGAAAGCAACCGTTGACGATATCGACCACCTGAGCAACCGTCGTGTCCGCACTGTGGGCGAGCAGCTTTCAAACCAGTTCGCCGTCGGGTTGGCTCGCATGAGCCGTACCATCCGCGAGCGCATGAATGTCCGTGACAATGAAGTCTTCACGCCGACAGATCTGATTAATGCCAAGACAATTTCATCGGTCATCAACTCTTTCTTCGGCACGAACGCTCTGTCGCAGTTCATGGACCAGACGAACCCGTTGGCCGAGGTGACCCACAAGCGCCGTCTCTCTGCGTTGGGTCCTGGCGGTTTGTCGCGCGAGCGTGCCGGTTTCGAGGTCCGTGACGTCCACTACACCCACTATGGCCGCCTTTGCCCGATTGAGTCGCCCGAAGGCCCGAACATCGGTCTTATCTCCTCGCTCTGTGTGTACGCAAAGATCAACGACCTTGGCTTTATAGAGACGCCCTATCGTAAGGTGGAAAATGCAGTCGTCGATTTGAAGAATGAGGACGTCGTTTATCTGACTGCCGAGGAAGAGGAAGGCAAGATCATCGGCCAGGGCAACGCTCCGTTGAACGACGACGGCACGTTTATCCGCGACAAGGTGAAGTGCCGTCAGGATGCGGACTACCCTGTCGTTCCGCCCTCCGAAGTTGAGCTGATCGACGTGGCTCCGCAACAGATTGCTTCGATTGCTGCCTCGTTGATCCCATTCCTTGAACACGACGACGCCCATCGCGCATTGATGGGTTCGAACATGATGCGCCAGGCCGTCCCCCTCATCAGTCCTGAGGCGCCCATTGTCGGAACAGGCATAGAGAAGCAGGTTTGTGAAGATTCGCGTACCATGATCACGGCCGAAGGCGACGGTGTCATCGAGTATGTAGACGCCACGACCATCAAGATTATGTACGACCGTTCCGAAGACGAGGAATTCGTTAGCTTTGAGCCGGCTCTTAAAGAATACCGCATTCCGAAGTTCCGCCGTACGAACCAGAACATGACCATCGACCTCCGGCCAATCTGCGAGAAAGGCCAGCGGGTGAAGAAAGGCGACATCCTGACCGAAGGTTATGCCACGCAGAACGGCGAACTCGCTTTGGGCCGCAACCTTCTCGTGGCCTACATGCCTTGGAAGGGATATAACTATGAGGACGCCATCGTGCTCAACGAACGCATGGTGCGCGAAGACATCCTGACGTCGGTACACGTAGACGAATTCTCGCTCGAAGTGCGTGAGACAAAGCGTGGCATGGAAGAACTGACGAACGACATCCCCAACGTCAGTGAAGACGCCACGAAAGACTTGGACGAGAACGGTATCATCCGCATCGGTGCACGCGTCCAGCCGGGTGACATCCTCATCGGTAAGATTACGCCGAAGGGCGAAAGCGACCCGACGCCTGAGGAGAAACTCCTCCGTGCGATTTTCGGTGACAAGGCCGGTGATGTGAAAGACGCTTCGTTGAAGGCCAATCCTTCGTTGTCGGGTGTGATCATCGACAAGAAACTGTTCTCGAAAGTGATGAAGAGCCGTTCGTCGAAAGCCGCCGACAAGGTTATCCTGCAAAAGATGGACGACCAATTCGCGCAGGAGACCGCGCAGTTGAAAGGGGTTCTCGTCGACAAGTTGATGGCCATCACTTCGAAAGCCCATATCGTAGGCGTCAAGGACAATCTGGGCGCCGAAGTCATCGCCGCCGGTGCCAAACCGAGCAAGTCGATGCTCTCTTCGCTCGACTTCGCCTCTTTGCAGTTGAGCCACTGGACGGACGACGAACACGTCAACAGCCTTATCCAACAGCTGATCCTCAACTACATGAAGAAATACAACATCATGGATGCAGCCTTGAAGCGCAAGAAGTTCGCCCTCACCATCGGCGACGAACTTCCCTCAGGCATCATCCAGATGGCTAAGGTCTATGTGGCGAAGAAACGTAAGATCAGCGTAGGTGACAAGATGGCCGGACGTCACGGAAACAAGGGTATCGTGTCGAAAATCGTCCGTCAGGAGGATATGCCGTTCCTTGCAGACGGAACGCCGGTCGACATCGTCCTGAACCCTCTGGGTGTGCCGTCGCGTATGAACCTCGGACAGATTTTCGAATCTATCCTCGGTGCTGCTGGCCGCAAACTCAACGTGAAGTTCGCAACCCCCATCTTCGACGGCGCCAAGCTCGACGATCTTTGTGAGTGGACGGACAAGGCCGGCCTGCCGCGCTATGGTTCCACCCAGCTCTATGATGGCGGCACCGGCGAACCCTTCGACCAGAAGGCAACCGTCGGCGTGACCTATATGTTGAAGCTCGGACACATGGTTGAAGACAAGATGCACGCCCGCTCCATCGGTCCGTACTCCCTCATCACGCAGCAGCCCCTCGGTGGTAAGGCCCAGTTCGGTGGTCAGCGTTTCGGTGAGATGGAGGTTTGGGCCATCGAGGCCTTCGGCGCTTCGCACGTCCTTCAAGAAATCCTGACCATCAAGTCCGACGACGTCGTAGGCCGTTCGAAAGCCTACGAGGCCATCGTCAAAGGCACGCCAATGCCGACGCCGGGCATTCCGGAATCGCTCAACGTCCTTCTGCACGAGTTGCGCGGTCTTGGCCTGAGCGTCACGCTCGATTAACGAAGTGGAACCTTTCCAATATCATTCAATATGGCATTTAAGAGAGAAAACAAGATAAAGAGCAATTTCACGAAGATTACCATCGGATTGGCCTCTCCCGAGGAAATCCTGGAAAATTCGTATGGTGAGGTGTTGAAGCCCGAGACTATCAACTACCGCACCTATAAGCCCGAGCGTGACGGTCTTTTCTGCGAGCGCATTTTCGGCCCGACAAAAGACTATGAGTGCCACTGCGGCAAATACAAACGCATCCGTTACAAAGGCATCGTCTGTGACCGATGCGGTGTCGAAGTGACTGAAAAGAAAGTGCGCCGCGAACGTTCCGGCCACATCCAGCTGGTCGTCCCCGTTGCCCACATCTGGTATTTCCGTTCCTTGCCCAACAAGATCGGTTATCTCTTGGGTCTGCCGACCAAGAAACTCGATTCCATCATCTACTACGAGCGCTACATCGTCATCCAGCCCGGTGTGTTGGCTGACGAAGGCGTAGCCGCCAACGACCTCCTCAACGAGGACGAGTATATCGAGCTCATGGGCAAGTTGCCGAAAGAGAACCAGTATCTTGAAGACACCGACCCCAACAAGTTCATCGCCAAGATGGGCGCCGATGCCGTCTACGACCTGCTCACGCGCCTTGACCTCGACAGCCTGTCGTATGAGTTGCGTGACCGTGCCAATTCCGATTCGTCGATGCAGCGCAAGAACGACGCCCTCAAACGCTTGCAAGTGGTCGAAGCCTTCCGCGCCAGCAAGGATCGCAACCGGCCCGAATGGATGATCATGAAGATCATTCCCGTCATCCCGCCCGAGTTGCGTCCGCTTGTTCCGCTCGACGGCGGTCGTTTTGCCACCTCAGACCTCAACGACCTCTACCGTCGTGTCCTCATCCGCAACAACCGTCTGAAACGCCTTCTCGAAATCAAGGCGCCCGAAGTCATCCTGCGCAATGAGAAACGTATGTTGCAGGAAGCAGTGGACAGCCTTTTCGACAACTCACGCAAGAGCAGCGCAGTCAAGAGCGACTCCAACCGTCCGCTGAAATCCCTCTCCGATTCGCTCAAAGGCAAACAGGGCCGTTTCCGTCAGAACCTCCTCGGTAAGCGTGTCGACTACTCAGCCCGTTCCGTCATCGTGGTCGGCCCTGAGTTGAAGATGGGCGAGTGCGGTCTGCCGAAACTGATGGCCGCCGAACTCTACAAACCCTTCATCATCCGCAAGCTCATTGAGCGCGGCATCGTCAAGACGGTCAAGAGCGCCAAGAAGATTGTCGACCGTCGCGAACCCATCATCTGGGACATCCTCGAATACGTGATGAAAGGCCACCCCGTGCTCCTCAACCGCGCCCCGACGCTTCACCGTCTTGGTATCCAGGCTTTCCAGCCCAAACTCATCGAGGGCAAGGCCATCCAGCTCCACCCGCTGGCATGTACGGCGTTCAACGCCGACTTCGACGGCGACCAGATGGCCGTTCACTTGCCCCTGAGCAATGAGGCCATCCTCGAGGCACAGATGCTCATGCTCCAGAGTCACAACATCCTCAATCCGGCCAACGGCGCGCCCATCACGGTGCCTTCGCAGGACATGGTGCTCGGTCTTTATTACATCACCAAGCTCCGTCCCGGCACGAAGGGTGAGGGTCTCACGTTCTATGGCCCCGAAGAAGCCATCATCGCGTTCAACGAGCGCCGGGTGGAGATTCACGCCCCCGTCAAGGTGATGGTCGATGACATCGACGAGAGCGGAGCCAAGGTGCAACGCATTGTCGAAACCTCCGTCGGCCGTGTCATCGTCAATGAGATCGTGCCCCCCGAAGTGGGCTTTGTCAACACGATCATATCGAAAAAGTCTCTGCGCGACATCATTGCCCGCGTCATCAAGGCTGTCGGCATGGCGCGCGCCTGCGAGTTCCTCGACGGCATCAAGAACCTCGGCTATCGTATGGCCTACGAGGGCGGACTTTCGTTCAACCTTGACGACATCATCATCCCGAAGGAAAAAGCCGACATCGTTCAGCGCGGTAACGAGGAGATCGAGCAGATCACGATGAACTACAACATGGGTTTCATCACCGACAACGAGCGCTACAATCAGGTCATCGATACGTGGACGCACGTCAACACCGATTTGAAGAAAACCCTCATGAAACAGATGACCGAAGCCGACCAAGGCTTCAATGCTGTGTTCATGATGCTCGACTCCGGGGCCCGTGGTTCGGCTGACCAGATCGCCCAGCTGGCTGGTATGCGTGGTTTGATGGCCAAGCCGCAGAAAGCCGGTGCCGAAGGTGCGCAGATCATCGAAAACCCGATTCTCTCGAACTTCAAAGAGGGTATGTCGGTGCTCGAATACTTCATCTCGACGCACGGTGCCCGCAAGGGTCTGGCCGACACCGCCTTGAAGACGGCCGACGCCGGTTACCTGACGCGCCGTCTCGTCGACGTCTCGCACGACGTCATCATCACCGAGGAAGACTGCGGCACACTGCGCGGGCTCGTTTGCACCGCCCTCAAAGACGGCGATGAGATCATCTCCTCGCTGGGTGAGCGCATCCTCGGCCGTGTTTCCGTGCACGACATCATTCACCCCTCGACGGGCAAGCTCATCGTGGCCGCCGGTGAGGAAATCACCGAGGAGATCGCCGACGAGATTGAGAACTCACCCATCGAGAGCGTCGAGATCCGCTCCGTCCTCACCTGCGAGAGCCGTCACGGCGTCTGCATGAAGTGTTATGGCCGCAACCTTGCCACCAGCCGCATGGTGCAGAAGGGCGAGGCCGTCGGCGTCATCGCCGCCCAGTCCATCGGTGAGCCGGGTACGCAGCTGACCCTCCGAACGTTCCACGCCGGTGGTGTGGCCGGTAATGCCGCAGCCAACGCCAGCATCGTGGCCAAGCACGACGCCCGTGTCGAGTTCGAGGAACTCCGCACCGTCGACGTCACCAACGAGGACGGTACGCCGGGCAAAGTCGTCGTCGGTCGTCTGGCCGAAGTCCGCTTCGTCGACGAGAACACGGGTATCATCCTCTCTTCGCAGAACGTGCCCTATGGCTCACAACTCTTTGTCGCCGACAAGAGCAAGGTCGAGAAAGGCACGCTCATCGCCAAGTGGGACCCCTTCAACGCCGTCATCGTTTCGGAAAGCGCCGGTACGGTGCAGTTCGAGGATGTCATCGAAGGTGTAACCTATCGCGTCGAAGAAGACGAGGCCACGGGTCTGCGCGAACTCATCGTCATCGAGTCGAAAGAGAAATCACGCGTGCCTTCGTGCCATGTGCTCGACGACAACGGCGAACTCCTCCGCACGTACAACTTCCCCATCAACGGCCACATCGTGGTCGAAGACGGGCAGAAGATCAACGCCGGCGAAGTGCTCATCAAGATTCCGCGTGCCGTCGGAAAGGCCGGTGACATCACCGGTGGTCTGCCCCGCGTCACCGAGCTCTTCGAAGCCCGCAATCCGAGCAACCCCGCCATCGTTTCTGAAATCGACGGCGAAATCAAGATGGGCAGCGTCAAGCGTGGTAACCGTGAAATCATCGTCCGCTCCAAACTTGGCGAAGAGAAACATTACCTCGTGCCCCTCTCGAAACAGATCCTCGTGCAGGAAAACGACTACGTGCGCGCCGGAACGCCGCTGTCCGACGGTTCCATCACGCCGGCCGACATCCTTGCCATCAAAGGCCCGACGGCAGTGCAGGAATATATCGTGAACGAGATCCAGGACGTTTACCGCCTGCAAGGTGTGAAGATCAACGACAAGCACTTCGAGGTCATCGTCCGTCAGATGATGCGCAAAGTGCAGATTGACGAACCGGGCGACACCCGCTTCCTTGAACAGCAGATCGTCGACAAACTCGACTTTGCCGAAGAGAACGACCGCATCTGGGGCAAGAAAGTTGTCACCGATGCCGGCGACAGCGAAACGATGAAGCCCGGTATGATCGTGACGGCACGCAAGCTCCGCGACGAGAACTCGCAGCTCAAACGCAAGGACCTCAAACTTGTCCAGGTGCGCGATGCCGTGCCCGCCACGTCCGTGCAGATCCTGCAAGGCATCACCCGCGCCGCCCTTCAAACGAAGAGCTTCATGTCGGCCGCTTCGTTCCAGGAAACCACCAAGGTGCTCAACGAAGCCGCCATCAGCGGAAAGACGGACTACCTCGAAGGAATGAAGGAGAACGTTATCTGCGGTCATCTCATTCCGGCCGGTACGGGTCTGCGCGAGTTCAGCCGTATCATCGTGGGCGACATGGACGACTACGAGAAGCTCGGCATGGCTGAGGCCCAGGCCGCCGAAACTCCCGCAGAATAATCCCCGGCGTCTCCCGACGCTTGATTCTGAATAATGAGCCCCGCTCTGCCGCTTTCAGGCAGGGCGGGGCTCGTCGTTTAATCCTACGGCCGGACAGTCGGTCGTTTCCTCCTCTTCACAGTCGGCGTGAGCGTTAAAACGCTCGCCCTTCCAGGACGGACGGGCGCTGCGATTGTCCGTCCTGGAAGGGCCTTATGAACGAAACTAACGTCTTCACCGTGTCAGCAGTCCTTGTTTGAATCCTATTTTTTTCCTTGTGAGAGTCTTTCCTATCTTAATTTTTATCTTCAAATAGGTAGGAACGCTCTTTTTCGACATGATGGAGTAAATAAATCTGCTCTCTTATTGTATAAATAAACATCAAACGAAGAACGCATGAGAGATTTCCCTCATGCGTTCTTCGTTTGATGCTAGAATGCGTCTATTCAATAAAGAATTTCTTGCCATTAATAATGTAAATTCCGCGTTTGAGTATTTGTTTTAATTCTCTGACACGAAGGTGTGACCCAACTATTTGTCCTTTCAAATTATAAACATTCACAAACGTGTCGAAATATACGTTGTTCAATCCGACAGCAACAAACGATCCATGCACTTTGATGTCGTGAGCGGGCATAGTTTCGGGAATGTCCTCCCATCCGCTGAACACGTAACCCTCTTTTTCTGGTACGTCCTCAGGTTCTATGGCTTCGCCATATTTCACGTCAATCGTAATATATACTTCTCCGTCGATGACGAACGTCACTTTGTAAGTGTTGACCGCGAAAGAACCAGTGACGGTGACGTCATCGGCAGGCATGGTGGCGGGCGTTTCGCTCCATCCGCTGAATGTGTGCCCTTCTTTTTCCGGCGAGGGCTCCTCCGGGATGTCTTCTCCGTATGCTACCTGAATGCGCTTGTATTCCTCTCCGTCAACAATATAGACGACGTCGTAAGAGTTGACAGTGTATGAGCCGTAGATCGTGATGTCCTCGGCAGGCATGGTCTCAGGTACGTCGGCCCATCCGGCAAAGGTGTGTCCTTCCTTTCCGGGCGCTTCGGGCGTGGTGATTTCAGCGCCGAATGTGACGTTTGCAACTTGGAACTCTTCTCCGTCGATGACGAACGTCACTTTGTAAGTGTTGACCGTGAAAGAGCCAGTGACGGTGACGTCACCGGCGGGCATGGTGGCGGGCGTTTCGCTCCATCCGCTGAATGTGTGCCCTTCTTTTTCCGGCGTGGGCTCCTCCGGGATATCTTCTCCGTATGCTACCTGAACGCGTTTGTATTCCTCTCCGTCAACAATATAGACGACGTCGTAAGAGTTGACAGTGTATGAGCCGTAGATCGTGATGTCCTCGGCAGGCATGGTCTCAGGCACGTCGCTCCATCCGTTGAATGTGTGTCCTTCTTTTTCAGGCGCCTCGGGCCTGGTGATTTCTGCGCCAAATATATATTCGCCCACAAAGAATTCTTCTCCGTCAAGCATATAGGTCACTTTATAAGTCTTTGCTTTCCCCGTGAGGAAGAAAGGCTGGCTGGGATACCCTGTGACTGCTTGTGATGTGAACTCAAGGTTTTCGTTAATCGGGACTTCTTCTTTTGTGGTAGTGTCGTAGCACTTGAAAGTGATGGTCTCACCGGTAGTGGTATTGCTATGGACGCGGAGATAGTAAAATGAGATGTCCGTGCCAGATATCGTTTCGATGGAAGCCACACCGCGGCACTCATCGCCGCAGAAAGCGGCTATTTCATAAGCGTCGGGATTGGTCACAGTCGTTCCGTTGAGTTGGAGGGTAGCGTAGACCGTCATGTCGTATTGGAATGCATGGATGTTGCATTCCCAATGGGCCGCTTGAACGGCTGTCAGCCACATCAGAAAGTAGACAGCGGTGCTAATCAATCTTTGTTTGAACATATTTGTATGGTTTTATTTTTTCGACAAAGAGAAAGAATAAATCCCGGTCGGTACAAAACGTACCGACCGGGGGGTAGGTTTGGTTATCTTCTAGTCTTGACGATTTTTTGATAGAAGGACTGGCCCGCATCTTTTATGGTTACGATGTAGACGCCCTCCGGCAAGTGAGCGACGCTGATGGCATACCCCGAAGCTACATTCTTTTCTGCGACAACGATGTGGCCACTCATGTCGATGACCGTAACGCGATCAATGGTTTCACCGCTTGCAGTGGCATGTACATAATCGTTGGTCACGGCGGGCCATACCTTATAGCCTGTCTCAACAGCATTGATGCCCGTTGCCATTTCGCCGATATTAAGGCGATAGGGCAGGCGCAGGCTACCTAATAATGTCTCAGCGAACGGCTCGCTTTCGCAAATGGTGTAGGCTTGCTCAGTGGCATTGTCCACAGCCATGAACGTGATGGTCTCACCTCCTTTGCCATAAATGTTCATCATCAGGCGGCCGTCGACATACGAGCCGATACCACGGCACTCCGACCCGCAGAATGCGCCCACCGAGAACTTGCCGGCGTCAGCTTTCATGCCGTCGATAAAGACGTCGGCCACGAGGCACATCACATTGGGATAGGCATGTTTGTCAACAGCCCATGGAGCTTGGCCGGACAATCCTTTTCCATAGAGCGCATTGGCTTTCGACACGATGGCCGTGTTGTAGGTCAACTGTTTGTCCGTTTGCGAGTGATACATATAGCCCTTGCCCGGAACGAGCGTCTGCAGCGTGCCGGTCCATTGGCCGTCACTGAACTGGGCAAAGCCGTCCTGGCCGGTGATGTAGTCATCTTCGTCGGCCTCGGTGTGGGCCAAAGCCTCGCTGAGGCTCATCGTCTGGCTTACGGGATAGCCGATCCAGTTCCAACCGGTCAAAAGCGTTATGGGTTGAGTGCCGTTATGCTCGTAGCCGCTTAGCGTATGCTGTGTGGCAGCGTCCACTTGGACTTTGTAAGCCTGCTCGGCTCTGAGTTCGCTGAGATTACCCGTAAGGCCATAGGCCGGGTCGGCGATCAGCTCTTCCGTCTGGCTGACTATGCGTGTGGCGTTCTCACCAAGCTGCGTGGCGGCTACGGGGGCCTCCATGTTGTGCGAGATCCAATTCCATCCCTCGCTCAGGTTCAGACCGAGTGTGGCGGTCTTGATGGTGTAGTTGAACTCGGCTACCTCGCTCTCAAACATACCCTCGCCCACGGCGATAGCCTTGATGGTCATGTCTGCAGTGATGGCGATCGGCTTTTCGTAGACGAGGCGCGTGGCTTCATCACAGGGGCAGGAGCCGTCCGTGGTGTAGTAGATCACCGCGTTCGGCGTTTCAGTGCTGAGTGCGATTTCTGTGTTCCGGTAGACCGCCGTGCCTGATGCTCGAGAGGCCACAGGCTTTGCTGTATAAATCTGCGATTCGTCGAGAACTTGGATCGTTGACCTTCCAACCAGGTCGGCGTCTTGCAGCGTCAGAGTTAAGGCCGCTGCACCGGGCAGTTCACCGCTCAGCGTGAGTGTGGCCTGACCGTTTTCGTCGAGCGTCAGCGTGTCGGCAGAAACAGCGGCAATCATTGGCGACGACGAACGGACGGCTACTTTCTTGCCGATGGCGGCGTCATAAGGCAGGGCGCTCACCACGATGGTGCGTTCGCCCGTATACGGCACCTTGATTAGCGAGTCGATGGCAATCGTCTTCACCTCTTTCTCGATGTCGAACGCCTGCGTGAAGTCGTTCTCCATCTGAATGCCGGCGTAGCTCTTCACCTTGCGGCTCACGGTCAGCACGACCTCGTCGGTGGCGAGGAACGGTGTCGTCGGCACGAAGCGCACTTTCGAGACGTAGCTTTCGCCCTCGCCCTCATAGGCGGCCTCCTCGTTCAGCAACGTGACGGCACCAGCCACCTTTTCGCCGCCTACGGTGGCGAAGATGTTGTCCACGGTCATCGTGGCGGGCTGCATGTACTTGTCGAACTCCACTTCCAGGCCGCCCTCGTATGCCCGTGCGGCTTTCACCTCGGGCTGGCGGTTCTGCGTCATGGCGATGTTCACTTCGAGCTGCGGGGGCG
>DVNY01000105.1 GCA_018714085.1 Candidatus Caccomonas pullistercoris
CCGCCTGCTCGGCCCACAGGCGGTGAAGGGCGTCGAGCCGCTCGCAGGGACAGAAGAGGCGGAAGTAGCCGGCGAAGTAGCTGAGCATCATGAGGAAAATAATGCCGATAACGACGACTGTCACTTTCCACCAGTTGACATCGCGCGGCGCAGGGGGCTGCGTTGCGGACAGTTGGGCGGGCGGTGTGGGCTCGGCGTTTGCCGGGCGTGTCTGGCTGTCGTCCGGTGTGCGGGGGGATTCGTCTTGCCGGTGGTCGGGGGCAGTTGTCTCGCCGTGGCCAGCGGTCCCGCCTTGTGGCTGGATGAGGTCGGACGGCTCGGCAGGAGTGGCGCCGGGTGCAGGGGTCTGCTTGCCTGCGGCTTCCCCGGGTTCTGTCAGTCCGGATTCTGGCCGTGCGGGTGCAGCGCCGGTTGTGGCAGGTTGTGTTTCGTCGGGCAGTCCGGTTTCGTCCGCAGGGGCTTCTTCCCATTTGGGAAGGGTGTTCGCTGCGGCGCTGGTTTGGGGCGCTTCTTGAGTCGGTCCGATGTCGCTGTCTCCCGTCGCGTCGTCCGTTACGGGTGCTTCATCGGCCTTGTCGGATGTTTCGTTGTCCGTTGCGGGAGCATCGGCTGCATTGGTGGCCGGCGTGTCGTCGTTGTCCGTGTCGTCGAGGGGATATTCTGCAAAGTAGTCCACTGCTGACGGCGGGATGAAAGCAGGTTGCTCCGCTTCGTCGTCGGTTCCGGTCTTTTCAGCCTCCGTCGTGCCACTGTCTGCCGCCTCTGGCTCCGCGGGCTTCGGCTCGTCGGCGGGGATGTCGTTGTCGTCTGCGGTTTCCGGTTCGTCAGCGAGGGCGTCGCTGCTCTCTGTGATTTCCGGCGTGTCGACGGCTTCGAGGGCTTCGAGGTCGGTTCCTTCGTTGATGACGACGGTCTGGAAGTGGGCAAAGGGACGGTTGACAAGGTCGCGCAGGCTGGTTTCGGGCGTGAAACTGACTTTGGTGTGCCCGCTGATTTGGATGCGTTCGCCGGTGTTGACGTCGACGCTCTCGCGTTCGCTGACGGCGACGAGCTTGAACGTGCCCAGTCCTTTGACGCGGACGAATTTTTCGCGGGCAAGGGCGTCGGCGATGACGTCGAAGAACGTGCGGACAAAGGCTTCGGCGCGGCGGCGTGGCAGTCCTGCTTTGGCGGCAAAGGCCGTAAGGAGCTCTTGAAGCGTGGCTTTCTTGTCCATGTGTCTTATGCTTTGACTTTGTCTTTGAGCAGTTGGCTGGCCTTGAAGGTAAGCACGAGCTTCGGGGGCACGAGTAGGCGCTGCTTTGTGGTGGGGTTGACCATGACGCGTTCGAGTTTTTTCTTCACTTCAAAACTGCCGAATCCCTGCACGGTGAGGGCGCCGTTCTCGTCGAGGGCGCGGGCCAGTTCGGCCATCAGGGTGGCTGCGTGTTTGCCTGCTTCGCGTGCGGTCATGTCAGTGCGTGCGGCAAGGGCTGTGACGAACTCCTTGTTGTTCATAAGCGGCTTTCTTGTGCGAGGGCGCCGTAGAGGTCGTATTCGTCGGCGCTTTGGATGGTGACGGGATAGAAGCGGCCCACCGTGAGCGGCGTGCCGTTCATGGGGATGAGGACTTCGCCGTCGACTTCGGGCGAGTCGAACTCGGTGCGTCCGACGTAGAAATTGCCCTCGACGCGGTCGATGACGGTGCGGAGCGTCTGTCCGACCTTGGCCTCGCCGAGTTCGGCCGAGATGCCGGCTTGCAGTTCCATCAGGGTGTCGAGGCGTTGTTGCTTGACTTCTGCCGGGACGTCGTCGGCGTAGTGTCCGGCGGCGTAGGTGCCTTCTTCTTCGCTGTAAGCAAAGGCGCCCATGCGGTCGAAGCGTACGGTTCGGACGAAGTCGACGAGTTCGGCGAACTCCTCGTCGGTTTCGCCGGGGAACCCGACCATGAGTGTGGTGCGGATGGCGATGCCGGGCACCTGTTCGCGGAGCTGGCGGATGAGCTCGTAGGTCTCGGCCTTGGTGGTGTGGCGGCGCATGCGCGTCAGGACGCCGTCGCTGATGTGCTGGAGGGCGATGTCGAGGTAGCGGCACACGTTGGGGTGCCGGCGCATCACGGGCAGGAGGTCCATCGGGAAGTGGGCCGGATAGGCGTAGTGCAGCCGGATCCATTCGACACCGGGGATGCCGGCCATGCGGTCGACGAGTTCGGGCAGGCGTTGGCGGCCGTAGCGGTCAACGCCGTAGTAGGTGAGTTCCTGGGCAATGATCTGGAATTCCCTCACGCCGCGTGCCACGAGGCTGCGCACCTCGTCGAGGATTTCGTCGATGGGGCGGCTGATGTGGTGGCCGGTGATGAGGGGGATGGCGCAGTAGGCGCACTTGCGGTCGCAGCCTTCCGAAATCTTGATGTAGGCGTAGTGGGGCGGGGTGGTCAGGACACGTTCGAGGGCGATGTCTTCGTCGTAACGTTCGCCGAGGTCGCGCAGCAGGTCGGGCCAGTTGAACTTGCCGTAGAACTTATCGACCTGGGGGATTTCCTCGCCCAGTTCCTCGAAGTAGCGTTCGGAGAGGCAGCCCATCACGTAGACGCGGCTGAGCCGGCCTTCTTCTTTGAGCTGGCAGAGTTCGAGGATCATGTTGATGCTTTCTTCCTTGGCGTCGCCTATGAAGCCGCAGGTGTTGACCACGGCGATGTCGCCGTGGGTCTCTTCGGGATTGTGGTGGGCCTCATAGCCGAGGGCTTCGAGCTGGCGGAGCAGGTGTTCGGAGTCGACAAGGTTCTTCGAACAGCCCATGGTGATGATGTCGACGGTGTGCTTCTTCATGGGGTCAGAGTTGGGTGTCGCCGAAGAGCGAGTCGACGAACTCGCGGCTGTCGAAAGGTTGCAGGTCGGTCATTTTCTCACCGAGGCCGATGTATTTGACAGGCACTTTCAGCTGGTTGGATATGCCGACGACTACGCCGCCCTTGGCTGTGCCGTCGAGTTTGGTGATGGCCAGGGCGGTGACTTCGGTGGCGCGGGTGAACTGCTTGGCCTGTTCAAAGGCGTTTTGTCCTGTCGAACCGTCGAGCACGAGGAGCACTTCGTGCGGAGCTTCGGGCACGACTTTCTGCATCACTTTCTTTATCTTCGTGAGCTCATTCATGAGTCCTACCTTGTTGTGCAGGCGACCGGCCGTGTCGATGAGCACGACGTCGGCTCCGCCCGCCACGGCCGAGTTGAGCGTGTCGAAAGCCACGCTGGCCGGGTCGCTGCCCATTTGCTGTTTGACGACGGGCACGCCCACCCGTTCGCCCCAGATGCAGAGCTGCTCGACGGCGGCGGCGCGGAAGGTGTCGGCAGCGCCGAGGTAGACCTTCTTCCCGGCCTGCTTGAAGAGGTAGGCGAGCTTGCCGATGGTCGTGGTCTTGCCCACGCCGTTGACGCCCACGACCATGATGACGTAGGGCTTCAGGGCGTCGGGGGCGGCGGGATCGCCGGCTTCCGTCTCGTGCGAGGCCAGAAGGGCGGCCACCTCTTCGCGCAGGATGCGTTGGAGCTCAGATGTGCTTACGTATTTGTCGCGCGCCACGCGTTCCTGGATGCGGCCGATGATTTCGAGCGTGGTGTCGACGCCCACGTCCGACGAGATGAGCACCTCTTCGAGGTTGTCGAGCACTTCGTCGTCCACTTTCGACTTCCCGGCGATGGCTCGGGTGAGTTTGCTGAACACGCTGGCTTTGGTCTTTTCGAGGCCGGCGTCGAGCACTTCTTTCTTCTCTTTCTTTGAAAAAAAGCTAAATATCCCCATCGTTTCGATACTTTTGTGCAAACTTACGAATTTTCTGCGGAATGGACGAATTAATTGCGACAGAATGCGTCGGCCGCCGTCGCGTTGCGCCCGCCGGTTGCCGCATCTTACGGCCGGCCTGACTGTTTTTCCGGTCGCAGCGATCGTCGCGACGGGCAGGCCGGCCGTTTCGGCGCGTCGCGGTCAGCCCCGCACCGGCCTGTTGCGCCAGGCGGAGGGCGACTGCCCGAGGTGGCGCTGGACGTAGCGGCTGAAATAGGAAAGTGACGAAAAGTGAAACCGCTCGGCGATGTCCGCCAATGAAGCGTCCTTCTGGTAAAGTTCCCCGACGATGGCGTGCAGCGTGAAACGGTCGATCCAGTAGCTGGCGGGTTTGCCGCTCACCTTGCGGCATACGTAGGAGAGGTGGTCGGGCGTGATGCAGAGGCGCGAGGCATAGTAGGCCAAGTCGCGGTGGCTGACGTATGCACCGTCATAGAGCAGGCCGACGAAGCGGCCGAGCAATTGGCGGGCCCGTTCGGTCACGTGTGCCACGCTCCGGCCGCGGGCGTGGATGTCGTAGAGGTCGAGGATGTGTGCTGTCAGGAGGTGGCTTGCCACTTCTTCGCGGAAGAGGTGGTGCGTGTCGGCCAGCCGCTCTTTCAGGCGCAGCAAGTCTTCACTACATCGGTGGAAGTCGCTGTCCGACAGCCTTATGACTGGATTTTGAAGCAGCGACAGGTGGCCAATGACGCCGTAGTTGCTGCGCAGGGCGAGCGTTGCGACGTAAGCCTCGTCGAGGCTCATGGCCAGGGCGCGGAAGCCGTCGGCTGCGACGAGGCCGCCGAGCAGCATGGGGTTCGGCAGGATGACATAGTCGTGCGGCACGACGTTATACTTCACGTCCTGGAATGTGAAACTCATGCTTCCCGCCGTGCAGAGCACGTGGAGCACGTGGCCGGGACGGCGCAAGGCGTCGCTGTCGTTCAATGTGTCGATGAAGCGCAGGCCGTCTGTGGACCTGTCCGTGGTGTCCATTTCGTTGGGGGCTATCGCCGCAAAGTTAATGATTATCTCCGAAAAGTGAAAATTCCTCCCCGTTTTCGGCAACTGCTCTCTTGTCATCACGCCTTATCTTTGCACCCGTAACCTCAAACCGAAGAGACATGAAAGAAGTGAGACTGAACAACGGGATAACGATGCCGGCCGTGGGGTTCGGCGTCTTCCAGATTCCGGCCGGCGAGACGGAGCGGGTGGTCAGTGACGCCATCGAGACGGGCTACCGCCTGATCGACACGGCATCTGCTTATTTTAACGAAGAACAGGTGGGCAGCGCCATCCGCCACAGCGGAGTGAAGCGCGAGGATTTCTTCGTGACGACGAAGCTATGGGTGCAGGATTATGAGTATGACGACGCCCTGCGGGCTTTCGACCGTTCGATGAAGAAGCTCGGCTTGGACTATTTGGACCTCTACTTGCTGCACAAACCCTACGGCAACTATTATGCGGCTTGGCGCGCTGCCGAGCGGCTCTACCGCGAAGGCCGTGTCCGCGCCATCGGCGTGACGAGCTTTTCGAGCGAGCGGTTACAGGACCTCTTCCTGCACAACGAAGTGAAGCCCGCCGTCAACCAGATTGAAACCCATCCGTTTTTCCAGCAGCAGGCCGCCCACGACTTTCTGGCTGCCGAGGGCATCCAGCACGAGGCCTGGGCTCCTTTCGCCGAAGGGAAGTCTGGTATCTTCAACCACCCTGTGCTCACTGCCATTGCCCGCCGCCACGGCTGCGGAGTGGGAACCGTCGTGCTGCGCTGGCTCAACCAGCGGGGCATAGTCGTCATCCCCAAGACGGTCAGCCGCACGCGTATGGCCGAAAACCTTGCCTGCCTCGGCATATCCCTGACCGACGGCGAGATGCAGGCCATCGCCGCTCTCGACACGGGGCGCAGCCCTATTTACGACGACATGGACCTGGCCACAGTGCGCGGCATCGGCACCCATCGGATACACGATTGAGCATCTGGCCGCAGTGAGGGGGCGCATGGCCGAAGGGAGGTTCACGCAAAGCGGAAGGCAGTGTTCAAGTCCTGCCACTACGGCCACGTCGGCTGTCCCCCTGTCACGAAAATGGCTGATGAAAAATACTTCACAAAACATACGTAAAACAATGAAAACTATCAAGTTGAACAATGGCGTTGAGATGCCCATGGTGGGCTATGGCGTCTGGCAGATTGCCCCGGCCGACTGCGAGCGATGCGTCGGCGAAGCCCTCGCTGCGGGCTACCGGCTGATCGACACGGCGCAAGCCTACTACAACGAGGCGGGCGTCGGCGCGGCCCTCGCCGCGAGCGGCATCCCCCGCAGCGAACTTTTCATCACGACGAAAGTCTGGATCTCGAACGCCGGCGACGAGCGGGCCGCACGCAGCATCGACGAGTCGCTGCGCAAACTCCGTACGGACTACGTCGACCTTCTGCTCATTCATCAGCCGTTCGGCGATTATTACGGCACCTATCGCGCCATGCAGCGGGCTCTCCGCGAGGGCAAGGTGCGCGCCATCGGGTTGAGCAACTTCTACGACGCTCGCTTTGTCGATTTGGCCGAGAACATGGAGGTCAAGCCCGCCGTCGTGCAGTTGGAGACGCATGTCTTTTCTCAGCAGGCCGCGATGCGCAGGCTGGCTGCCTCGTATGGCACGCGCGTCATGGCGTGGAGCCCGCTGGCCCGTGGCGCAAACGGCTTTTTCACCGACCCTTCGCTCCGTGCCATCGGGGCGAAGTATGGTAAGGACAATGCGCAAGTGGCGCTGAAATTCTTGACCGATGAGGGCATCATCGTCATCCCGCAGTCAACCCGCAAGGAACGCATGGCCGGCAACCTTGCCCTCGACGACTTCGAGCTCACCGACAAGGACCGCGACGCCATCCGCCGCATGGACACAGGGCATCCGCTGGCAGCCGATTTCAACGACCCGGAATTGGCGAAATACCTTCTCGGCTACGACGCGCAGTTCAATCCCGAAAGATGAATCATGCAAACCCTTTCGCGGCGGGGAAGAGGAC
>DVNY01000106.1 GCA_018714085.1 Candidatus Caccomonas pullistercoris
GGCGCTACCCCATCAACCACGACTGGCCAGACGGAAGCAGTGACAGGAAATCCTGACGCTGCGACAGAAAAACCTGACGCAGTGACAGGTATGACAGGAACGCCGACCGCCACGAACGAGGCCAAGTCCCGCTCCTCACGCGGCCGACGCCGTCGCCGCCGTCCGCGCGGAGGTAACAACGACAAGCCACAAGCATAACGGCCGGACACATCCCGCCCCGACATTCAGGCAGCGCCCTCCGACAAGCAAGGAAGTGGCGCTGCCTTTCTTCTACCATCAGTCTGTGTTCCACCCTTTCGACCACAAAAAACGCCCTGGCGCCAATTGGCGTCAGGGCGTTTGCTCTTCACCCGCAAGCTGCGAGGAAAACAGAGGCTGCGGGAATGCTTACTCCGACCAGTTGTCAGCGCTCCAACCGCTCTTTTGAGAATAAGCGTCGGATGCACCCGTATCCACATCCTCGTTCAATCCCATGTCGATCGAACCGGCCATGATGGGTGCCTCAGCATGAAGGGAGATCACTTCTGCTTTCGGTGTTTGATATGCCTTTTTCATCGCGTTGTTGTTCCTTATGGTTATTTTACGTATACTTTCTCTCCGTTGCCTTTGACGTACACGCCATGTGCGGGATAGAGCACGCGACGGCCCGAAAGGTCATAATAAGTCTCGGCGCCGGCCTTGTCGGTCTCAACGCCCTCGATGCCCGTGGCAGGACCGAAGGCGAAAGCCAGCATGGCGGACTCGGCTCCGGCGGCAGGGACATAATAAGCCTTATTGGCCGGAATGGTGCGGTCGTCGGCGCTCGTCACCTTGTAGAAACCGACACCCTGCGAACCGTCCGTCACGATGTAGGCCGTGGCGTCGGCATCCAACGTCGCGGGCACGAGCGTCCCGCTCAACGAGTTGGCCGGAACTGCGGTCTCATCTCCGTAAGCGATGGCCAAGTCATACGTGCCCTCGTTGGCCACGAGCACCACCGGGCAACCGGCCGGCACCACGTTGTCCTCGATCGGCGACAGGCTGATTTCCGTCGCGCTGGCATCGCCGCCCACATAGGCGACCATGCCTTCGGGCAGTTCTACGGCAAACGGCAGGTTCACCGTGGCATACCGGCTGCCGGCAGGCACGGTCACACTGACCGACGTCACGGGATGCAGATACCAGTTCACGCCCTGTTTGGCGTCCTTATAGCTGGCGATGCGTCCCTCTGCGTTTTCAGCAGTCCAGTCGGGCACACCGCCTTCTGCGCCTTGGGCAGTCAGAAGAACGAAGTCGCCGCGACCACCGCCCGTGGGGTAAACATAAGACTTAATGGCCCACGAAGCGGCAATGCTGGCAACGTTCTGGCTGCTGAGGCCGTCTTCCAGTTCGTAGTTACCGGCCGTCTCAGACAGGTTCGTGGCGGCATTGAACACCAGTTTAGGCAGATACAGTCCGGAGTTGAGGGCTTTCAGGGTGTACATCGGTCTCTCGTCCACCGACGACGTGCCGGATTGGTCGAACTTCCACATCGAAGCCACGCCGTGGGGCGCGTTCCAACGGGCAGCACATAAACCATCGTCGGCGAGTGTGGCGTAGCTCTCGCAGAGGGCGACTTCCACACCGGCGGCCACACCTTGTGCGGAAACGAGGGTGTAGTACTTGTCGGCGTCGAACGCAACTTGCTTGCCTGCGGCGATGAGTGCTTGCAGTTCGGTGTTGGCATCGGCCCACTCGCCGGCCTCGGCCAGCGCTTTGAGCTGCGTCAGGTCCTCGGCGTGGAAACCGCCGACTACGCCGTCTGCGGCCGGGAGGAGGTAGCCTTCAATGGCCGGACCGTTGTTTTCCGCGTAACTGATATAGGCCTTGAAATCGTCACTGACCTGATAGAGGTTCCAGATGGTCCATTCGGCGCCGCTCGTTCCGGCATATGTGCCTCCGGCCTCTACCTTTCCGTTGCGGATGGCCGAAGCTGTGCCGTTGGCCGCCGTCACCACCATGCGCCCCGTATACTCTGTGCTGTACGTGTCGTCGAGCTTTGCCGAGCCGGCGAACTTCGTCTCGTCCGCAGCGCTCAATGCGTTGAACGAAAACTCGCCCGCCGTGGCCTTGGCGCCGAGGGTGACCTTCGTGTTGTTGCTTTGGTCAGCCGGGACTTGCACATAGGCAGCGTCATCGCTGGCCGCGTTCTTTTGTTTCAGGTAGAACTTGCCGTCCGTCTGGGCGGCTTCAAGCACCCACACAAGGTCTGCGCTGACCACGCCGGTGACCGCCGTCCCTTGGAGGAATACGGCGCCGCCCAAGTCTGTGGCCGGGCAGCGGATGATGACTTCCATGCCGGCCGTTGCTTCGCCGGGCTTCACGCCGTGTCCCGTCATCCAATCGGGCGCGGCGGCCTTTACGGCTGTCGCACAGAAAAGTACGAGCAAACCGAGCAGTGTAATTTTCTTCATAAACACTGGTTTTTTGTTGAATTGATTAATGATTTGTGATGGTGTGTGTTGTTCTTTCCATAGGGGCGGTGCTTCTTTGCTCCGTCCTGACGCCGCGCTCTGTGAGCCGACTTGCAAATGTACGCCTTTATTTCTAAATTATTCACATGCCCCCCCCAATAAAAGAAACTTTGACAATAAAATCCAGCTTATGTGACAGAAATGGCGTATTCCTCAGCCGGAAATCGTTCAGGCAATGCGGCAGCGCGCAGGACAGGAAAAAGGCCGCCGCGTTCCTTATGCGGAACGCGGCGGCCTTATGAATGCGGATTCGATGCCGTTTTACTTCACTTCGATGCTGCGGCTGACCGTGGGCCGGACTTCGGGCTTGCGCTTGGGCAGTTCGACGTGGAGCACGCCATGTTCTACGTGAGCCGAAATCTTGTCTTTCTCCACGTCGTCCGGCAGGATCAGGGTCTGCTGGAACTTCGTGTAGGAGAACTCGCGGCGCAGGTAGCGTTCGGGGCGCTTGCCTTCCTTGTTCTCTTCCTTCTTTTCCATCGTGATGACAAGGTTGTCGTTCTGGTCTACGTCAACCTTGAAATCCTCTTTCGACAGTCCCGGAACGGCCAGTTCCACGACGTAATCGTCTTCGTGCTCAATCACGTTGATGGCCGGTGCGGTAGCGCTGCGGCGGACGGTCCAATCGTTATCGAAAAAGTCGTTGAAAATGTTCGGCAGCCATGTGTCGTTGTGTCTGATAAGTGCCATAATCTTTCTCTCCTATTTTTATTTGTTTGTAATTCTTTTTGCGGCTCCGGTTGCTTTCGCTCCGTCGCCCACCTGTCTTTTTGCAAAGCGCGTGCCAAGGCTGGAATAGCCTCTTGCCCGTTCCAAAAACACGGGAAAGGTGACAAATTGTACCGTTCTGCGTCATTCTGTCAGTTGAAGGCGACGGACAGGCTCGCTGCGGTCCGACGGAACGGACTGGCGCAGGAGGCGTGATGGCAAACCGGCGACCCGTAGGAACAGGTCGGCTGACAGAAAATACGGGTCGGCTGACCGTTTTTCCTGTCAGCCGTCCTGCCGGGACACCCTCGCCGCGGCTCCCGGCACGTGTGGACATAAAAAAACCGCAGCTCCCGACTGGGGAAGCTGCGGCCCGCAAAAGATTTCGTCAAAGCGCTTTATTTCACTTCGATACTATGTTTAGCGTTATCGGCCTCGGTCTCTTTGCGCTTGGGCAGTTCGACACGAAGCACGCCGTGCTCTACACAGGCCGAAATCTTGTCTTTATCGACGTCTTCCGGCAGGATCAACGTCTGCTGGAACTTCGAGTAAGAGAACTCGCGGCGCAGGTAGCGCTCGTTCTTCTTCTCTTCTTTCTTCTCGTCCTTCTTTTCCATCGTGATGACGAGGTTGTCGTTCTGGTCGACGTCGACTTTGAAGTCTTCCTTCGACATGCCGGGAGCAGCAAGTTCGACGCAGTAATCGTCGTCGTGCTCAATCACGTTAATGGCCGGTGCGGTGGCGTTGGCGCGTCCCATCCAATCGGTATCAAAGAAGTCGTTGAAAATACTCGGTAACCAGTTCTGATTGTTTCTTGCAGGTGTCATGATTTTGATCTCCTATCTTTAATTGTTTGTTTAACTTGTTATTGAGCCTCTCGCTTACGTTCCGAAGCTCAACCATAGGAGTGCAAAGGCTGTGCCAGCCTGAAACAAGGCCAGTTACTGACAAAATTTAGCCTGTTTACTGACAAATTATAACCGACAACGCCATCCTGTCCACTTTTCAGGGTGCAGGATGGCGGGAAAAGGCATTGCGGCAGCCGGACAGCCTATATTTAATAATGTGTAGCCACTCAGCCCGCGTCGCATCGCCGGGGCGTCAGGCGTCGTCGGCCGGCCGCGTTTCGAGCAACCGTTCGAGGCGGAGCATCTCGTCGCGGAACTGGGCCGCCTGTACGAAGTCGAGTTTCTTGGCGGCTTCCTGCATCAGGCGGCGGGTGCGCTCGATGGTCTTTTCAAGCTGCGGGCGCGTCATGTATGCG
>DVNY01000107.1 GCA_018714085.1 Candidatus Caccomonas pullistercoris
GGCTCTCGCCTTTCACTATCTTTGCTCCGTGCGAACTGCGTAATTGATAAAGGAATGGAAAAGAAGTACGAAGTTGTCTATATCTGTCACGACATGAACCGGCTGGGCGGCGCGGCGCTTTCATTGATGAACCTGATCCACGCTCTGCGCGATGAGGTTCATCCCATTGTCGTGGTGCCGGGCGGAAAGGGTGAGGCTGTGCACGATTATTTCGTGGCGCAAGGCTGTGAGTGCTTGACCGTCCCTTTCTATCTCAATACAACGATCCCCCCGTGTTTCCGCACCAAGGTGAAGTTCCTGCCTAAATTCGTCCGCTATCATTGGCATAACGGCCGCCTGTTGCGCCGCCTTACGGCGCAGTTGGCGGGACGTCCTGTCCGCTTGGTGCATTCCAATTCGAGCGTGGTGACGTTCGGCTATCACCTCGCCCGGCGTTTGGGCGTGCCTCATGTGTGGCACTTGCGCGAGTTCCAAGATCGTGATTTCGGCATCCGCCCGTTCTGTGGCTGGGCGGATTTGAAACGGAAAATTTATCGTTCGGATGCCGTCATCGCCATCTCTGACGCGGTCTATCGCCACTGGCAGCTGGAACACGCCCGCCGCGCCTATTGCATGACCGATGCTGTACGCCCGGCCTCGGATGTGGCTGTTTGTTTGGACAAGGAGAAGTATGTCGTTTTCTGTGCGGCCGGGCTGACCGACCGAAAAGGCACCCACTGGGCTGTCGAGGCCTTCGCCCAGTCGGGGCTGGCCGCGCAGGGCTATGTGCTGAAATTGCTCGGCGCCTGCGCGCCGGATTACCGCAAGCGCCTCGGAGCGCTTGCCGCACAGTGGCAGGTGGAGCAGGCAGTGGAGTTCGTGGGGTTTTGTGCCGATGTGCGTCCCTACCTGTTGCGCGCTACGGCTTTCCTGATGTGTTCGCAAAATGAGGGGCTCGGCCGCGTCACCGTCGAGGCTTTCTTCTACGGTTGTCCTGTCGTGGCGCGCAACTCCGGCGGAACGCCGGAGTTTGTCCGCCATGGCGTCAATGGTTTCCTATATAATAATGTGTCTGAATGTGCCGCCCTGCTCCGCCGGATGCCGACACAGGATTTCGCCCGGCTGGCCGCCGAGGCACACCGTACGGCAGTGGAAGAGTTTTCGGAAGAAGCCTATGCCCGCAAGCTGCGTCCGGTTTATGCGCAGTTCGTTTGACTGGATGGGGCAGGGGATTAGCGGCGCGTCGTGCTGCCGCAGGGCCAGACATGGTTGAGGTACCCCAGTTTGTAGCAGTTGAAGAGCCACACCGCCGGCCGGCGCCCCAACAGGTGTCGGCGCAAGGTGCATTCCGCCTTGCCGAAGCACCAGTCCACGGCCGGTCCAAGCCCTAATCGGCGCAGGCGCATGAGATGCAGGCTGAGCCTGACGTGCGGCCCGAGCAGCGGGGCGTGGGCGGCCAGCGTCCGCAGGGCTTCTTCCGTCTTTCGGAGGAAGGTGGCGTTGTCTTCGATGTCGCAGTTGAGCAACGGGTTGTCGATGTGGGTCAACCGCGCTCCGGCTTCGGCCAGCCGGTGACCGAAGAGCACGTCTTCGTAACCATAGTCACGCAGGGTTTCGTCGAATGGTGCCGCCAGGAAAATGCTGCGCCGTATCATGAAGTTGAATGAACGGAATGCCGCATAAGGGGCGGCGTTGCGTCGTGCAGCTGTGTGGCTGCGTTCGGCGTGCCGCTCGTAGCGGTAGCGCAGGCTGACCGCGGTCGAAGGTTGTTGGTGGGGATGGACGATGCCGCCGCAGACCACGTCGGCATTTCCGTCCATTGATTCGGCATAGCGCGCGAGGAAATGAGGGTCGGGCGGCAGGCCGTCGCTGTCAAGAAAGAGCACCCATTCGCCCCGCGCTTCGCGCCCCAGCAGGTTGCGGATGGCCGCCCTTCCCAAGTTGTGCGCTGGGCGCAGGCAGCGAATGGCCGCCCCGTCTTCCAGACTCCGGCAGGCCTTTGCCACCTCGTCGTGGGTCGATGCGTCGTCGCCGACAAGGATTTCCACGCCAACCGCCAGGTCCTTTGCCTGCCTGTCCAGTGCGCGCACCAGGAGGGTGCAGTCATAGTTGAACGTCGGAATGAGCACCGATAGCCTGGGACAGGCTACGGAAGCCGCAGCTTGGGGAGCGAGTGTGGGGGCTGGGGTTATGTTCATGAGGGCATGAGAACTTAGGGATTTTTATGTATTCCGGCGCGGCAGGTCGCGCCGGTTGCTGTGCGCAAAGTTAGCATTTTCTCCCGTATCGGGCGTTGTCGGATTCACAGATATGCCAGCCTCGAACGGCGTTGACCGATGCCGTCACTGTGCTTTCGGAGGCTACGGGCGTCGGGGCCTTTGCGCGTAGGGTTGCGACAGAATTTTGAAAAAGACGTTAAATAATGATTTCACGGCAGGAATTTTTGCGCGACGTCGAAGAAAGCCGTATATTTGCAGCGTTGAACCTTAAAATCAAGGTCATAATTTTGTTTCACTAAAATAAAGTTTTATGCGAAAAAGATGTTTACTTAGTTTGTTGACGCTCTTTTGCGTCTTGACTGGGTGGGCACAGGTTCCCGGTACGGAGAAAGGCTTTACGCGCGTAGGCGCAGCCACCATTACCGAAGGAATGAATGTGGCTTTTCAGACAATTTCAAGCACGAACCCGTACAACTGGTTCAACGGAGAAGGCGCTGCCGGAAGTTTCTCTTCCAAGTCTATCTTCGTTGTAGAAGCAACTGGCAATACGGCGGAAGAAAGCGGTCAGCCGCTCTATCGTCTGCGTCAGAAGAATGCTGAGGCAGATGTGGCTTATCTGCAGGCTCCTTCCACAGCTGCCACGAACATCACGATGGGTCCTGTGGAAACAGCCGTTGAAGTGGAGTTCCGTCCTTATTCCGAGCAGCCGAGTTCCGACGGTGCTGAGTTCGCTGATCAGATGGACAACGAGTTGACAACCCGTGTGACGGCCATTGTGAACGGAACGGTTACCCGTCTGAACTGTAATGCCAACTATCCTCCTGGAATGCAAGGCTATCCGAACACGCAGCCTGTGCGTTGGGCCACTGGTATGGCTTCATGGTCGTTCTGGAACATCTACCAGGTGCCCGAGGACCTTACGTTCGCTACGATTAACTACAACGTCAAGTTCTTCGATGGTACGACCAACAACAACCTCGCTGACAACGACGCGCTCGTTGACCTCATCCCCGAGGCTGCTGCTGAAGGCGTAGTGACGGTAGAAGCCTCCATCGGCGACTCTATCGTGTTCCCGACGTTCGCCAACAACGAACTGCGTCGCGCTTTGGCTGCCGACGGCACCACGGAGTTCAGCGACACGACCTACTTCTTCCTCACCGAAGAAATGCTGACCAACAACGTCCTGACGTTGAACTTGGAATACTCTTCTTATCCGCGCATCACGTTCCACTGCACGCAAGACGTGTCGATGTTTACGGACGTGACGGATCAGTATCCTTTCAGCGAGGGTGGTGTGGAACAAGACGTGACGTCTCGTGTAGCTCCGGGCGACAGCATCCTGCCTCCTGCTCTGAGCCACTTCACGGCACTCACGAAACTCGATGAGATTGCTACCGAATCCAAGACGATCAACGTGTCTTATCGTCCTTGGCGTATGCTCTACTACGATTGCGTGTACACCGCACCCGATGGCTCGGAGAATTATTTGGTGTCGAGCGCTGAGATGTACATCGATGTTGACTCGATATTGACTGCTCCCGACCAAGGCGACCTGTATGAGTTCGATGCCGAAGCTACGGCTGCTTACGAAATGAATGACTTCCCCGTTCCTGCTAAGATCACGCCGGACAACCTTTACGACGGTTTCTACTATACGTTCTGCTACACGATGAAGAGCCCGCTCAAGACGTCGGAAGTGACCACCGACGGCAAGTTCCCCGAGGACGCTACGTGGTACATCATGCGTATGCGTGGCAACAAGGTGCTGACCAGCAAGGTTAACGACGCTGGCCGTCTGTTGATGAGTGCTTCTGCTGAAGTCGCTGACAGCGCCCTCTGGTGCTTCAGCCAGAACGCAGATGGTACGTACAACATCTACAACAAGGGCCGCGAAGGCGAAGTGCTCACCGACTTCGGTGGTGCTGAACCTCAGTTCACTACGGCTACCGGTTCTGAAATCGGCTTCGAGCTCATAAGCGTCACGACGGGCTACGGCTTCCGCGTACAGGGTACGGACAATGTTTGGAACGACTTTGGTGGCAATGGCACGTTGGCTTATTACACCGCTGCCGCAACTTACACCGATCCCGGTTCGACGATTACGTTCGAAGAGTACAAGGCTTCTAACTACACCTTCCTTGACGGCCGCGCCGTGATGAACGCTGTGAACTGTATCAATGGTTACACCGAAGACCAAGTGGCTGAAATCAGCGAAATGGTTGAAAGTGGCGAGACGGACTATGAGGCTGACGTGACGGAACTCGTCGCCGACCTGCTTGATACTCCGGCCGATGAGCTCATCCAGCACGACCCGACGAGCGGTTATGCCATCATCTCTGCTGCTCCGGCTTACATCCAGCGTGAGAACGTGAAGTATGCCCTCTATGCTCAGGGTGACACCCTCCTTGCTTGGAAGGAATTCAATCCGTGGGATCGCAGCTTCTACTTTGAACTCCGCGACCGCAGAGAAGACAAGAGCGTAGGCAGCGAAGTGGCTGACTCTATCTCTTATGCTCTCTACCACATCGCCAGCCAGAAGTATGTTGATGCTGCCGATTGGGCTTACGCTCAGCCGTTGAAGCTGAATGCTGAGTACAACGACACGACGATGCACTTCCACCTGGATCCGGCCGTAGCCGTATATGACGATGAAGGCAGCCTTACCCGCGCCGCTGTTCCTGCCGGCTTCTACATCGACCGCTGGTGGTATTCCGGCAACAAGTATGGTGCTGGTGAAGTGCTCTGCACGATGAGCATGCACGCCGGATCGATCAACAACGCTACCGAAGGCAGCATCGTTTCGTACAACACGCGTGGTACGGGCTACTCTACAGTATTCCGCTTCTGGGACGGCGGTCCTATCGAGACCGTGGGTATCGGCAGCGTGACGAACGATGAGAACGTGAACGGTGCGAAGAACGACGTCATCTACGACCTGAGCGGTCGTCGCGTTCAGAAAGCCGTGAAAGGCATCTACATCCAGAACGGTAAGAAGGTTTACGTGAAGTAATCCTGTTCCGCAAGGATTGGTATCAGAGGAGGTTCCCCTGTCAGGGGAGCCTCCTCTTTTTGTTGTCCGACCATTGTCCGTCTCTGTCGTGTTCGGCTGACAGACTATGCCTCATGACAGGAAAAGCGTATCTTTGCAGACGCATGGATGGCCGGGACGTTTATGAGACAGTCTTGGCAGAACGATAAAAAAGAAGAGGAATGAAATTTCGCGTATCGGTGGAACTGCCAGCCGCTCGGGTGCAGTTGTGTCATGGTGATCACGTCCTGATGCTCGGTTCGTGTTTTGCGGAACATGTGGGGCGTCGGATGCGTGACGGGGGATTCCGCGTGGAAGTCAATCCGTTCGGAGTGCTGTATAATCCGGCCAGTATTCTCGAAGCATTAAAAAAGTTGTCGGCCGGGTTGCCCCGGGGCATGTATTTCGAAAGCGGCGGGATGTGGCACAGCTGGCTGCATGCCGGCCACTTCGACGGACCGACTTACGACGATTGCCGTCGTTTGGTGGAGGAACGTTATGAACAAGCCCGCCAGCAGTTCCGGCGTTTGACCCGCCTGTACGTGACATGGGGCACGAATCGCGTCTACCGGGTGGCGGGGGGCGAATTTGCAGGACATGTGGTGGCCAACTGTCACAAGATGCCGCAGCGCCTGTTCGTTGAGCAAGTGATGACGCCGGACGAGATCGTAGCCCAATGGACCCCCGTGCTGGAACAGCTCCTTGCCGAAAAACCGGAGTTGCGCATAGTGCTGACCGTGAGCCCTTACCGCTACGCAAAATATGGTTTCCATGGCAGCCAGTTGAGCAAAGCGGCCCTGCTCTTGGCCGCCGATGAATTGTGCCGGCGTTTTGAAGGTGCCTGCCATTACTTCCCGGCGTATGAGATCGTGACAGACGAGCTGCGCGATTACCGGTTTTACGAGGCGGATATGCTTCATCCTTCCGGGCAGGCCGTCGATTATGTGTGGGAACGTTTTTCTGATTGGTCTTTCGACGGCGAGACCCGTAATATCCTCGCCGAGTGGGAACCTTTGCGTCGGGCGCTTGCACATCGCCCGTTCCATCCCCAGACCGCGGCCCATTCAGCTTTCTTACAGAAAATTGAACAACGTGTGGCACGCCTAATTGAAAAATATCCGAACTTTGCACCCGGTTATGGTGCCGGTGACGGTGAAACCGTCTAAGCGGGATCCCCTCTCAGACACCTTGTGCATACAAACAATCGTAAAGACCAATGTCATACTCATTAGAGAAAGTGGCGGCGCTCATAGGCGCCCATCGTTTTGGCACTGCCGAAGGGCAGGTCGATTGGCTTCTGACCGATAGCCGCTCCTTGGCTTTTCCCGAAACTACCTTATTTTTCGCACTGCGCACTGCACGCAATGATGGCCATCGTTATATCCCGGACCTTTATCGCCGGGGTGTTCGTAATTACGTGGTCGACACGTTGCCCACGGATTGGGAAGCGGTTTATCCGGACGCCAATTTCTTGCGAGTGGTCAATCCGCTTAAAGCCTTGCAGCGCTTGGCGGAGCGGCATCGTGAGGAATATGATGTACCCGTCATCGGCGTGACAGGGAGCAATGGGAAAACTATTGTGAAGGAATGGCTGTATCAGTTGCTTTCGCCTACGTGGCGAGTGACCCGGTCTCCCCGTTCCTATAATTCGCAGGTCGGTGTGCCGCTGTCTGTGTGGCACCTGGATGAACATACGGAATTAGGAATTTTTGAAGCCGGAATTTCAGAACCCAACGAGATGCCGGCGCTGAGAGCCATCATACAGCCTACGGTGGGCGTCATGACGCATCTCGGGCCTGCCCATCAGGAGAATTTCGCGACTATGCAGGAGAAATGCCTCGAAAAGCTGGCACTGTTCAAGGATTGCGAGGTGCTGGTGTATAACGCGGACGACGCGGACGTGAGCGAGGGCGTGCGTGATTCCCTGTATGCAGGCAATCAGTTGGCATGGTCGTTAAAGAACGACGCCATGCCTTTGTACGTGCGTAGGGTGGAACGAGTGGGCGATGCCACGCATATTCAATATACGTACTTGGGTTATGATGGTAGCTTCGACATTCCTTTTGTAGACGATGCTTCTATTGAGGATGTGCTCCATTGTCTTGCTGTTTGTTTGTACTTTCATTTGCCGCAGGATGTCATTGCACAAAGAATGGCCCGCCTGGAACCGGTCGCAATGCGCTTGGAGGTCAAGCAAGGTGTACGAGGTTGCACGCTGATCAATGACAGTTATAATTCGGATGTTAATTCTTTGGACATTGCGCTCGACTTCATGAACCGACGGCCGGATGGGCATAAGAACCGCCATACGTTGATTCTGAGTGATATATTTCAAAGCGGTTTGCCAGACGATGAACTGTATGCCAAGGTTGCGGAGCTTGTGAACGGGCGAGGTGTCGACCATTTGATTGGCGTCGGGCAGGGATTGACAGCTGCTGCCGGGCACTTTGCGATGGAATGCCATTTTGTGCGTAATGTGGAAGAACTCCTGTCCTCAGGATTGCTGGATACATTGCACGATGAGCTTGTCTTGATTAAAGGTGCCCGCCAGTTTAACTTCGAGCGCTTGTCAGAGCACCTCGCCTTGAAAGTGCACGAAACAACGTTGGAAATTAATCTTGAAGCACTCGTCGACAACCTGAACTATTATCGCGGTTTTATGAAACCCGATACGAAGATGGTTTGTATGGTCAAAGCGTCGGCCTATGGTTCTGGTGCGATTGAAGTGGCCAAAACATTGCAGGATCATCGCGTGGATTATCTTGCCGTAGCAGTGGCCGATGAAGGAGCCGACTTGCGCAAGGCTGGGATTACGGCAAACATTATTGTGATGAATCCCGAGATGAGCACTTTCGAGACGCTGTTTGAGTATGACCTCGAACCGGAGGTGTATAGTTTCAAATTGCTGGATGCTTTGGTCCGGGCGGCCGAGCATGCGGGTGTCACCAATTTCCCCGTTCATATCAAACTGGATACAGGTATGCACCGGCTGGGTTTCAATCCCGAAGTCGACATGCCTGCACTCATTGACCGTATTAAAGGTCAGTCGGCCGTGATTCCACGATCAGTCTTCTCTCATTTCGTGGGGAGCGATGAGGCACGTTTTGACGATTTCTCGACGGTGCAGTTCGAACGTTTCGATCGCGCCAGCCGCATGTTGCAAGCCGCATTCCCACATAAGATATTGCGTCATATTTGTAACAGTGCTGGCATCGAACGTTTCCCCGAGCGTCATTTGGATATGGTGCGTCTCGGCCTTGGTCTTTATGGCATCGACCCAGTAGATAACCGTGTTTTGCATAATGTGGCTACGTTGAGGACTACTATACTGCAAATTCGTGATGTGCCTGCCGTGGATACCGTGGGATACAGCCGTAAAGGCGTGCTCAACAGGCAGAGTCGCATTGCAGCCATTCCGATTGGATATGCTGATGGGCTGAACCGACATCTGGGGCGCGGAAATGCTTATTGCCTCGTCAAAGGCCAGCCGGCAGCATACGTGGGAAATATCTGCATGGATGTGTGCATGATAGATGTGACCGACATCGACTGCGTCGAAGGAGATTCCGTCGAGATATTTGGCGACAATTTGCCTGTAACGGTTCTGAGTGACAAACTCGACACGATTCCTTATGAGATTTTGACCTCAGTGAGCGAACGCGTAAAGCGTGTGTATTATCAAGGGTGACTTGTTCGTACATTTAATGATAAAAACAAAGAGCGTGGTGAAACTTTTCAATTGGTTCATCGCGCTCTTTGTTTTGTGTATTCCCTGTTTGCGCGTATGGCTTCATACTTTTTCGCTTTGTAAGACGTGTTTTTTTTGTTATTGTATAACTTGGTGTGTTTCAGATGAATATGGGCAAATTGAATAAAGTTGTGTGCTTTTTTTGGAAAAAACTTGTCGTTATATTTGGTCATTACGTATGAAGTGCGTACTTTTGCACTCGCTTTCCGGGACGAACGGTTAAGCGAGAAGTTCTTTGAAAAGATTCCATAAGACGAGGAAAGAGACGCAGTATCCCT
>DVNY01000108.1 GCA_018714085.1 Candidatus Caccomonas pullistercoris
TCGCTCCCCCGCCTCACGTCGAACCCGCCGGGGCTCCGCCCGCGCGCCTCGCCCCGGCACAACCTTTGATAAAACTATGCCAACACGCTACACCATGCAAGAAATGGACGACCTCAACCGCGAGGGCGAAGCCCTGCTTTATCCGCGAATGGTCATCACCGGCTGCTGCGCGACGGACGAACTGGCCGCACGCATCGCCGCCAACTCCACGTTCAGCCCCGGCGAGGCCGCCGGCCTCATCCGCCAGCTGGCCGACGAGATGGCCGCCGCCATGGCCTCGGGGCGCAGCGTCCGCCTCGACGGCATCGGCACGTTCACGCCCACCCTCGCCCTCGGACGCGACAAGGAGCGCGAAGCGCCTGACGGCAGCGGCCCGCGCCGCAACGCCACGAGCATCCGCGTGGGCGGCGTCGGCTTCCGCGTGGACCGCCGCCTCGTCAACGAAACGGACAGGCAGTGCCACCTGGAACGTGCGAGCCGTAACTTCGCCCGGCGGCGCTCGCCCTACACGCCCGAAGAGCGCCTCAGCCGCGCCCTCGTCTACCTGACGGACCACCCGTGGCTCACCGTGGCCGACTATGCCCGTATCTGCCAGCTGAGTCATCCCACCGCCAGCCGCGAACTGCGCCGCCTCGCCGCCGACCCCACCTCGGGTCTCGCCGCCAAGGGCCGCGGCTCGCACCGCGTCTACGTCCGCCGCCCCGCCGAGTAGGGAGGCCGCCCCGCAGGGCGGTGCGACGAAAAGCGTAGGGGCGACATGATTGTCGCCCGGATGACCGGCGAGGCACACGGTCCCCTACAAGCTCACCGGCACGCACACCCCAAAACAACCCGCCGCCAGCGTGCATCGGCACACCGGCGGCGGGATTTCATCAAGAGGTGGAAGAGCGGGCGCAGCCTACTTCAAGTTTGCCCGGAAGAACCGTTCGATTTTGTCGAAAGGAATTTTCTCGCGGTTATCATACAGGTCGCAATGACTGGCACCGGGCACGATGAACAGCTCCTTGTTCCCACCCCGCAGCTTGCGGAAGGCGTCCTCACCGAAGTAGCGCGAGTGGGCCTTCTCGCCGTGCACCACGAGTACGGCGCTGCGGATCTCGTCGGCGTAGGCCAGCAAGGGCGTGTTCAGAAACGAGAGCGACGACGTGACACACCATCCGCCGTTCGAGTTGAGCGACCGCTCGTGATAGCCGCGCGGCGTCTTGTAATAGGCGTAGTAGTCTTTCACAAACTGCGGGGCGTCGGCGGGCAACGGGTCGACGACACCGCCGGCGAGGGCGTGCGTGCCGTTGCTGTAGTCGGCCGTGCGCTGGGCGTTAAGCTGCTGGCGGAGCGCATAGCGTCCCTCGGCATCCGTCTGGTCGAAGTATCCGCGCGCCGTGACGCGGCTCATGTCGTACATGGTCGCAGCGACGGTGGCCTTGACGCGCGTGTCGATGGCAGCGGCGTTGAGCGCCAGGCCGCCCCAGCCGCAAATGCCGAGGATGCCGACACGCTCCGGGTCGACGCGGTCACAGGTCACGAGGAAGTCGACGGCGGCCTGGAAGTCCTCGGTGTTGATGTCTGGCGAGGCGACGTAGCGCGGCTCGCCCCCACTCTCACCCGTGAACGACGGGTCGAAAGCCACGGTGAGAAAACCGCGCTCGGCGAGCGTTTGGGCGTAGAGCCCGGAAGCCTGCTCCTTGACGGCGCCGAACGGGCCGCTAATGGCAATGGCCGGGAGCCTGCCTCCGGCATTCTTGGGCACGTACATGTCGGCGGCGAGCGTCACACCGAAACGGTTGGTGAACGTCACTTTCGTGTGTTCCACCTTGTCGCTCTTGGGGAACACCTTGTCCCATTTCTGGGTCAGTTCGAGTTTTTCCATTTTCACTTTGTTTGAAGGTTCGGTTGCACTTCCGGCCTGCGCGGCAGCCGTCACAGTCGCCACCAGCAGAAGCGCAAGGGTAATAAGAGTTGTTTTCATAAATCACGGCTGTTCTTGACGATGCAAAGTTAGGCTGTCCGCCGCGACCACCCATTACCCCGATTACGGCTTTACCCACGAAAACTAACCCATATTACGTACCACCAAAACGTAACTCAGAGCGAGAAAGTATTTCGTCCCTTTTCCGCTCACCGCTCACTGCACTCAATGCAACGAGTCCTCTTATGGAAGACAAGCGCAAACTTTTCCCTGCCCTCAGCGCAGCATTCAGCAAAAAATCGTAACTTTGACGCGTCATCACAGACCAAACCGACAGCCTATGTAACACGACAGAAATTAGAGACACCTAAAATAGGGAAGCGTTAGCTTTGATTCTTGCTTTCAGAAAATCGCCAAATTTAATGAAGCAATCAAGAGTAAAAGTTAATGCTCACGCCAAACGGCGTGGGCTTTTACTCGTATATGGTTGCAATGGTGTTTGGCGATACCTCTGAAAGCGTAGACGAAGTGATCAGTCCACGCTTTTTCTATTGTCCTCCCCCAGCATTTCCGGACTGAGCCATCATTACTCACACACAAAAACAAGAAAAGATGAAAAACAAACTATTTCTTGGAGCCGCAGCCTTAGCCCTCATGCTTTCATTCTCAAGCTGCGCCTCGTCCAGTCAGACCGGCATCATCGCTCCGTTTGCCTATACCGAAGTGAAGCCTAACGAAATCCGCGCTGAGCTCGACGTCAGCGAAAACAACCGTGTGGAAGCCAAAGTACGCCAGTGGTACGTGGCCGGTATCCGCGTTTCAGGAGGGCGCGGCTATTATGAAGACAAGAGCGAGCGTCGCTCCATGTTCGGGAAGCGAGCGAACAAAGCACAGTCGTGCGCCATGTTGCAGGCCGTAGAACAAGGCAACTACGACATGATTGTCAATCCGCAGTACAAGAACGTCGTTCACAAGTGGTTCTTCGGCCTTGTCCGCCGCTACGACGTCACGCTCACCGGATACGGCGCCCGTATCAAGAAACTCTACCAACACAACGAACCCACACCATATCAAACTATTCAGCAATAAGCGCTGAACACAAACAGCTTTTTGCCTATTGAAAGCACGCGCCGGGAAGCCCTTATGCGAGGATGTCCCGGCGCGCGTCTCGTTGCGGCGCGGAATGCGGCCGGTTCACACGTCCTGCGAAAGGATAAGAAAGCGACAGATGGTAGTGCTTTTCCCCCTGCTAATGCAGGAAACTTTCGTACCTTTGCGGCCTAAGCAAATCAAAACACTGATGAAGACCCCAATGATAGCCCCCTCGGTCCTGTCGGCCGACTTCGGGCAACTCGACCGCGACATCGAGCGGATGAACCAAAGCGAGTGCGACTGGCTGCACCTCGACGTGATGGACGGCGTGTTTGTGCCGAACATCTCGTTCGGCTTCCCC
Source organism: Candidatus Caccomonas pullistercoris (assembly GCA_018714085.1). GTDB lineage: Bacteria > Bacteroidota > Bacteroidia > Bacteroidales > Bacteroidaceae > Alloprevotella > Alloprevotella pullistercoris. The sequence goes on from DVNY01000108.1 coordinate 3,360, forward strand.
GTGATGCAGGCAATGGCCCGCACGGCGCGCAAACCCCTCGACGTGCACCTGATGATTGTTGAACCCGAAAAGTTCGTCAAGCAAGTCAAAGCGCTCGGCGCCCTCGTGATGAACGTGCACTACGAAGCGTGCACGCACTTGCACCGCGTCGTCCAGCAAATCAAGGACGAGGGGATGCTGGCAGGCGTGACGCTGAACCCGCACACTCCGGTCTGCCTGCTCGAAGACATCGCCGCCGACCTCGACCTGGTGATGCTCATGTCGGTCAACCCGGGCTTCGGCGGCCAAAAGTTCATCGAACACACACTCGACAAGACGCGCCGCCTGCGCGACCTGCTGAACCGCACGGGCTCGCATGCACTCATCGAAATCGACGGCGGCGTGAACCGCACGACGGCCCCGCAGCTGGCCGAGGCCGGCGCCGACGTGCTGGTGGCCGGGAGCGCCGTCTTCGGCGCTGACGACCCGCAAGCCGAAGTCAGCATCCTCAAACAGCTTTGCACGCGCTGAACGCCCCGGGCGGGCTGCTCCGCAACACCCCCGTCCTCGGCCCCACACTGGCCTTGGCCGCCGGGATTGCTGCCGCCGAATGGTGTGGCGCGGTCAGGGCCATCGGGTTCTGGGGCGCTGTCCTCATCGCGACGGTGGCAGCCATCAGCGCATGGTGGTCGGATCACCCCGCCTTTGTCCGGCGTCCGTGGGCATCGGTGACTTTTGGCGGTTGCACGTTCCTTTTCTTTTTTTGGATGGGAGCAGCACTGTGCATCAGTAGCCGCAACAACGTGGCCACAAGTTGGCCGGCACACACACGGGTGACGACGTATGCCGTCGTCATCGAAAGCCCCAAAGCCAGCGCGAGGGCAGTCAGCACAACGGTCTGCCTGAAAGGAGGAACGTCCGACGGCCGCCTGATACGCCTCAGCCTGCCAACGAGCCACGACACCCGTCCCCTCGAGCTGACCACCGGCCAAGCCCTCCTGATCAGCACGACGATAAGACCACCTTATAACTTCGTGGCCGACCCGACGTTCGACTACGCCACCTACCTGCGCCGACACGGAATCAGCGGACAGGCATTCTGCCCCGCACATGCCTGGCAGTTGCTTCCGGAAAGCGTGGCCGACACGCTCCGGAGCACACTTCCCCTGTTCACACGACTACGCCTTGCCGCCCTCAGCCTGCGCGACCGCCTTGTCAGCCAATACGTCGACCACGTCGCGGGCAGCGGACGCGGCGTAGTCACTGCCCTGACGTTGGGCGACACCAGCGAGATCGACCGCCCGACGCGCGACACCTACTCACAGACCGGAGCAAGCCACGTGCTCTCGCTTTCGGGCCTCCACTTGAGCATCCTTTTCGGCGTGGTCAAGTTGCTGCTGCTCGACCGGTGCTCACGCCGCACCACACGCACCGCCTGCCATCTTCTCGCCATTGCGGGTCTGTGGGCTTTCGCCCTGCTGGCAGGGCTGCCAGTGTCGCTGGTGCGCTCCACTGCAATGTACTCCATCCTCTGCCTGGCCGACATGAGCCAACGGCCGAACGCGTCGTTCAACAGCCTCGCCACAGCGGCTTTCTTCATCCTGCTGTGTGCGCCGATGGCGCTCTTCGACGTCAGTTTCCAACTCTCGTTCCTCTCCGTGGCAGCCATTCTGCTCATTCTTCCCCTGCTCACGCCCAAACCGGGGACGTGGCTCACACGCTTCTTCACGTCGTTCGTCACGCTTCCCGTCGTCGCACAGATTGTGGTGGCCCCGCTGGTCGCACTTTATTTCCAGACCATTCCGCTCTACTTCCTCGTGGCCAACCTTGTCGCCGTACCGGCCTCGACGGCCATACTCATACTGGCCATTCCTTTCTTCATCGTTCCGGCCGACTCCGCGCAGGATTGCATTGGCCAAGTCATGGGATGGGCGGCCGAAATCATGAACGCCGCGATGAACGCCATCGCGTCTTGGCCCTATGCTTACGTGACATTCAGACCGTCGACGGCAGGCGTAGTCATGGCATACGCCACCATCGTCGCCGCCACGTTGTGGCTGGTCCGCCGGCGCCGTGCAGATGCTTATCTGTTCATCGGTTGCACCACGCTAACCGCATGCACAGAACTCGTCATGCACAGCCCCCTCGTTATAAAATAATCAAAAAGTAGGACTACGTGCCGTTTTTTTACTACTTTTGCTCCGTTATCCCTAATCGATAAAACATGGAGACAAAGACGAAACGATTTCTTTTGACCGAAAAAGAAATCCCCACACAGTGGTACAACATCCAGGCCGACATGGTGAACAAGCCCATGCCGCTGCTGAACCCGGCCAACCATCAACCCCTGCATGCAGAAGACCTGTTCCCGATATTCAATGAGGAATGTGCACGTCAGGAACTCGACCAGACACACGCGTGGATCGACATCCCCGACGAAGTGCGCGACATGTACAAATACTATCGCTCCACACCGCTTGTCCGTGCCTACGGTTTGGAGAAAGCACTCGACACCCCGGCACACATCTACTTCAAGAACGAGAGCGTCAGCCCCGTCGGGTCGCACAAGCTCAACTCCGCTTTGGCACAGGCGTACTATTGCAAAAAAGAAGGAGTGACCAACGTCACGACCGAGACGGGAGCCGGTCAGTGGGGCACGGCATTGGCCTACGCTTGCAGCGTGTTCGGACTGGAACTCGCCGTCTACATGGTGAAGATCAGCTACGAACAGAAGCCCTATCGCCGTTCGCTGATGCAGACATTCGGCGCACAGGTGACGCCGAGCCCCTCCATGTCAACCCGGGCGGGCAAGGACATCCTCACAGCCGACCCGACGTGCAACGGCTCGCTGGGCACCGCCATCTCCGAGGCCATCGAACTGGCCCGCACCACGCCGAACTGCAAATACGCCCTCGGCTCCGTCATGAACCACGTCGCCCTTCATCAGACCATCATCGGCCTCGAAGCCGAGAAACAGATGGAGATGGCCGGCGAATATCCCGACAAGGTGATCGCCTGCTTCGGCGGCGGTTCCAATTTCAGCGGCATCGCTTTCCCCTTCATGCGCCACAACATCCTTGAAGGCAAAAAGACGGAATTCATCGCTGCCGAACCGGCCTCATGTCCCAAGTTGACGCGCGGAAAGTTTGAATACGACTTCGGGGACGAGAGCGGCTACACGCCCTTGTTGCCGATGTTCACACTCGGACATAACTTCATGCCGGCCAACATCCACGCCGGTGGCCTCCGTTACCACGGCGCGGGCGTCATCATCTCGCAACTGCTTAAAGACGGTTACCTGACGGGAGTCGACATCCAGCAGACCGAAAGTTTCAAATCGGGTGTGCTTTTCGCACAGGCCGAGGGCATCGTTCCCGCGCCGGAATCCTGCCACGCCATCGCCGCCACCATCCGCGAGGCCATCAAGTGCAAGGAAGCAGGCGAGAAGAAAGTGCTTCTCTTCAACCTCTCCGGCCACGGCCTCATCGACATGGCCAGCTACGACCGCTACCTCGCCGGCGACTTGGTGGACTATGCACCCAGCGACAGCGACATCGCGCGTTTCCTGAAAGACGTCGAGCCGTTGCAGTAAGCCGGACAGGCATCGGAACCTGCCAGACATTTCACAAAAAGAACGTTCCCCACGCAATGCCGGACATTGCGCGGGGAACGTTCTTTCTTTTCAGGCCGTTGACCGCTGGGGATTACTGATGCTGTTCCCTGAGCAGATCGTTGACCGTCTTGACGGGATTGAATGTCTCCAAAGGTACCTCGACAAAGACCGTGTTCCAATTGCTCATCGCACCGTTCCAAAGACCGGGAAGTTCGAGCGCTTTCAGCTCACGGCCACTTTTCGATTTCTGCGAGATGAACCCCGTCGCTTTGTCGACGTAATCCGGGAGGTTGAACTTGGCTCCCTTGTAATCGCGCACGCCACAAACCAAATCCACAGGATTGAAATGCGTGCCTTTCTCGAACATGGCTTTTGCCTCAGGGTCTGACATGTCGATCTGCGAGCTTTCAAGGATTTGCAGGGAGATAGTTCCGTCAGGATTGTAGGCCAGGAACGGGCCGCCGCCGGGCTCGCCGACGTTCCGCACCATGCCACACACGCGGATGGGCCGGTTGAGTTTCTGACGCAGGTAGATGGCCAGTTCTGTGTCTTCAAGCGTCTTGGTGCTCGGATTCTTGCAGAACAATTTCTTTTGGACAAACTGCAACATCTCGCGGAGCTCGTCCATGCTGTACATGCCGCTATCCAGTTTGCGGAGGTAGTCGTAAGCCTGGCGCTGCAACTGCACGAGCACGCCGGCAATGACTTTCTTGTAGGTGACGGTAGCGCCTTTCAAGCGGTCGGGCACCACGTTGTCGATGTTCTTGATGAAGACCACATCGGCGTCAAGGTCGTTCAGGTTCTCGATGAGGGCGCCGTGTCCGCCGGGGCGGAAGACCAGACGCCCGTTGTCGTCGCGGAACAGTTCGTTGTCGAGCGTCACGGCAACGGTGTCCGTAGCGCTTTTCTGTTCGGAGAAAGAGATGTCGTAGGTCACTCCGAACTTCTGGGCATACTCGGCCGATTTCTCTGCCACCAGCTGCTCGAACAGTGCGCGGTGCTCCTTCGACACCGTAAAGTGCATATGCACGTTCCCGCCAGCCATTTGGGCATATAAGGCGCCTTCAACCAGATGCTCTTCGAGCGGTGTTCTGGCACCGTTCGGATACCGGTGGAACTTCAACAGGCCTTTGGGGAGCTGGCCGTAATTCAAGCCGTCCTTTTCGAGCAGCGCAGCCACAACGGGTTTGAACGCTCCTGCGGCGACAAGCTCATCCACATGTTTCCCATGCAGGCGGACGCACGCTGCGTCGAGGTCGTCGAAGAACGCGAAACGGTGGACTTCCGCGAAAAACTTTTTCTCGAAATCCGTCGTCGGCTCGTCGTACTCGGCCTGTAAGAAAGCAAACATGTTCTTGAACATGCGGCTTGCGGCACCAGAGGCCGGGACGAACTTGACGACCTTGTGCCCTTCACCCACATACTGTTCCCACACGGCCTCATAGCTGGCGGTCTCGCCACTCAATTGCAGGATGCCTTTCTCGACGGACGCGGGGGCGCTCAGTTTCAAATAGGGGAAACCGCTCCTGAAACAAGCCAACTGCTCGTTCAGCTGGCTTCCGCTGATACCTTTTTCTTCTAATTGTTTCCTGTCTTCGGCTGTAAGCATAGCATTATATTTTAAGTTCAACTTCGATGTGATACGCCCAAAAGGTGGCTTCGTGTCCACAAAGATAGCGTTTTCCGGGAATACCGCACAGATAATAAAGAAGAAAAGGTGAATAAATTGACAGGACCGGCGCTCCGGGATGGTGGAACCTGCCTGCGCCCGGCCGCACAGAGTAGTCGTTTCCTACGTCAGCCGCACGCTCACCACGGCGTGGCCTCGTACTGTTCGTTCAACACCGTTTCGCACAGGCCGGACACCAGGAAAGAAAGCGCATAGAGCTGCTCCTCGCCACCTGCGGGCAACAGGTGGATGCTGTCGCCCATGGCTTGGAATACGGCGTCGCGGGTCGGAGCGTCATAAGGATAAGCGCAGAAACACGAAGCCTGCTCAGCGAGTTGCCCCATGTCCTGCAAGCGTTGCGGGTCGGTCGTTGCTTTCACTTCGGTCTGCTTGCGGCAATACGTATACACGCTGCGGATGGCTTCGTCATAAGCATTGTCCAAAAACATTTCGGCATTCGCGTTCAGCAAGCCGAGCCGCGACAAGGTCTCTCCCGCCGTCAGTCCGGGCCAATGGTCTTTCCCGTCGAGCTGTGACGCCCATGCTGCCAGCTGTCTCCGGAAACTGCGAAAGCCCTCGCTCTCTTTGCTGCACGGGTCCAAGGGATAAGCCCACCGGGCTATGCACCAAAGCCAGCCGGGACGGCTGCAATCGTGGTGCAGGGGCAATTCGTGCGCAATGAAATCGTCCAACAAATCGTCGCACCCGTCCGCCCATGGCGTACAGGAGCTGAACGGTTCGTGTCCCAGGACATGCAGCACATTCAACAGGTGACACCGCGAAGCAAAATTCTTTTCGCGGCGGAAGCGTTCCTCACAGACGGAATACAGGTGCCGGATCCGCGACAAATGCAGCTCGGCCGTGCCATAGGCCTCGCCGGCGACGCGCGTCACGGTCAGATTGTGCAACGCCACGTAAGCGCGAGCCAAAGACGCTAAGCCTGCGACGGAAACCGACACCTCTCGTCCGGAAAAAGCCGAAAGCCTTTCCGCGTAATCTTGTAGTTGGCTATTCATCGAATAAACAGATTGAAGAAGAACAATCAAAATCCCCTCTCCACCTTGGGTAAAGGCGGAAAGGGGAATCAGAAAAATCAGACCGACGGCCGGCAGCCGGGAAGTTCATGCATTATTTATCCATAGAGGATGTGGCCGCCGCCCGCCGGCTGATTTGGGGCAGAAAACCAGTGTTTAGTTGGCCTTCGTGATGACAGCGCGGCTCAGGCGCGGGTCGTCGTAGAACATGTTGTCCACGCCGCCCTTGTGGTCCACGCGCAGCTGGCTCTCGCTCACGCCGAACTCCTTCACAAGGCAGTTGAACACG
>DVNY01000109.1 GCA_018714085.1 Candidatus Caccomonas pullistercoris
TCACCCACGAGCTGAAGACGCCCATCGCCGTGGCTTATGCTGCCACCGATGCCCTGCTCAACTTCCATCAGGCCGACGACCCCGGTAAGCGCGAACGCTACCTGCGCATCTGTCAGGAACAGCTCGGCCGCCTGGGCGGACTGGTGGAGCAGATACTCTCCATGTCGATGGAACGGCGCAAGACTTTCCGCCTCCGCCTCGAAGAAGTACGGATGGCCGACCTTCTGCCCTCGCTCGTCGAACTGCACAAGCTGAAAGCCGACAAACCCGTCCATATCACTCTCGACATCGTCCCCGAAGACCTGACCGTCACTGCTGACCGCACACACCTGGCCAACATCGTGAGCAACCTGCTGGACAACGCCGTGAAGTATTCGCGCGACAGAGCCGACGTCATGATGCCCCGCATGGACGGCTTCGAAATGGTGCGCCGCATCCGCCAGACCGACCGACGCACGCCCGTCCTTTTCCTCACAGCCCGTTCTGCAGTGAACGACGTGGTCGAAGGCTTCGAACTGGGTGCCAACGACTATCTGAAGAAACCCTTCGGCATGCAGGAACTCATTGTACGCATCAAGGCACTGATGGGCCGCGCCTGCACCTACACCCAGCCTGCCGAAAACGAACAGACTTTCTACGAAATAGGCCACTACCAGCTCGACACGCGCCGCCAGCTCCTTCTGCACGAAGGTCTGAAGCAGGAACTTTCACATCGCGAAGCCGAAATCCTGCGCCGCCTTTGCCAAAACCTCAACTGTGTAGTGAGCATGCGAGACATCCTGCTCGACCTTTGGGGTGACGACTCCTTCTTCAACCAGCGCAGCCTGCACGTCTTCATCACCAAGCTCCGCCACAAGCTGGCCAAGGACGACCACATCCGCATCATCAACGTGCGAGGGGTCGGATACAAACTGATTACAGAATAAAAAACCGATAAATAGTCTTAAGACAGAGTGAAGAGTGTCAGGAAAAGCCGTATCTTTGATGCTGACAACAATATATTAAAGATATGAAACGATTCTTAGTTCTCTTTTCACTCCTTGCCATATACTGCGGCATTGCCTTTGCACAGACCGAAGCGACCACCGATACCCTGCGCCAGGCAACGGGCGACATTCCTCCGACAGGCGACCAATTACTGCCCGACGGTGTAAAAAGCTACGACGGTTTCCTGATAGACATGAACAATCTGGTGAAGCTGCCTACACCGGACATGAACAAGACTTACAAAATTGTTATCCCCGACGCCAGCAAGGATTATAACTGGATATTCCGCCTGAACCCCGATGTCACCTATTCGTCGGGACTGAGCAATATGTTCTCCCTGTCGGGTTTACCCTATTTCAGCAGCAATCCGTTCGGCATCATGGGATTCGGCTTCGGCAACACAACGGACAACCTGCAGATGGGCAGTTTCCGTCTGAAGAACGGCTGGCGGCTGAACACCTACGGCGAATACGACAAGGACGGCTGGCGGGTACCCAACCCTTCGGCCCTGCCCTGGCAGAAGAACAACTTCAAGGGCGCTTTCGAACTGAAGTCGCAGGATGGTTCGTTCGGCATCCGCATCGAAGTGCAGAAGGGACGTGAAAATCCGTTCTTCTATTAAAATACCGAACATCATGCAACAGAAGATACTGATCGTAGGAGCCAACGGCTTTACGGGCCGGCGCATCCTCGACACCCTGTCGGGCAAAGCAGACTATCAGGTGACCGGTTGTTCGCTGCACCCTGATATCTGCCCGGACACAGACAGCTACCGCTTTGTGCAGGCCGACATCCGCGATGATGCAGCCGTCCGCCGCCTGTTTGAGGAAATACAACCCGACATCGTCATCAATACCTCCGCCCTCTCCTCGCCCGACTATTGCGAAAACCACCGCGAAGAGACAGACGAGACCAACATCCATGCCGCCGCCCGCCTGGCCGAAAACTGCGAACGCCTCGGCAGCCGCCTCATCCACCTGTCTACGGATTTCGTGTTCGGCGGAGACACCGACCGCCTCTACACCGAGGAAGACATGCCCGCCCCCGTGAACTATTACGGCCGGAGCAAGTGGGAGAGCGAACAACAGGTAGCCCGGCTGTGCAGCAACTATGCCGTGGCACGCATCGTGGTGGTCTACGGACAACCCCTGCCCGGCCAGCACGGCAACATCGTACGCCTCGTGGCCGACCGCCTGCGCAGCGGACAGCCCATCCGTGTGGTGAACGACCAATGGCGCACGCCGACCTTCGTAGACGACGTGGCGCAAGGCGTGGAACAGCTCATCAGCCAACCGTCCAACGGCCTCTTCCACATCTGCGGCCCGGAATGCCTGACTATTGCCGACATTGCCTGTCGCGTGGCCGACGTACTGCAACTGGACGCCTCGCTGATACAGCCCGTCAGCACCGCCGAAATGCAGGAAGCTACGCCCCGCCCCCGCTTCAGCGGCCTGAGCATCGACAAAGCCCGTCGCCTGCTGGGCTACCGCCCGCACTCGCTGGACGAAGGTATCCGGGCCATGTTCAGCTGAAAACTGCGCTTTCGCTTTTGTACGTCACTCAGTTTACTTATCTTTGCCATCCGTAAAATCAAACAGGAGACTGACCCTCGTGAAAAAGAAATTCATCTCAAAAACGTCGTTGCGCTTCCGCCGCTGGAGTCACAAGAGCTATGCTGCCTTTGCCAGCATCGGGCAGAATGTCACTATCGGACGCCTGTCCAAAGGCGTGGCCGACAGCTCGCTGCGCAAACAGACGGACACGACGGACACACTCCTTCCATCCTTATCATCCATTATGACCATCGAACAACTGAAACTGCGGGTACTGGCAGGCACAGCCCTGTCGCCCGAAGAAGCGGCCTGGCTGGCAGGTACGGCCGACCGCGAGGCGCTCTACCGCGCCGCCCACGAGATTACCGAGGCATGCGCCCCGCGCGAATTCGATATGTGCTCCATCGTCAACGCCAAGTCGGGCCGATGCCCTGAAAACTGCAAATGGTGCGCACAATCCTCCCACTACCACACACAGGCCGACATCTACGACCTGCTGCCCGCCGAAGAATGCCTGCGGCACGCCCGTGCCAACGAAGAGCAAGACGTCAACCGGTTCTCACTGGTGACCAGCGGACGAAAACCTTCCAAGAAACAAATCGAACAACTTTGTGACACGGTGCGCTACCTGCGCCGCCATTCGTCCATCCAGCTCTGTGCCTCGCTGGGCCTGGCCGATGAAGACGAACTGAGGCAACTGCACGAAGCCGGCGTGACACGCTACCACTGCAACCTCGAGACGGCTCCCAACTACTTCCCAACCCTCTGCTCCACGCATACGCAGGAGGAAAAGATACGCACGCTGGAGGCAGCCCGCCGCGTGGGCATGGACGTGTGTAGCGGCGGCATCATCGGCATGGGCGAAACGATGGAGCAACGCATCGAACTGGCCTTCACGCTCCGCAAGCTGGGTGTACAATCCATCCCCATGAACCTGCTCAGCCCCATCAAGAGTACGCCGCTCGAACATCAGGCACCGCTGACCGAAGACGAAATACTGACAACCATCGCCCTCTTCCGCTTCATCAACCCCACGGCCTACCTGCGTTTCGCAGGCGGACGTTCGCAGCTGAGCCGCGACGCCGTGAAGAAAGCCTTATATATAGGTATCAACTCGGCCATCGTGGGCGACCTGCTCACCACCCTCGGTTCGAAAGTGGCCGAAGACAAGCAACTGGTACGCGAGGCGGGTTACCGCCTGTGCGACTCACAATTCGACCGCGAACACCTGTGGCATCCCTACACCTCGACCACCAACCCGCTGCCCGTCTACAAAGTGAAGAGTGCGCAGGGGGCGACCATCACGCTGGAAAGCGGCGAGACGCTGGTCGAAGGCATGTCGTCGTGGTGGTGCCAGGTACACGGATACAACCATCCCGTGCTGAACCGGGCCGTGGAAGAACAACTGAAACGGATGTCGCACGTCATGTTCGGCGGACTGACGCACGACCCAGCCATCGAACTGGGCCGTCTGCTGCTGCCGCTGGTGCCGCCGTCGATGCAGAAAATCTTCTACGCCGACTCAGGCTCCGTAGCCGTAGAGGTGGCGCTGAAGATGGCCGTACAATATTGGGTCGGACGGGGAAAGGAGAAGAAAAACAATTTCGTCACCATCCGCTCGGGCTACCACGGCGACACGTGGAACGCCATGTCGGTCTGTGATCCCGTCACGGGCATGCACTCGCTCTTCGGAAGCGCCCTGCCCGTGCGCTACTTCGTGCCGCAGCCCCGCTCGCGCTTCGACGGCGAATGGAACCCCGACGACATCCTGCCGCTGAAAGAGACCATCGAACGTCATGCCGACGAACTGGCCGCCCTCATCCTCGAGCCCATCGTACAGGGCGCGGGCGGTATGTGGTTCTATCATCCGCAATACCTGCGCGAAGCCGCCCGCCTGTGCCGCGAACACGGCCTGCTGCTCATCTTCGACGAGATAGCCACGGGCTTCGGACGGACGGGACGCCTCTTTGCCTGGGAGCACGCGGGTGTGGAGCCGGACATCATGTGCATCGGCAAGGCGCTGACGGGCGGATACATGACACTGTCCGCCGTGCTGGCCACGAACGAGGTGGCGGACACCATCTCGAACCACGCCCCCGGCTGCTTCATGCACGGCCCCACGTTCATGGGCAATCCGCTGGCCTGCGCCTGTGCCTGCGCCTCCATCCGCCTGCTCACGTCGGCCGAATACGGCTGGCAGGGACGGGTACGCCGCATCGAAGCGCAGCTGCGCCGCGAGCTGGAGCCTGCCCGACAGCTGCCGCAGGTAGCGGACGTGCGCGTGCTGGGCGCCATCGGCGTCATCGAGACCCGCGAGCCTGTAGACATGGCCTGGATGCAGCGCCGCTTCGTAGAGGAAGGCATCTGGGTGCGTCCCTTCGGACGGCTGGTTTACCTGATGCCGCCTTTCGTCATCGAGCCGGAACAGCTGAGCCGACTGACGGGAGGATTGCTGAAGATAGTAGGAGAGATGAAATAACAGAAGACCATGAACTTTACCCAAGAACTACAACAAGCCCTCGACGCCCTGCACGCCCAGGGCAACCTGCGCCGCCTGCCCCGACTGGAGCACGACGGACGCTACGTCACTACCCCCGACGACGGACGGCGGATGCTGAACCTCTCGTCCAACGACTACCTGGGACTGGCGGCCGACACCGACCTGCGCCGCGAGTTCCTGGAGACGCTGACGCCCGAGACGTTCCTGCCCACCTCGTCGTCGTCGCGCCTGCTGACGGGCAACTTCCGCGTCTACGACGAACTGGAGGACGAACTGGCCCGACGCTTCGGCACCGAAGCCGCGCTGGTGTTCAACTGCGGCTACCACGCCAACACGGGCATCCTGCCCGCCGTGGCCGACGCACAGACGCTCATCCTGGCCGACAAACTGGTGCACGCCAGCCTCATCGACGGCATCCGCCTCGCTGCGCCCGCCCGCTGCATCCGTTACCGCCACAACGACCTGGCGCAGCTGGAGAGGCTCGTCAGCGAACATAGCAATCAGTATCATCGCCTCATCATCGTCACCGAAAGCGTGTTCAGCATGGACGGCGACCGCACCGACCTGCGCCGCCTCGTAGCCCTGAAGCGCCGCTACGACAACGTGCTGCTCTACGTCGACGAGGCCCATGCCTTCGGCGTCTTCGGCCCCACGGGGCTGGGCTGCGCCGAAGAAGAGGGCTGCACGAGGGACATCGACTTCCTCGTGGGCACCTTCGGCAAGGCCTGCGCCTCGGCCGGAGCCTACGTGGCGTGCAGCCGGACCGTGCGCGAATACCTCGTCAACCGCATGCGCCCGTTCATCTTCACCACCGCCCTGCCGCCCGTCAGCGTGGCGTGGACGCTGTTCGTCGTGCGCCGACTGGCCGAGATGAACGACCGCCGTCGCCACGTCCTGCGCCTGGGCGAACGGCTGCGCGCCCGCCTCGCCCAGCGGGGATACGCCTCGCCCAGCGTCAGCCAGATTGTCCCGATGATTGTCGGGCCGAGCGCCGACACCGTGCTGCGCGCTGAAGCCCTGCAACGCCACGGCTTCTACGCCCTGCCCGTCCGTCCGCCCACGGTGCCCGAAGGCACGTCGCGCATCCGCTTCTCGCTGACCGCGGCCCTGACGGAAGACGAAGTGGACGCCATCCCCCTCTGACGACCGCCGAAGCCCTACGGAAAGCTGCGGAAAGCTGTCCGCAAGGTTCCGAAGCCCTACGAAAGGCCGCGGAAACCTGTCCGCAAGGTTCCGAAGCCCTGCGGAAGGCCGCGGAAACCTGTCCGCAAGGTTCCGAAGTACTACGGAAGGCCGCGGAAAGCTGTCTGCAAGGTTCTGAAGCCCTTCGGAAAGCCGCGGAAACCTGTCCGCAAGGTTCCGAAGCCCTTCGGAAGGCCGCGGAAAGCTGTCTGCAAGGTTCCGAAGCACTTCGGAAAGCCGCGGAAACCTGTCCGCAACCTACAAAAACAACTGATTAACCCCAGAAAACGAATGAAACAACTCTACCTCATCCACGAACACCATCCCCGCCTGCTCCTGTTCTTTGCCGGATGGGCGGCAGACGAAACGCCGTTCCGCCACTACCGCCCGCAGGGGATGGACTACCAGATCTGTTACGACTACCGCACACTGGACTTCGACGCCACGCCCCTGCGCGCCTATGCCGAGGTGCACGTCGTAGGTTGGTCGATGGGCGTATGGGCCGCCTCGCACGTGCTGCCCTCGGCAGGCCTGAACGTGGCCAGCTGTACCGCCCTGAACGGCACGCCCCACCCCATCGACGAACGGCGCGGCATTCCGCCCGCCATCTACCAAGGTACGCTCGACGGACTGACGGGCGCCTCGCTCCACAAGTTCCTGCGCCGCATGTGTGCCGACAGCGCCGCCTTCCGCCGCTTCCTCGAACACACGCCCCGCCGCCCGCTGGACGAGATACGCGACGAGCTGGCC
>DVNY01000110.1 GCA_018714085.1 Candidatus Caccomonas pullistercoris
GTCATGACGGCGATGGGCATTGCGATGTATGCCGGTGCGCCTCTCATGATCGGCATCATGACGCCCGACAAAGACGTGCTCGACCTCGGCGTGTCGGTGCTGCGCATAGAAGCCTTTGCCGAACCCATGTTCGCCGCCTCCATCGTGGCCTACGGTGTCTTTGTCGGTGCGGGCGACACGCTCGTTCCGGCCACGATGAACCTCGTCAGCATCTGGGTGGTACGCCTTTCGCTGGCCGCAGCCCTTGCGCCGACAATGGGATTGCGCGGTGTGTGGCTCGCCATGTGCCTCGAGCTCTGTTTCCGCGGCATCATTTTCCTCGTCCGCCTTTGCCGGGGAAAGTGGATAAAAAAACCGTAATCACGGTTATGCTTCCCGTAAAACAGATAGCCGCGCTTCGCCTGCCGACAACTATCTTTGCACCGTGACAACGCAATGCGAACGCCGAAGAATGCGGTTCCTGCCCTTTTCACCGGCAAAAACCGGACAGCCAAACGTCCGGCGCAACAAGAACAAAGAACAAACCATAATAACGATGGAAACAATTAAAAACACAGAATTCGAAGGCGAGCGCCCGCTCTTTGCCTCGCACGATATCCGCCTTGACCACGTGACCATCCATGCGGGTGAGTCTGCACTGAAAGAGTGCTCCGATGTGGAAGCAAACAACTGCTGTTTCGAAGGAAAGTACCCTTTTTGGCACAATGACGGCTTCGTGGTGAAGAACTGCCTGTTCACGGAGGGTGCCCGCGCCGCCCTGTGGTACTCACGCGGCCTCGAAATGAGCGACACGCTCGTCGAAGCCCCCAAAATGTTCCGTGAGATGGACGGCATCCGGCTGAAAAACGTGCGTATTCCCAACGCACAAGAGACACTATGGATGTGCCGTAACGTGGAACTCCATCAGGTCGAATTGGAACACGCTGACTATCTTTTCTTGCACAGCGAAAACATCCGGATAAACCATTACAGGCAACAAGGCAACTACTCGTTCCAATACTGCAAGAACGTGGAAATACGCAATGCCGTCATCGACTCGAAAGACGCGTTTTGGAACACAGAGGATGTCACCGTCTACGACTCTGAACTGACCGGCGAATATCTCGGATGGCACTCCCGCCGGCTCCGCTTGGTCAACTGCAAAATATCGGGCACGCAACCGCTCTGCTACGCACACGACCTCGTCCTGGAAAACTGCACAATGGCCGACGACGCCGACCTCGCCTTTGAGTACAGCACAGTCGAGGCCACGATCAACAGCGCTGTGCACAGCGTGAAGAACCCGCGCAGCGGGCACATCACTGCGCTAAGCTACGGCGAAATCATCCTTGACGAGCACATCAAGGCACCGGCCGATTGCGTGATTACCACTTTCAACACCGATAAAATCGCAGAATAATGCAAACATACGACTTCGACGAATGTATCGCCCGGCGTGGCACAGCTTCGTACAAATGGGACTCGGCCAACAACGACAACGTTCTTCCGATGTGGGTGGCCGACATGGATTTCCGCACCGCACCGCCTATCATTGAGGCACTCCAACGCCGCGTGGCCCATGGCATATTCGGCTACACGCGCGTTCCGGCTACTTACTACGACACGGTCATCGGCTGGATGAAGCGCCGCCACGGATGGACGGTCCGGCGGGAAGACATCATCTATACAACGGGCGTCGTTCCAGCCCTCTCGGCCATCATCAAGGCAACGACAGCACCCGGCGACAAGGTGTTGGTGCAGACTCCCGTCTACAACTGCTTTTTCTCGTCCATCCGCAACAACGGCTGCATACTGGCCGAAAACCGCCTCCGCTTTGACGGACAGACCTATCACATCGACTTCGACGACTTGGAAGCCAAAGCTGCCGACCCGCAAGTGAAACTGATGATCCTTTGCAACCCGCACAACCCCGCAGGCCGTGTCTGGACCCGCGAGGAACTGACACGCGTGGGCGAAATCTGCCTGCGACACGGAGTGCTTGTCCTTTCTGACGAAATCCACTGTGACCTTGTCTATCCCGGACACAAGCACATTCCTTTTGCCTCTCTCTCCGAAGAATTCGCACAGCACTCGGCCACGTGCATGTCACCGAGCAAATCTTTCAACCTGGCAGGACTGCAAATCGCCAATATCTTCGCTGCCAACGCCGCCTTGCGGAAAAGAATTGACCGCGCCATCAACATCAACGAGGTATGCGACGTCAATCCTTTCGGTGTCGTCGGACTGACGGCTGCATACAATGAAGGAGAGGATTGGCTTGAACAACTACTTCAATACATCCGGAAAAACTATTTGGAAATGAAAGGATTTTGCAGTGTACACTTACCAGAGTTCCCTATTGCGGAACTCGAAGGGACTTATCTGGCGTGGATGGATTGCACTGCACTCCACATGAAATCGGACCAACTTGAAGAAACGTTGAAAACCGAAGTGGGACTGTGGCTCAACTCCGGCCGCATGTACGGAGAGGCCGGCGAGGGGTTCATGCGCTGGAATCTGGCTTGTCCGTCACAGCGCATGATGGATGGATTGCAGCGTTTTGAACGCTTCGTCCGCAAGCGGATGCCCGCAAGGTAAGGTTCGTCCTTCCCACACCTCTACATTCAGCCACGACAAAAACAGAATGAGCCGCATCCGGCCGGTCTCACTTTTGTCGTGGCTGACTTTTTCTTTCGCCCCGGCTGACAAAGGAAATGCCCGGTGCGACAGGAATAACTGGGACTGCGACGGAGAAAAGCACACCAGCTGCCTTATCCGTTCAGCAGCGGAATGACGGCTTCCCCGCCGCCTGCGAACAACAATCCCCGGCTCCGCCCTACGACGAAACCGGGGATTGAAAATGTAAGAATCCTGAAAAGGGAATTACTTGTTCAAGGCAGTAGCCACGTCGACGGCGCATGCGACGGTGCAACCTACCATCGGGTTGTTGCCGATGCCAAGGAAGCCCATCATCTCTACGTGCGCCGGAACAGACGAAGAACCTGCGAACTGGGCATCACTGTGCATACGTCCCATCGTGTCGGTCATACCGTAGGAAGCAGGACCAGCGGCCATGTTGTCCGGGTGAAGCGTACGGCCCGTACCACCACCGGAAGCAACCGAGAAGTAAGGCTTGCCGGCAAGGATGCGCTCCTTCTTGTACGTACCGGCGACGGGGTGCTGGAAGCGGGTCGGGTTGGTCGAGTTACCCGTGATGGACACGTCGACACCCTCTTTCCACATAATGGCCACACCCTCGCGGACGTCGTCTGCACCATAGCATTTCACCTTGGCGCGAGGACCGTCGGAGTAAGCGATCTCACGAACTACGTGCAACTCGCCCGTGAAGTAGTCGAACTTCGTCTGCACATAAGTGAAGCCATTGATGCGCGAGATGATCTGCGCTGCGTCCTTGCCCAGACCGTTCAGGATGCAGCGGAGGGGTTCCTTGCGCACCTTATCGGCCTTAGCAGCAATCTTGATGGCGCCTTCGGCAGCGGCAAAAGACTCATGACCGGCCAGGAAAGCGAAGCACTTGGTCTCTTCGCGGAGCAGCATGGCTGCCAAGTTGCCGTGACCCAAACCGACCTTGCGGTCGTCAGCCACAGAACCGGGGATGCAGAACGATTGCAGACCGATACCGATGGCTTCGGCAGCCTCAGAAGCGCTCTTGCAGCCTTTCTTCAAAGCGATGGCCGAACCCACGACATACGCCCACTTTGCATTCTCGAAGCAGATGGGCTGCGTCTCTTCACACGTCTTATAGGGGTCGAGACCGTAGGAGTCGCAGATGGCGTTAGCCTCCTCGATGTCCTTGATTCCGTTCTCATTCAAAGCCGCCAAAATCTGTTTGATACGACGGTCTTGGCTCTCAAAATTTACAGGTCTAATCATGCTTTGTTCCTCCTAATTATTCGTGACGTGGATCGATGTATTTCACTGCACCCTGCTCCTTGCTGAAACGTCCGTACGTGCCGGTCACTTTCTTCAAGGCTTCGTTGGCGTCGGTTCCTTTCTTGACCTCCTCCATGAACTTGCCCAGGTGTACGAACTCGTAGCCGCAAATCTGGTTGTCCTTGTCGAGGGCGATGGTCTTGATGTAGCCTTCGGCCATTTCCAGATAGCGCGGGCCTTTGGCCAACGTGCCGTAGAGCGTACCAACCTGGCTGCGGAGACCCTTGCCGAGGTCTTCGAGACCAGCACCGACCATCAGGCCACCTTCGGAGAAGGCGCTCTGCGTACGGCCGTAGACAATCTGAAGAAAGAGCTCGCGCATGGCCGTATTGATGGCGTCGCAGACAAGGTCAGTGTTCAAGGCTTCAAGAATGGTCTTACCCGGCAGGATTTCAGACGCCATGGCGGCAGAGTGAGTCATACCCGAGCAACCGATAGTCTCTACGAGAGCTTCCTGAATGACACCTTCTTTCACATTGAGCGTCAGCTTGCAAGTTCCCTGCTGGGGTGCGCACCAGCCCACACCGTGTGTCAGGCCCGAAATGTCCTTAATCTCTTTTGCCTGGATCCACTTCCCTTCTTCGGGAATGGGAGCCGGACCGTGGTTCGGTCCTTTGGCAACACAACACATGTTGTTTACTTCCTGTGAATATACCATGTTCTTAAAATTGTGTATGATAAAAAATTGAGATTACACGCTTGCGAAACCGTTTGTCTCTGGCTGCAAAGTTAAACATTCTTCGGCAAAACACAGTCACGCCAAACGCTTTCTTTTCACTTCTTCCTCATGTTTTTTCATCGGACTGAAACGTTTCCTGCGACTGGCCGGGTAAAAGCATGCCGCCACACCGCCCGAACTGTCGCAGCGACAGAATTTCCCGGCAAAGCATCTGTAAATCCTGTCACTGCGACAGTCTTTTCCACGAGCCGTCTCCCGACAGCCTAACAAACCAAGCGCGCACCCCAGGCGGCGGGCGGGAACTTTCAGCCGCTAAAAAATCTAAACAGCCTCAAAATATCGACGCGCACATAACCCGGATAACAAACCTTTTCCGTATTTTTGAGGTCAGAAAAACACGAATGGAACGCAACCCCATAGCGAAAGGCCTCACCTACGTGGAACTACCCGTGACGGGCGGGCAGACTGCCACGTTTTATCTGGCGGCCGAAGAGTTCCTCGCCCACATGATGCACGACGAGGAGTTCTTCTTCATGTGGCAGGTGGCTCCGACCGTTGTCGTGGGCCGCAACCAGTCTGTCGAGAGCGAAGTCGACTTGGACTATTGCCGCCGCCACGGCGTGGATGTCTGCCGCCGCAAGAGCGGGGGCGGTGCCATCTATGCCGACGAGGGCAACGTGATGTTCAGCATGGTCAGTCCGGGCATGAATGTAGCCGAGGCTTTCGCCCGCTACCTCAGCCTGATCATTCCGGCGCTCCGCTCGCTGGGACTGCCGGCCGAGGCTTCGGGGCGCAACGACGTCCTTGTCGGTGGGCGCAAGGTGAGCGGCACGGCTTTCTACCAACTCGGCGGGCACAGCGTCGTACACGGGACGATGCTCTACGACACCGACAGAACAAACATGGCTGCCTGCCTGACGCCCGGAGCGGACAAATTGCGCGCAAAAGGCGTTGCAAGCGTGCCGTCACGCATCGGCCTGCTCAAAGACCACCTGAGCATCGGCATTGCGGCCTTCAAGCGCCATGTCCGCGAGCATCTGTGCGGCCGAAGCATCACCTTGGACGAAACTGACGCAGAGGGCATCAGAACCATCGAGCAGGCCTACCGCTCACCCGCTTTCCTCTACGGTTCGAATCCTTCATGCGATTTCACACGCAAGCTGCGCATTGACACTTGCGGCACGGTCGAAGCCCACATCAATGTCCGGCACGGGCGTATCAGGACGGTGGATTTTGCGGGCGACTTTTTCGTCCTCGCCGACCTAACGCCACTCCGGACCGCCCTGACGGGCGTTTCCTTCCAGGAAGAGGCCATACGCCGAGCGGCCAAGGCTGTCGTGCCCGAACGCTTCATCCGCCATTTCGGCACGGACGACCTTGTCCGCCTGCTGCTTGACAAGACACAACCCACACCTTAAATAATATATCATCATGGGAAACAAGAAGACCTGTTTGTATGACCGGCACAAGGCTCTCGGGGCAGTCATCAGCCCTTTCGGCGGATTTGACATGCCGATCCAATACACCAACATCATCGACGAGCACAACGCCGTGCGCCATGCCTGCGGCGTGTTCGACGTCTCGCACATGGGCGAAGTCTTTGTCTCTGGTCCGGATGCGGAACGCTTTGTCCAGCACATCTTCACAAACGATATCAGTGACGCACCCGCAGGAAAGATTTTCTATGGCCTCATGCTCTACCCCTCGGGAGGTGCTGTCGACGACTTGCTCGTTTATAAACTTGCCGAACAGCAGTTCCTGCTCGTCGTGAACGCTGCCAACATTGAGAAAGACTACACATGGATGTTTGAACATGCTGACAGCTATCATGTTACGATTGAAAATAAAAGCGAAGAGTACGGGCAAATTGCAGTTCAGGGACCGAAAGCCGAGTCCATCATCGAAACGCGACTCGGCATCCCGTGCAGCGAGCTCGCATTCTACACGTTCAAAAACGCCACAGCCGAGGGGCAGCCTGTGCTCATCAGCCGCACGGGCTACACGGGCGAAGACGGCTTCGAGATCTACGCCGCGCCAGCAGTCATCGTCGCGCTGTGGGACAAACTCATCGCCAGCGGCGACGCAACGCCGTGTGGACTGGGCTGCCGCGACACTCTGCGCTTCGAAGTCGGCCTGCCGCTCTACGGCAACGAACTGAACGCGGACATCACGCCCCTCGAAGCCGGGCTTGGCATCTTCGTCAAAGTCGAAAAGGGCGATTTCATCGGTCGTGAAGCCATCGCGCAACAAAAAGCCAACGGACTGAAACGCAAAATCGTCGGCATCGAACTATCAGACAAAGCCATTCCACGACATGGTTACGAAGTGTTCGACGGAGAAACTGCGATCGGCACTGTCACGACAGGTTATCAATCCATTTCGACAGGCAAGAGCGTGTGCATGGCTCTTGTTGACAACACGCACGCAGCCTTGGGCACGTCCGTCCAGGTGCTCATCCACAAGAAACGCCACGACGGCGTGATCACAAAAAAACGCTTTTACGACAAGAACTACAAGAAATAATAGAAACGTAAACCTCATTAAATCAAACAACTATGGCAAAAGTATTAGAAGGCTTGTACTATTCACCCTCACACGAATATGTACGTGTGGACGGCGACTTCGCTTACATCGGCATCACGGACTACGCACAGGAGCAGCTGGGCAACGTCGTTTATGTCGACATGCCCGAGCCGGGCGACGAACTGAGCGCAGGCAGTGAGTTCGGCGCCGTCGAGAGTGTCAAGGCCGCCAGCGACCTCATGGCCCCCGTCAGCGGTGTCGTCGAAGAAGTGAACGAGATCTTAGAGGACGAGCCCGAGCGCATCAACGCCGACGCTTTCACCAACTGGATCATAAAAATCAAGCTCACCGACCCGAGTGAACTGAACAAACTCATGAACGCCAAAGACTACGAGGCAAGTTGCGCAGGCTGACGCAAACCGGCCAGAAAATCCAGGACGAACGCGCCGCGCTGCATGCCGACAGCCAGACGCTTTGCTGCCGCCTGCAGCGCGGTGATGCCGTTCTACAAAAACCTAAATCACCTTACGATCTAATATGACACACAAATTTTTACCGCATACCGATGCGGACATCAAGGCGATGCTCGACACCATCGGTGCATCCTGTCTGGACGAACTGTATGCCGAAGTCCCGGATGCCTTGAAGCTGAAACAGCCCGTCGGACTTCCCCCGTCCATGTCGGAAGAAGAAGTGCGCCGCCACTTCGAAGAACTTGGCCGCAAGAACAACCCGCTCGTCTGCTTCGCTGGCGACGGCGTCTATGATCATTACACGCCCAGCGTCGTGGCGGCCCTTTCCTCGCGGTCAGAATTCCTGACTTCATACACTCCGTATCAGGCCGAAATATCGCAAGGCACGCTGCAATACATCTTTGAATTCCAAACGATGATGGCCGGCCTGACCGGCATGGACGTATCGAACGCCAGCATGTACGACGGCGCGACAGCCACGGCCGAAGCGATGCTTATGTCTGTGGCCGCAGCAAAAAAGCGCCGTCGCGTGCTCGTCTCGTCCACACTTCCGCTACGCGTGCGGCGCGTTGTCCTGACCTATGCGCACTACCATGGCGTCGACGTGGACATGGTTGCTGAAAAAGACGGCACGACAGACCGCGACGACCTCAAAGCCAAACTTGCCGCAGACGACGTGGCGGGCGTCATCGTCGCCCAACCCAACTACTACGGTATCATCGAGGATTTCTCCGACATGGCCGACCTGTGCCATGCACACAAGGCCCTGTTCATCATGAACTGCCGCGCGTCGGCACTGGGCGTGCTCCGGTCGCCCGGCGAATGGGGAGCAGACATCGCTTGCGGCGAGGCGCAATCATTAGGCCTACCGATGAACTACGGCGGACCGTACATCGGCTTTCTCTGCACGACGAAGGCTTTGGTTCGCAAGATGCCCGGACGCCTCGTCGGCGGCACAGTCGATGCCGACGGCCGGCGCGCTTTCGTGCTCACCCTGCAAGCCCGGGAGCAACATATCCGCCGCGAAAAGGCCACGTCGAACATCTGCACGAGCCAGGGCATCATGTGCCTCCATGTCGCCATCTACCTCTCGCTCATGGGAAACAGCGGACTGCGCGAGGTCAACGAGCGTTCTTATGACAACGCCCACTACCTGCACGATGCCCTCATCGCGACAGGCCACTTCCGTCCGCTCTTCCCCGGACCGTTCCTCGAAGAATTCGCCTTGCGTTACGACGACGATGTGGCCGCCCTGCGCCGCCGTTGTGCCGCGGCCGAAATTTTAGCGGGCGTCCCCGTGGAAGGACATCCCGACGCCATCCTTTTCGCAGCCACCGAACGCCGCACAAAAGCCGAAATGGACCGGCTCGTCACACTTATAAATAATCCCGACTAAACCGACAAAACGATGAACAACAGATATTATGGCAAGCTCATCTTTGAGCTGTCGCGCCCGGGCCGCATCGGTTATTCCTTGCCTCCTGCCGAAGTGCCGCAGCGCAATCTGCGGAGCGAATTGCCGGCTGACGTACTCCGCCAGCAAACTCCCCAACTGCCCGAAGTGGACGAACCGACCGTCGTGCGCCATTACACAAACATGAGCAACAACAATTTCGGCGTCGACACGGGCTTCTACCCGCTCGGAAGCTGCACCATGAAATACAACCCAAAGCTGAATGACGAGGTGGCAGCTCTCCCCGCCTTCACTCAACTCCACCCCGCACAACCCATGGAGACTGTGCAGGGCGCGTTGGAGGTCTACTATAACCTGCAACATCTCTTGTCCGAAGTGGCAGGCATGAGCGCCTTCACCCTCAACCCTTATGCAGGTGCCCACGGCGAACTGACCGGACTGATGATTATCCGCGCCTATCACCACAGCCGGGGCGACGACAAGCGCGTCAAGGTGCTCATCCCTGACTCGGCACACGGAACCAACCCCGCCTCGGCAGCCGTCTGCGGCCTGCAAGTTGTCGAGGTGAAAAGCCGTCCGGACGGCACGGTCGATGTCGACGACCTGCGCCCACTACTGGGCGACGACGTAGCCGCCATGATGATGACAAACCCCAACACGCTTGGAATTTTCGAGCACAACATTCCCGAAATTGCCAGCTTGGTCCACGAATGCGGCGGCCTGATGTATTATGACGGAGCAAACCTCAACCCGATGCTGGGTGTCTGCCGGCCGGGCGACATGGGCTTCGACGTCATGCACATCAACCTGCATAAGACTTTCTCAACCCCACACGGCGGAGGCGGACCGGGTGCAGGCCCCGTAGGCGTGCGCCAAGGTCTCGAAGAACTGCTCCCCAACCCTCAGGTCGTTAAGAAAGAAGACGGTTCGCTCTGCCTAAATGAAAGCTCCAACGCATCCGGACAAATCTCCTCATATTGCGGGAATTACAACATCCTGTTAAGAGCTTACGCCTACTTGCTTACGCTGGGGCACGACTACCTCCGTCAGGCCGGTATGCTCTCTGTCTTGAACGCGAACTACATCAAAGAATCCTTGAAGACATACTACGACCTCCCTATCGGCGGTCTGTGCAAGCACGAGTTTGTCTTCAACGGATTGAAGCCTGAATACGGCGGCGAACACAGCAACCCGCAACACATCCGCACGCTCGATGTGGCCAAACGCCTGCTTGATTACGGTTTCCATGCCCCGACGGTTTACTTTCCCCTGCTTTTCCACGAAGCAATGATGATTGAGCCGACCGAAACGGAGAGCAAAGACACATTGGATGCCTTCATCGACGTGATGAAACGCATCGCCGAAGAGGCCAAGACCGACCCTGAAAAACTACGTTCAGCTCCACACGACACGCCAGTACGCCGGCTCGACGACGTCAAAGCGGTGAAAGAACCACACTTCACTTATAAAGATTACACCGAGCCATGAAAAACGTAGACCTCATCATCATCGGCGCCGGGCCGGGCGGTTACGAGACTGCGCTCGCCGCTGCAAAATCCGGCCTCGCCACAGTACTCATTGAGAAAAGCCGGATCGGAGGGACTTGTCTGAACGAAGGCTGCATCCCGACTAAGTGCTTCTGCCGCAGTGCCGAAGTGATGGATGGCATAACAACTGCAAGCGAGTTCGGAATCGAGACAGGAAAGCCGCATCCTGACATGAAAAACATTGTCGCCCGTAAAGACAACACAGTCAAAGCATTAGGAGAAAGCGTCACAGCGTTGCTAAAACGTAATGCAGTGACCGTTATTTCCGGAACAGCGACATTCATTGACAGTCATACCGTCAAAGTGTCTCCATCCGACGACATGGAGAGACCGGAAGACGAGCTGGTTTTTCAGGC
This sequence comes from Candidatus Caccomonas pullistercoris, assembly GCA_018714085.1. Taxonomy (GTDB): domain Bacteria; phylum Bacteroidota; class Bacteroidia; order Bacteroidales; family Bacteroidaceae; genus Alloprevotella; species Alloprevotella pullistercoris. The sequence goes on from DVNY01000110.1 coordinate 10,926, forward strand.
TCCCCACATCATCATCGCTACGGGCTCGTCCACCAAACCGCTCGCCGTTCGGGGAGCCGAACTCCCCGGCGTAATCACATCGAAGGAGTTGCTCGAAATCGATCATGTCCCACAGCGCCTCTGCATCGTCGGCGGCGGCGTCATCGGCTTGGAATTCGCCTCAATCTTCCATGCGTTCGGCAGTCAAGTGACGGTCTTGGAATTCTGCAAGGAAATCCTGCCCAACATGGACAGCGACATTGCCAAACGCCTGCGCACTACGATGAAAGGCAAAGGAGTGACGGTTGTGACACAAGCCCGTGTGGATGAAATTACAGCCACACCCGACGGTGGTCTCACCGTACATTACACGCACAAAGGCGTATCAGCACAAGAGGTCGATGCCGATGTTGTCGTCGCCGCCGTAGGGCGCATGGCCAACGTCGGCTCGCTCAATCTGGACACAGTTGGCGTAGCCTACACAGCCAAAGGCATTTCGGTCAACGGCAACATGCAGACAAACGTTCCGAACATTTATGCCATCGGCGACGTCAACGGCCTGTGCCAGCTGGCCCACGCCGCTTCGTTCCAAGGCCGCCGCGCCCTCCATCACATCTGCGGCAAAGCCGATGCCCTGCAACTCGACGTGATGCCAGCCGCCGTATTCACCTCACCGGAAGTCGCAAGCGTCGGACTGACGGAAGAAGCCGCACGGGCACAAGGCCTCGAAATACGAACCGGTAAGGCCTTTTTCCGAGCCAACGGGAAAGCGCTGGCCATGGGAGCACCCGACGGCTTGGTCAAACTCATCGCCGGCACGGACGGAGGCATCATCGGTTGCCACATACTGGGCGCACACGCCGCCGACCTTATCCAAGAAATCACGGCACTGATGCGCTTCGACGCCACGGTGAACGATTTGTGCGAAATTGTACACGCCCATCCGACATTGGGCGAAGCCGTTCTTGACGCAGCCCGCAACATGGGCTGAAAGCAAAGCCGTATCGGAGTCGCCGACAGCAAGGCTCCGATACGGCTTATTCCTCTTTCCGGTGCTGTTTTAATAAAGAATAAGCCTGATATAAGCCGAGTTCGCCAGCCTTGCTGAGGTCGTTCCTACCCTTCTCGTCACCATGTGTGTAGATATAGACCATTCCACGGTTGAAATAAGCTTCCGCAAAGGAGGGATTCAACCGCACGGCCTCGCCATAGTCAGCAAGGGCACGCTGATAGTTTTTCATGGCCGTCCACACACATCCACGGTTGTAGTATAAGACCGGATTGCCGGGCGAGCGGCGGATGGCGGCGTCCAACTTGTCGAGCACTTCCGTATAATCGGGCACGGCGTCTGCCGCAGAAGCCTCGGCCTGCACCTCGCGGAACAGTATGCTCGCACTTTGCAACATAGCGTCGAGACGGGTTGAATCGAGCGCCAGCACACGGTCGAGGTCTTCCAAAGCCGCCTCGAAATTCCGCACGGAATAATAGGCCACGGCCCGAAGCATAAGCCTGTCGGGCGAGGGTGCCGCCTCTTTCTCCAACTGCTCCGAAAGCCGGTCGATCAACGAAAAATAATCTTTCATGCCGTCCTCGTCCACCGCCCTTTCGTCCGAGGTCAGCGCCACACGGCGCCCGATAAGCCTGCGGTTGTTGAGGCGCTCCACCTCGGGCATATAAGCTCCCATGGCGCGGACGTCGTCAGGCTTGAAGTTGAGCGTGAGGGCAAAGAGAGGCAGGCAGTCGTTCTCAACATGCTTGTTCTGTACCTCGCCACGATACTCGTCATCGTAAACGCGGAGTGTGTCCTTATCCTCGACGACGAGGCTATTATAGTCGTCCAGATTCTCATCACTACGCTTACGCACCTTTTTCACTCCACCGCGACGAGGCCGCCCGTAGCTCTCGTCGAGCTGCATCACAAGCAGCCGGCGTTCGTCAGCGGTGGCTCCGCGGGTGTCGCCAATGCGGCGGCGGCAACGGGCACGCGCCACGTAGCCGTAGGCAAAGTGGGGATATGCTTTGAGGAGGCGGGAGTAATCGCGGATAGCCCCACGGAAGTCACCGGTCTTCTCGCGGAGGATAGCGCGGTTATAAACGGCCAGAATGTTGTCGGGTTCGCGCTCAATGACATAGTCAAAGTCTTGGATGGCACGGTTGTCGTCGCCCACCTGGGCGCGAAGAAGGCCACGGTTATAGTGCGCGATGAAGCTCTCGGGCACCAGTTCGATGGCGCAGTCGTAGTCAGCCAACGTGCCGCTGAACCGGTTGAGATTGTAACGCGCAAGAGCACGGTTCAGATAATTGACAGCATTGTTCGGTTCCAAGGCGATGGCTTCTGTCAGGCAAGAATCGGCCAGTTCATACTCCCCCCGGCGCAGGGTGAGCAGTCCTTTGTTGGCCCAGGCCGCCGCATCGCGACGGTCGACAGCCAGCAGGCGGTCGAGCCAGCGCTCACCGTCGGCCGTGTCCTTGCGTTCGAAAGCCACCTGAGCCTTAACTCCGTAATTCTTAGCCTGATTCGGCCATTTGCGCATCATTTCGTCGAGGTCGGCGTCGGCTTGGTCATAATCCTTCAACTCCAAGCGACAGAGGACGCGGTTATACCACATGGCCTGGTCGTCGGGCTCGTCTTCAAGCGCCCGGTCGTAGTCGGCCACAGCGTCAGCGAAACGCCCGAGTTTGATGCGGCAAAGGCCACGGAGCTGATACACATTCGTGATGAACGGGTTGCGTTCGATCGAGGCCGAACAGTCGGCCTCAGCGCCCCAATAGTCTTCAAGATAGAACTTCGCGACGGCGCGGTAGTAGTAAGGCTCCGACAGGAACGGCTTGGCGGCGATGACTTGGTTGAAATAGCGGATTGAGAGGACGTACTCGGCATAAAACAACGAGTTGCGGCCCATTCTCATCATGTGGTCCGTATTCACCTGTGCCCTTATAAGTAAAGGCAACAGGACCAAGAGCAACAACGCCTTGCGCACGGCGGAAACGGAGATTTTACTTGTGGGCTACTTTGACCTTATAACCGCAACGCACATGCCCCTTGACCATGGCTTTGAGCTTGCCTTGCACCATCTGGCGGCGCAGGGGGGAAATGCGATCGATGAACACGTGTCCGTCGAGGTGGTCGAACTCATGCTGCATGACGCGGGCGAGGAACCCGTCGACCCACTCGTCGTGCGGCTGGAACTGCTCGTCGAGGTAGGTGACGTGGATGCGTTTCGGGCGGCGCACCGGCTCGTGGATGCCGGGCAGGCTGAGGCAGCCCTCCTCCATCACTTCTGTCTCGCTGTCGTCGACCTCCACGATTTCAGGGTTGATATAGGCCCGGCGGAAGTCCTTGTACTGAGGCTCGTCGTCCGAGATCACGTCGAGGTCGATGACGGCAAGCCGAATGGCCAGCCCCACTTGCGGAGCGGCCAACCCCACGCCATCGGAGGCTGTGAGGGTTTCAAACATATTGGCAATCAAGGTGGGCAGCTCGGGATAATCAGGCGTAATGTCCTGCGCCTGCTGGCGGAGGACGGGCTGGCCGTAAGTGTAGATAGGCAGTATCATAATGTGTGATTGTTGTGCTGGTTACGCCGCCACTCCATGTACGATTGCAGGATAATCGTGGCGCTGATTTCATCGACAAGTGCCTTGTTCCGACGCTCCATGCGCCGGAGCCCGCCGTCAATCATGGCTTGGTGGGCCAGGACAGAGGTGAAACGCTCGTCGTGAAATTCGAGGGGAATGTCGGGAAAGGCCTTGCGGAACTGCCCTGCGAACGAACGAACACGCTGCTGGTTTTCCGAAGGTGCCCCGTTGGTCTGCACGGGCAGCCCCATCACGACACGTTCGACCGGCTCACGCTTCATGTAATCCGTCAGGAACTTCATCAGCTCGGACGTAGACACTGTGGTCAGCCCGTTAGCAATGATCTGGGCAGGGTCTGTCACGGCGATACCCGTGCGCTTTTTCCCATAATCTATGGAGAGGATTCGGCTCATCGCTGCAAAGTTAGTGCAAATGAGCGGAAAGTGCGGAGAAATGACGCAGGAATTTCACCAGCACTCTCCCGAATGCAGCCTTAACTTATTCAGAGTTAGTGCAAATGAGCGGAAAGTGCGGGGAAATGACGCAGGAATTTCACCAGCACTCTCCCGAATGCAGACAGAAGTTATGTGATGGGAAACGTTTACTGCGTCAATTTCGAGGGGACAAAGCCATTGTATCCTATATATGCGCATGAAGGACGGCGAGCGGAGGCTCCACGAAAACAAGTCGGCGACCCGTAAAAGCCAAACGGCGACCTGTAAGACCTAAACGGCGACCTGTAAATACGGTCAGGGCTACCCGGGGAAACGCGATGAAACGGGAGAACATGGACTTCCCCGCCACCGGCACACCTCAGGCACGGGCAAACAGGAGGAGTGCAGCTCCGTCTCGCAACGAAAGCACAAAATGTGCAAGGAGCGCCACCCGAAGCTCGG
>DVNY01000111.1 GCA_018714085.1 Candidatus Caccomonas pullistercoris
TCGCCTGATGCTGGCGCTTTATAGGGATAATCAAGTGTTTCTGTCGCCTCTTCGACCGCTTCGATGAAATCGTCGATGTCCGGATACGACCAAGCGAGGAACCAGTTTGTCAGGCATTCCAATTGATTGAACGCAGCGATGGCGAAGAGGTCGAGTCGCGTGTGTTCGCCGAGGAGCGCCTCTTCGTCGACGGAACGGCGTTCGTGCGTGACGAGCAGGAGATCGCGCCTCGTCATCAGGGCGGCGTGCTCCATGCGCAGGTTGTCGGCCAAGAGCTGATCCCTGACGCGGGCGTCGGTGACGAAGCTGTAATCCATGCTCGGCCGCCCGCGCAATTGCAAGGCTGAGCGGAGCACACGCAGATCGGCGGCAGCATCCGGGGAAAGGGAAGACGGAGAAACGGGCGCAGGCGCAGGTTGGACACCAGGCCGTCCGCGCAGCCCGAGGGAACTGCGGAACTCACGCAGTCCGGCAGCATCGTCCGGAGAAAGGCTTAACGAAAGAATAGCCTTGGATTCTGATTGTCCGCCCTCGGCCGCTTCCTCTTTCGGCGAGGGCGTGACCGGAGCGGCTTCCTTGATTTTCAGTTTCTCACAAAGCGCCCGGCGGAACTCGGGGTTCTGACCGGAAAGGCGGGCGACGTGTTCCAATATATGGGTCAACTTTTCATCCATCGTGATCGGTTAGGTAGTTTTCTAATTCGGCCAACAGCGCATCGACGTCGACGGGCGACTCACCTTGGTCGGCCTGAACGGGCGACGCCGGACGGCGCTTGCCATAAACGGGCAGCGTGGCAAAGATTCCCGGAGCGTTCCCGGCCGGTTGGCTTCCGCTCGCCATGCCCGAGCCCGTAATGATCGCGACCGTGACTGCCCCTTGGCGATGAAGCAGCAGGAACGGTATTCCTTTTGTCCCCCTGCAAAAAGACACTGCCATCCCCTCGCGCGGCGTCTGCGGCGTGAGGCGTCGGCTCACGGTCAACGGGAGCTCCACTTGGGCGGCGTAGGTGCCGACGCCCTTAGCCCGGTTGCGCGGCAGGGTGAACCGGCAGGAGGCCATGGCCGTCGGGGCCGGCTGCGCGTCGGCAGAAGGGGCGTTCGTTTCCGCCGCGCTGTCGGACGAAGCCGGCCGCGGGGTAGGTTCGGCCGGAAAGAAGTGGATTTCGACCGTCGCCCCATATTGCTTTTCGAACTGTTCGAGTGGAACGGTCCATATGAACGTCAGTCCGTTCTCGCACTTCTGCTCTGACATGCTGGCGACAAGCGCATCGAAAGCGGCCTGCAAACGCGCGTAGAGCGGATCGGCCGTCCCCCGCACCTGACGCACGAAGAGCAGACGCCCCTCGACGACGCGCGTCAGGTCGGGCAAGCGGCGCCGGCCACGGTGTTCGGGCACGACGCGGTCGTGGCGCAAAAGCGCGGCCAAGGCGGCATCGTAGCCATAACGGCGCCAGACGTAAAGCACAGCGCGCAGGCTGCGCACGTAGTGGCGACAGACGTTGACGCGCCGGTTGACAACAAGCCCCGTCACCTCCTGCCGCTGCCCCGAACGCTGCACGCGCGTCTTCGCCTCGTTCATCTCGAAGCCCTCGACGGCGAGTATGCGTGCAAGCTCGGTGCGAAAAGTGCTCCCCTCGGCGTAGAGGTTGTGCGGGGAGCTGAACGTGATGTCATCGGCATAGCGCGTGTAGTTCGCTCCGCAGCGACGCGCCAGTCCGGACAGCCGTCGGTCCAAGCGGTCGCACACAGCATTAGTCAGTAGCGGTGAAGTCGGTGCCCCTTGTGGCAGGACGTAGATGGGACGCGCGGGCTGCCCGTCGTCTCCGGGAGCGTCCACGCGCACCGTGCACAGGCCCGCCACGGCGATAGCGACCTCCTCAGTGAAGCCAAAGGGCGGCAGGAGCAAGCGGGCCTTGACCCGGGCACGGCGGACACTGGGGAAGAAATCGCGCAAGTCGGTGTTGAATACATAATGTTGCCCAACATGCTTCTCGGCACCCGTGACGATGGAACGCCCCGGGGCGAACCCCATGGCGCTCGACGAAGGCGTGTAGAGCGAACCAAGCAACAAGTTCAACGCATGAAGCATATATTTATATGTCCCGGTGCGGGGCGCGGAAATGCGACGGCGACCGCCCGAACGCTTGGGGATGTAGAACTCGCGGTAGCGGCCCTGTGTGTGGTTCGGGTTGATGTAGAAATTAAACTTAGGCTGGGTGAAAGGATGATAGTCCTCCTCCCGTCCCGCTTCGACCAGCTCGTCGTGACGGATGTCATTGAGCAAAAGGAGCAGGTCGGCGCGCGTCTTCATCTGCGCAGCACGCTCGGCTATCATCGCTTTGTCCATAATTGTTATATAGTCGTTTTGTGTTTTTACCCGTTACAAAGCAAATCCTGACACGTCGGGGCGGCGTTCCTCTTCTTCCAGTAGCAAGTACCATCACTCCAAAGAGTGGGCAAGAATTGCCTGATTTCTTTTTCAAATCATTCAACTCTTCACTTTTTCTCCAAACAACAGCCACACTGTGACTACGTTGTTTGCAAGGCTTACGCACCAGCGTAATTTTCCCTGCCCTGACGGACAGGGACATCAGGCGAATGCGCCTGACAGAAGTCAAAAGGTTCCACGCCATGTGCCTCAACGTGTCAAGGATCGCTGTGTCATTCTTCTTCCGAAGACAGTGCAAAAATACGGAGACGCCTCCGAACGGGCAAATCAGTAGCGAAGTCTATGTTCGTCACGCCGACTGGCGTCAGACAATGCGCCACGCCCATTCGTTCCGCTTCGAGTTGTAAGCGTAGACGGCGAGTGTGCCGACCAACTCGCCATCCTGCCATCCCCGGCGGGTCATGACCTGCGGCGGGATGAAGACGCGGTCGCGCCCCTTACCGACGAAATGAGCCGTGTGCGCACCGTTCGCCGTCACTTCACCGGCCACCCACCGACAGTAGTCCGACTGCGGGACGGCTCCCTCACGCTTCGTCGCGGTGAACAGTTCGATGCGTCCCTCGGGCGACACCTCGCCCATGCGCAGGTCGAGCACGTCGCCGGGCTGGCAGAGCTTCGTGCCACGCGGTTGCTTGAAATGGCCTTGCCGCTCACGGCCATAGACCACATGCACCACCTTTTTCTCCGCGTTGACGCTGACCACGACGGCCACACAAGAGGGACGGTCTGCATAAAGGAAGTCGTCAGTCAGTCGCAGCCAGTCAACCTTTGTCGCGGCGCCCTTTCCGCCGGCTTCGGCGTACCAACCTTCGCGCTGCCACAGCTCCACCTGGTGCGGCACGCGCTGCTGCTCTTTCCGGCAGGTATCAGCCACAAGGTCTATCTGCTCGCGGGCGCCTCCGTAGTCACCTCGCGACAGATAGCGCGCGGCCAACAGCCCCCTCACTCGGGTAAGGAAATGTTCCGGCGTGCGACAATGGACTGCGCGAAGCAGGCAGGCTAGCGACAGGTCGTCGGTCTCGGGCAAAGCCTCGGCCATCAGCTGCCACGCCCAAAACTCCGAACGTTTCTTGACGAGGAACGGCCGGAGCGTGGCCACCGCAGCTTCGCCGCGCTGGCCAATGGCAAGCAAGAGTTTGCCCACATAATACCCCGGATAAGTCATTTCGGGATGAGCGTCGGCCAGTTCCTCGATGCGGGGAAGGAAGGCACGGATGCCCTCGCCGTCATGCGCCGCGAGCAAAGCCTTGGCGTAGGCGATATAGGCGCCTTCGGCCAACGAGACGGGCTGCTGGCGGCCGTTGTAAGTCTCGGGCACAAAATCTTCCGGCCGGAAATTCTGAAAGTTCCACCAGTCACAAAAACCAACATAGCCCGGCCAATCCTTACGTAAGCGATGGAACGCATTGAAAAGCGCCGAATAGGCCTCGCCCGGGCGAGTAGGATGCAAGTCGCGCACAGCGGCAAAAACGCGGTCAGCCACAGCCGGCACGTCCACTCCGCCCGGGTTCTTACCCAGCGTGGAAAGCACGCTCACCACGCGCCACAAGAGCGTGGTGCAAAGCTGGTCTTCCGCCTCGTCCGGCTTCATGGCCACTGTGGCGTCGAGCCCAGAAAGAAAAGCGCCGAGGTTGTCAGCCGTAGGCCGGGACTTGTAAGTTTCAGCCAGTCCTTTACATCGCGCGTCGTGGCACCACGCCAAAGCCCGCCATGCCCACACGTCGTCGGGATTGGCTTCATATTCGGCCTGTGCCAGCGCAAAGGCCTCGTCGAGGCGGCCTTCCTTGCGCAAACGGGTGACTTCGAATGTTGACATAACTATTTGATTTTTTCAAGTATTCGATTTAATTTTTCATCGGCCGTCCCCTGTTCCGACTTGGGCATAACGGCCGTCAGAACGCCACTTTTGTGATAGACTTGAAGCAAGGCAAAGCGCGCTTCGGTCTTCAAATAAAACACCACGTAGTAGTTGTCCAAATGCTCGACCACATTCGTCACAGCGACGCCCTCGTCGACACAAGCGGAAAGCAGCCGCTGATAGAAGTCGGCCATCCCGGATTGAGAAGCCTCGTAACCGCACGACTGGGGCAAGTCGAACGCCTCATTCACAAGGCGACGGAGCCGGTCGGCCAAGCTTCCATCGCCCGTCAACGGGAGCGGCGCGAACGTGCCGGCCTTGTCGTAATGCGCTTCGAGGCGCAACGGCGAACCGTCGGGCAGACGGAAATCCCACTTCTCCAAGTAGTTATAATGGAGTGCGCCGACCAACTGAAAGGGCGAAGCCACCAGCGCCCGCCTCAGCGAGGCGAGCTTCAGCCGCACGCCGGGAAGCAAATCGGCCTCACCCGGCAAGCTATCGGGACACAGCGAGGGTGAGAAAAAGTCGGCCGGCGCTTTCGACAGACACTGCACAGGTTTTATTTCGAACTTCGACAAGGGCGTCAAGTGGGGTGCATGGACCGCATAAAGCACGGACCGGGCGCGCGTCGTGGCCGTGTAGCACCAGCGCAAGGCGTCGTCCGACAACCCGCACCGCCCTTCATAATCCACAAACACCGTGTCCCACTCTCCACCCTGTGCCTTGTGACAGGTGATGGCGTAGCCGAACTTCACGCGCAGGGCATTGAAATACGGGTCACGGCGCAAGGCGTCAGCGAACTCGTGCGAGCCTTCTTTCGGCGCGGCCGGGAGCTTGCGCCAACGCATGCAGAAGTCGACGTAGAGGGCTTTTTGTTGCCAAATGTCGTAGTCGCGCGAAGGCGAGAAAAGCAAATCGTCGAGAATGAAGCAGGACACCGCCTCCTTGACGCCCGGCACGTTGAGCCCCACCAGCCGGAAGCGCAATGAGACATGGCGCCGCTCGCCCTCGACGGTAACGGGCACTTTTTCGTGCGTCTCCGTCCCACCGACGCGGTAGACGGTCACCATGTCGCCATTGTAGAGCTCGCATCCCGCCACATTGTAGTTATTATGCGTGACAAGGAGCACGTCGCCCTCGCAAGGCTGATCGGCCGCACCGGGAAAGTAACGCTCACGACAAGCCGCATTGAGACGCGCCGTTTGTGCGTTCGAATAACAGACCATCACCCCACTCGCCCCCACCGAAGGTTTTGGAAAAAGCCCGCAAAAGCGACTGACCATGTCAGAGGCTTCGACCGCTTGCACGTCGGTGCCGTCAGGTGTGATGCAAAACGTCGTGCGCTCGCGCTTGGGCTGTCCGAGCAGGTCACGTATGCCGACGGCTGTTTGGAGGATGCCGCTCCCCGTCCGCTGGCGAACCACTTCGGTGAGCCTTGCGCCCTCAACGGTGAAGCCGCGGGCACGGAGGCCGTCGGGGTCAAGCGCCTGCGAGCGCGCGTCGCCCACCGGAGGAAGTTGCGCCTCGTCGCCGACGAAGATGAGCTTACCGACATGCAATTGACGGACATACTGCAACAAGTCGGTCAGCAGGCGGCCGCTCCCGAACTCGTAGAACTCGTTGCGCGCGGCTACGTCTGAAACCATCGAGGCCTCGTCGACCACAACGACCTGGGGCACGAAGTCGCTCTTCTCAACCAATGGAAAAACATAGCGGTATGTCTTTTTTGAAGAGTCAGGATTGTCGATTTCCTTACACTCTAACTTCCTCGAATAGATAGCACGGTGAATAGTCGAGGCGTCGGCCCCGGTCGCATTTTTCAGCACCTTGGCCGCGCGTCCCGTCGGAGCCATAAGCGCAAAAAGCACCTGACGGCGTCTGAGTTCAGCCACAAGCTGGCGCAAAAGGGTGGTCTTTCCGGTACCAGCATATCCCCGAAGGACAAAGACATCCGAAGAATTGTCCAGAAAGGCGCGCAGCTGCGCGAATACTTCATCCTGAGCTTTGGTGAGTATGATGGTGTCTTTCATCTCTATATTAATTAATGTGTATCGTTATCTTGTTCCGTTTGACAGCCAGTCCTCGCCTGCGGCCCGCACAGCCCGTAAGCCTCGGCCAACTCCCGCACCCACTCCACGACTTGGGCGCGCACCCCGGCAGGACTGAGCACGACCAGCTCGCCGCCAAAGGAACAGAGCTCACGCACAAGCTCGTAATTGGTCACGCAGTCAAGGGCGAAAAAGGCACCGCCTCGCAAAGCGGAATGGGCGGTAGCCAATGCCTCGCCCTCGGTCCCGCGCAGGTGAACCTGCGACTCATGCAACGGCTTGGTCAACACATAATCCTTGGCCCGGTCCGAAGCCCAAAAGACAATGCGCTCGGCGGTTGCCCCTCGCCTGAGAGAGACGCCAACGACGTCCTCAAAACACTCGGCCAAGTCGCCGGCATATTCGCGATAGGGGATGTCGGAACGCAAGTCGACACCGTCAAGGCGGTCAAGCGCGAAAGTGAGCAAGCGCGGACTGTCTGTCGGACTGGCCACGAGAAACCAGCGGCGGTTGTACTCCCGCAACTGATAGGGGAACACACACACCGAACGCACGTCGCCGGGATCGGAAAAGACATGATAGCGCAGGCAGACCGCCACGCGGTGAGCGACCGCCACGAAAAGCTCGCTGAAAAAAGCCGGATGTCCCAAGGGATTGCGAGCAAAGCATACCACAGGACGCGACGCCGTCCCGACGCCCAGCTTCTGGCGGATAGCATCGACACCCGACAGGCTTGGTAAACCGTCGAACTGCCTCAATAAGTCCAACACGCCCGCCAGCAGGCAGCGGTCGTCGTCTGACAAAGCTTCCTTGAACACCGAAGCGGCACGGACGGCATAGCGCAGGCAATGGCGCACGGCGACATTGCCCGTGTTCGGAGAGACTTGGCGCACTTCATAACGTTCGACCGGCACGGCATCCGGCATCTCAGCCGAAAGATAGCGCACGTCTTTTTGCGTCTGCCGCAGGCTGACCGGTGTGCTGCCCATCTCAGCCAATTGGCGGTTACACTCGTCATTGAGGTCCTCCATCGTATAATTGCGATAAGGGTTAGCCAACATCGCATCAAGCAGGCGGTAGCGTGTCATGGCATTCTTGTTCTTCGGCATGCTTTTCCTGTTTTGTGTTTTTCCGTTATAATCTGGCGGCAAAGTTACGTCCAGCGAGCGAAACCTATGTTCGTCAAACCGTTCTCAGTCGCTCATGAAACGGCTGATTAGCTCGTTGACGCGGGCGATGCGCTCGCGCAGGGGAGACGGCTTCTTCGTCGTCGCGGATGCACTGCCCGGATTTTCTGTCGTAGTAACAGGAATTTCTGTCACTGCGACAGGATTTCCTGTCACTGCGACCGTTTCTTCTGTGGCGGCGGGGGCGGCGTCGGCAAGCTCGGCGGTTTCATAATAAAGCGCCATGATGTCGTCATCCATGGAGCTCCCGCCGTCGCGCATGACGGTGCTGAGGTCGTTGAAGTCGAGGGAGGTTTTCCCAGAACTTGGCCGGCTCCTATCATCGCGCCGCCTGTCAAAGTTAGGAAATATCCCATAATAAGTGGCGCCGCGCGAAAAACTTTTTCCAGCCGGAGCCCGCTTCGGCACCGGCTGGCCGGAAATCTGCCCGCTCGTTCCGCGAATAATGGCGCACCGCGCACTTTTTTTTACCGAAACGTTTGGAGGTTTCAAAATAACTCCGTATCTTTGCACCGCTTTTGAGAGATAAAGCCACGGCGATGCCGCGATAAGAAAAGGTGCGTTAGTTCAGCTGGTTAGAATACATGCCTGTCACGCATGGGGTCACGGGTTCGAGTCCCGTACGCACCGC
>DVNY01000010.1 GCA_018714085.1 Candidatus Caccomonas pullistercoris
AGATGTGTATAAGAGACAGCGCCCGGCTCCCGGCTGGGGCAAAGAGGCTGTCGAGCGCTTGCCCGCGATAGGTCTCCACGGGTTCGCGGCGGAAGTCGGCTGCCTGTGTCCGGCCGTTGTCGTCGATGCGCACGAACTGCACATTGGGTGTGAGCGAGGCGTAGAACCTCTTGGCACGCAGCTCGAACTTGTTGTTCCAGTTGACCGACGTTTTTTTCGTTCGAGTGGCCGTCCGGCTACGGCTGAACACGTCGCCTGATGTCAGGAAGCGTGCTTGTGACGTCTCGGACCGGTTGTCGGTGTCCTCGTAGCGCGCCGTCAGCGTGGTCGACAGTTCGCCCAGCTTGCGCGAGGTCGGGTCGGTCAGCAGGAAGTCGATGCCGCCCTCCTTCATGGCGGTCAGCCCCGAGGCGGTCCAGGCCGACGTCCAGTTTCCGCTGCGCCCCGGCCGCCGCGTGTCGTTGGTGTTGTTCAGGTTGAAGTAGAGCGACGTGCGCGAGCGGTCTGAGAATCGCAGCGCCAAAGCCCGCGCCAAGTATCGTTCGTTGGTGCCGTAGGCGCCTTCGGCGTTGGCAATCCAGCCCGTCGAATACTCTCGTTTCAGGTTCACGTCCATCACGTAGTTCCCTTCTTTCCATCCTCCGCTTGATTGAGGCTCTTCCTTTCCCCCGTCTTTCTGGATGTAAAGATAGGCGTCGGGAGCTTCCCTTTGATACACCTTTATCTTGTCCACCATGTAGGCCGGCAGGTTTTCCAAGGCCACGAGCGGGTCGCCGCTGAAAAAGTCCTTGCCGTTGAGCAGCAGGCTTGTCACCTTTTGCCCGAAGACGGTGATTTGCCCGTAGTCGTCGATCTGCACGCCCGGGAGTTCTTGGATGAGGCGTTCGAGCATTGAGCTGGCAGCCAGGTGGAGGGCATCGGCGTTGTAGACGAGCGTGTCGCCCCGCATCACCATGAGGATTTTCGAGGCCGTCACTTTGGCTTCGCCCAGCTGGATCGATTCGGGCACGAGCAGCACCATGCCGGTCTGTTTGATCATCTGTTTCTTCTTCGACCCTCGCCGGGGAGGCGTGACACTGACGCGGCGGTAGGCGGTTCCGTATCCCGCCTTGGCGAACCGTACGAGGTATTCGCCCGGCGCCGGGACGTCGACGGTGTTTTGCATGACGCTTGCGGTGACCTTTTGGCCGTACAACGATTCGTACGTGACTGTCTTTTTGTACGTGGTCATCTCGTTGACCACCGTGCTGTCGAGCGTCATCACCGTGATGTGCACGCCGGTCATTTCCTTTCGCGTTGTGACGTCCACCACATTCGACTGGATGCCGAAGCGGACTTTCTGTGCGTGGCCGAGCGTGGCGGGTAACAGGCAGAGGAGTAAAAAGATACGAAATCTTTTGAAACTCACGTGAAAGTAATTTGTGCTTCCCATGTTTTTCGTATTAGTCCTAAGGTCGCGTTTTCAACGCGCAAGTTATGAAAAAATATGCACGGAAGCAAGATTTCGGGGGGATTGACGTTTTTTTACGTACAGCCGGCGGTCTTAGAGGGGCAATCGCATCGAGCGAATCGTGAGGGGTTGTTCGTGCGGGTCATGGGGCGGGCGGCGCTGTCCGCCGGCGTGGGGTGGGGCGCAGCGTGAGGGGCGCTGCCTTGGTTCCGGACGCTGCGGGCGATTGTGGCCGCCGTGCGTGTGGCCCGGTTCGCGATGACGGGTCGGCTGGCTGTGGCGACGGGCTGGCTGATGGGGATTCCTGTCCGGCTGACAGGAAGAACGGGACGGCTGGTCGTGGAGCCCACCGGCCGGTTGGCTAAACCGACGCCCGCCGTCACAAACGTTGGGGAACACCCCAAGCGCATGGAAAGCGCCGCAACGCTGCGTGGCCGGCGGCGGATGGCGGCGTGCGATGCGTGGGACATTGCCGATTGCGGGCGCCATGAACGGACAGGCCGGGGCTGGGCTTATGCTTCGTTGAGGTAGGTTTTCGGCGAGCAACCCACGGCTTTCTTGAAGTAGGCGCCGAAGAACGACTGGTTGGCAAAGTGGAGCATGTCGCTCACCTGCTGCACCGAATAGCGGTGGCTGCGGAGCAGGGCCTTGGCTTCGAGGATTACGTAGTCGCGAATCCAGTCGCCGGCATGGCGTCCGCTGACGCGGTGGACGGTCTGTGAGAGATACTTGGCCGAGATGCACAGTCGGTCGGCATAGAAACCGATGCGGCGTTCGTGCGCGTAGTTCTCCTTGACCAGTTGCATGAAGCGGTCGAACACCTCCTTCTTGCGTGTGCGGGGCTGGGCTTCGAGGCGGTCGACGCAGGGGGCCATGAGCTGGCAGGCGTAGCTGTGGAGCACCTGCAAGTAGCCCGTGATGGCTTCGCGTTTGTAGCAATGGCCGGGTCGCCGGATAACGCGGCGCATGGACTGGTAGATGGTGAGGAACTCGTCCATGTCGGCGTCGCTGGCGTGGACAACAGCGTTCCACGAGAGGAACTTGCGCACCACGACAGCGCCTTCCATGTCGGCTTCGGGAAAGACGAAGTCGGTCGTGAAAGCCATGATGGCTATCCGGCTGTCGGCCGTGACGCCGAGCCACTGCCCGATGTCGCCGGGCTGGATGACGGCGATGTCGCCGCGGCGGAGGTTATGCTCCGCCAGGTTCAGGCGGATGCGCATCTCGCCGCCGAGGCAGAACATCACGATGTAGAACTGCACCTTGATGGGGTTGGGGGCGGTGAGGTAGGGCACCATCCCGCGGTCGGCCGTGAGGTCGGTCGGGCTGTCGAGGCCGCTGAAATTGTCGGCAAGGACAAAGTTGTCGCCGAGGATGCACGTCTGTTCGTCGAAGGGCATGTGCATCAGTTCGAGCGTGGAAAAGGGGTCGGCGTAGGGCATTTCTTTCAGGCTTCTTGTGTGGAACAAATAGAATGAAAGGCGAGCGACAGAACAAGGGAAAGCTTGCTTTCCCGTCGGTCTGTCTGAGCCGCATCCTATTATTCGCGAAGCAAATATACCGATTTGACGAGAAACTTCCCTGTTTTTTTATCCCATTGGCGTGTTTCGTCGACCTTTTGAACAATCCGCGCCCCGAGACCGACACTCCGTTCCGCGTTGAAAGGGCGAATTTTGCCGCAGACAAACCATTCATTCGACAGTTATGAGAATACCATTCATCTGGGGCGCCGCCCTTTCGCTCCTGTGCGCTGCCTGCACGCCGGACCCGGCGCGCGAGGCGCAGGTGCGCGGCGTCTATGTGACCCGCCCCGCCGCTCTCACGTCCGGGCGGGTGCTGACCTATCCCGGCGTGGTGCAGGCCGCGCACGACGTCAGCCTGGGGTTCAAGACGGCCGGGCAGCTCACGCATGTCTACGTCCGTGAGGGCGATGCCGTTCGCCCCGGCCAGCTCCTCGCCACGCTTGATGACGCCGACTATCGCCTCGGCGTCGAGGCCTTGGAGGTGCAATACGGCCAGCTCGAAGACGAGGTGAGCCGCCTACGCCGCCTTTTCGCGCAGAAGAGTGTTTCGGCCAACGATTTCGAAAAGGCAGAGGCCGGACTGAAACAACTGGGCGTGCAGTTGCAGGCCAGTCGCAACAAACTGGCTTACACCCGCCTCTATGCCCCGACAGCCGGGCGGGTGCAGGCCGTGAACTTTGCGCCGGCCGAGATGGTCGACGCGGGCACGCCGGTGTTCACCCTGCTCGACGAGTCGCGCATGGAGGTCGTGGCCGATGTGCCGGCCGACGTGTTCCGCCGGGGAGGCCGTCCCGACGGCTACGGCGTCCGTTTCGGCGCGGACGGCGACGAGGTGCCGCTCACGTTTTACAGCCTGACGCCCAAGGCCGACGGCAACCAGCTTTGCCAGCTCCGGCTCGCTCTTCCGGCGCGGACCGGTGCGCGGCCTGTGCCGGGGACGAACGTGGAGGTCGTGGTCCACGTGGCAGACACTGCCGCCGTGACGGGCTATGCCCTGTCTCTTA
>DVNY01000112.1 GCA_018714085.1 Candidatus Caccomonas pullistercoris
ACGTACATTTTTAGGTTCACACTGCACGTAAGACCGCCCAGCCGGCCCGGCGTTTAACCCACAGGCGAACGATTTAATCCAGTTTAGTGGAGCAAAAGGTTTCTTCACCTCCCCCAAAATCCATTAAACCGTGCACATTCACTGACGCCGTGACAAGAGAAGCGGGACGGCTGACCGGAAAAACTGTCACTGCGACAGGAAAACCTGTCCGGCTGACCGTTTCGACAAGTCGGCTGACAACGCGGCCTCCACAAACGCTGCAACGACGGGACGCCACGCGTGCCGCCCGGGTGGCCCGCCGCAACGCCGTGGATGAACACCCCGCAGCGTAGGGGCGACACTTGTGTCGCCCGGATGGCCGACGCAATGCCGCGATTGGCCGATGCAACACCGCATTCGCCCCGCACGAAACGCCGCCGACACCTTGTGCCGTTCCGGCACCGGGCGTCACAAGTGGCGCCCCTACGGGCATCGTCGCGCATCGGCCCACGCGCCCGCCCGGGTGCCGCCTCGCTAAGCAACGCAGCCCTACGTCAGATGCGGCAACGGGCAAGAAGCAAACTGCTCGTCACGACCGACACCGACGAGAAGGCCATGCACGCCGCCGAGACGCCGGGCGTCAGCATCACGCCCCACACGGGGAAGAGCGCCCCGGCGGCGAGGGGGATGCCCACGGCGTTGTAGACGCACGCCCAGAAGAGGTTGCGGCGGATGGTGCCGACCGTCCGCTCCGACAGGCGGATGGCGCGCGGCAGCAGGCGGAGGTCGGACGTCATCAGGGTCAGTTGCGCCACCGAGCGGGCGATGTCCGTCCCCCGCCCCATGGCCACGGAGATGTCGGCAGCAGCCAAAGCGGGCGCGTCGTTGATGCCGTCGCCCGCCATCGCCACGACGTGGCCCCCGGCTTGGAGGGCGCACACGGCGTCGGCCTTGTCCGTCGGGAGCAGGTCGGCACGCACCTCGTCGATACCGGCTTCGCGGGCCACGGCACGGGCGGCCGTCTCGTTGTCGCCCGTCATAAGCACGACGCGGCGCCCCATCCCGCGGAGGCGCCCGACAGCCTCGGCCGAGTGGGGCTTGATGCGGTCGCCCACGTCGAAGCGAGCAAGCTGCTCGCTGCCGCGACCGAAGTAGACGTGGGTCAGGCCGTCGTCCGCCGCGCCGCCGACGGGGCAGCCCATCGCTGCGGCCAGCCGGGCGTTGCCTGCCCAGTACGTGGCTCCGCCGGCGGTGGCCTTCACGCCCCGGCCGGGCAGGTTCTCGAACGCCTCAACCGCAGGGCCGGCTGCCCCGACGCCGGCCAGCGCGGCGGCTACGGCCTCGGCGGCCGGGTGCTCGGAGCGCCGTTCCATGGCGCGCAACACGGCCAGTGCGGCCTCAGTCAGGGCGGGCGCGTCCGTGCGCGCCACGACCACGGGCCGGCCCTCGGTGACGGTACCGGTCTTGTCGAGCGCCACGGTGTCCGTGCGGCGCAGCAGTTCGAGCGCCTCGGCGTCCTTAATGTAAATATGTTCTTTCGCCGCGCGGCCGATGCCTACCATGATGGCCGTCGGCGTGGCCAGGCCGAGCGCGCAGGGGCAGGCTATGACCGTGACCGACACGGCGGCGAGGACGGCGCGCGGGAGGGCGTCCCACCCGCCCACGGCAAGCCAGAGCACAAACGTCAGCGCCGCCAGCCCCAACACGGTGGGCACGAAGACGGCTGTCACGCGGTCGACGATGCGCTCGACGGGGGCTTTCGAGCCCTGGGCGTCGCGCACGGCCTTGACGATGCCCGAGAGGACGGTGGTGGCGCCGACCGCCGAAGCCTCGACAAGGAGGGTGCCGCGCCCGTTGACCGTCCCGGCCAGGACGGCGCTGCCGGCCGTCTTCTCCACGGGCAGGGGCTCGCCGCTGATCATGCTCTCATCGACAGCCGAGGAGCCCTCGACCACACGCCCGTCGACCGCCACCTGCTCACCGGGGCGCACGCGGATGCGGTCGCCCTTCGCGAGCACGGCGATGGGGCGGTCGGCCTCCTCGCCGCCGGGCAGCACCACGCGGGCCGTGCGGGGCTGCAAGCCCATCAGGCTGCGGATGGCCTCGCCGGTGCGGTGCTTCGCACGCTCTTCCATGACCTTGCCCGTGAGCACGAAGGCGGTGATCATGGCCGTCGCCTCGTAATAGCAGGGCGGCGTCATGCCCCGCCCGGTCCATACGCCGGGAAAGAGCGTCCCGACAAGGCTGAACGCGAAAGCAATCATCGTGCTCACGGCCACAAGGGTGTCCATGTTGGTCTGCCCGGCACGGGCGGCGCGCCAGGCGGCCACGAGGAACGGACGGGTGGAATAGAGCACCACGGGCAGGGTGAGCAGCAACGCCGTCCACCGCATGGCGGCGCCGTGGGCGGCGAACATGAGCGCCGTGACCGGCACGGTCCACACCCACGCCACGACGCAGCGCCTCAGGAGCGAGCGGCGGTAGGCGCGCCCGGCCGCCGCCTGCTGACGGGCGGCCTCGTCGGGGTCTTCGGTGATGAGGCCGAACCCGGCGCGGCCCACGGCCTCGCGCATCTTCTCGGGCGTGGCGCGGTCGGGGTCGTAGGTGACGCTGACGGTGGCCGAAGCCAGGTTGACAGCCGCCTGCCCGACGCCCTCGACCGTGAGGAGCATCCGTTCGACGTTGTGCGCGCACGCGGCGCAGTGCATCCCCATGACAGGGAAGGTCTCTGTTTTTTTCATCGTAGTCATAAGTACTTTATTATATATAGGAGTGACGCGCAACAGGCTGCCGCACTTTTGCGCACAAAGATACGGCATTCTGCACGCAACCGGGTGGCATTCGCCGCATTTTGTCGCCCGTGCGCGGCGATATGGCTTGTGCCCCTCTCACGCCGCCCGCTTTTCTGCGAATTTCTTTGTCCTATCGTCCTTTTGTGCTATCTTTGCCGCGCACATTAGGAGTTCATCCTGAGGGGAGATTACATTACCCTGGCAATTCGGCAGGCTTTCCGGAAGCGGCTGAAAGTAATGGGACGGCTCTTCTCCCCGCACCTGACACCAATTCACAGATATTTCACGCTGCGTCCCGTCTTGCAGCCATACCGAGGACCGACACGCCCTCAGGGACAGCTTACGCTATGGATACTGTTGAAATATCTGGCACACCACGACCAGCCCCCACCGGCTCGCTCCCCTTCGTCGACAGGGGGAGCGCGTTTCCTGGCTCCCCGCGAAGCTGCCCGGCATCCCTGCGCCGCAAGCGAGGGCCGCCCCGCCATGCACTCCCCACTTATTCACACAACACATAAACACTACATATACACACC
This sequence comes from Candidatus Caccomonas pullistercoris, assembly GCA_018714085.1. Taxonomy (GTDB): domain Bacteria; phylum Bacteroidota; class Bacteroidia; order Bacteroidales; family Bacteroidaceae; genus Alloprevotella; species Alloprevotella pullistercoris. Next base: position 3,308 of record DVNY01000112.1, read on the forward strand.
AAAAACGAACCACACATGATACACACTATCACGAAACACCTGGCCGCACTGGCCGTCGCCCTGCTGCCTGCCTCGGGCATGGCGACAGACTTCACAGTGGACGGCATCTGGTATGACATCACGAGCACAAGCACAGTTGAGGTGGCGGGAGCAGGGAGAGTCGCAGGCTCTGGCGGCCGCGTCGTCATCCCCAGCACCGTCGAATACAGAGGCCAGACCTACCGCGTGACGGCCATCGGCAACAAAGTTTTCGAAAATGACACTTATGTCACGTCGGTCAGCATCCCCGGGAGCGTCACCACCATTGGCGACTACGGCTTCCGAAACTGCGATTCGCTCACCACCGTGACGATGAGCGAAGGGCTCACCACCATCGGCGACTACGGCTTCCAAAGTTGCGGCAGCCTGACGGCTATCGACATCCCCGACGGCGTCACCACGCTTGGCGACTACTGTTTTGACAACTGCCACGCTCTGACGTCGGTCAGCATTCCCGGAAGCGTCGCCTCATTTGGTTACTATTGCTTCACATACTGCACCAGTCTCACTACCGTCAACCTGCACAAGGGGCTCACCACCTTTGGAAACTACTGCTTCTACGGATGTACCGCCTTGACGGCCATCGACATCCCCGAGGGCTTCACCACACTTAACGACTTCTGCTTTCAGGGTTGCACAAGCCTCGCGTCAGTCAACTTCCTCGAAAGTCTCACCACCATCGGTGGCGATTGCTTCGCGGGCTGTTCCCTCACCTCCGCCAACCTCTCCGAGAACCTCACCTACCTTGGATGGGGAGCGTTCAGCTCGACAAAGCTGACCGCATTAACCTTGCCTGAGGGGTTGGCCACCGTGGACGGTCTCTGCTTCTCCGACTGCACCAGCCTGACGTCGGTCAGCTTCAAGGGGGCTACGGAAATCGGCGAGAAGGCCTTCTCGGGCTGCACCGCGCTGGCCATGGTGGATTTCGGGCCAGGCGTGCCCCGCATCGGCGAAGCGGCTTTCAAGGGGTGCACCGCCCTCCGGGAAGCTCACATCACGGGCAACGGATCGACCACCTTGAACGAATACGCGTTCCAAGGCTGCACAGGCCTCACGTCGGTCAGCATCGGTGCCGGCGTGACCGCCATCTACAACTCGGCCTTCTCGGGTTGCACCGCGCTGGCCGACCTCACGATCGAGGACGCCGACGTGCCGCTCCACATGGGCTACGAGTACAACCTCGGCATCCTCTTCGGACGCAGCCCGTTGGAGAGCGTCTACCTCGGGCGTGACTTGGAGTACAACTACGTTATCCAAGGCGACCGCTCACCGTTCTACGGCATCACCACGCTCCGCGACCTCGTCGTCGGCGAGCACGTCACGACCGTCGACGACTACTGTTTCTACGGCTGCACAGGCCTCGCGTCGGTCAGCATCGGCAGCCACGTCGCGACGATCGGCGAATACGCCTTCTACGGCTGCACGGGCCTCACCTCGGTCAGCCTCCCCGCGAGCGTCACCACCGTCAGCAACTACGCGTTCCGCGGCTCGGGCCTCACGTCGGTGCGTTTTGAAGACAGCGATTCGCTGCTGACGCTCGGCACGTCCGTGTTCGACGAAGCCCCGCTGGCGAGCCTCTACCTCGGGCGCAACATGGAGGGCGAGATCCGCGCTTTCCACCTGACCGACCTCAGCTTCGGCCCGAACGTGACGCGCATCTGCGACGATGCCTTCCTCGACTGCATGCGCCTGACGTCCGTCCGCTTGCCCGAGGGGCTCACCTCGATAGGCCGCTGCGCTTTCATGAACGCGGGGCTCACCTCCCTCACCACGCCCGAGAGCCTGCGGAGCATCGGTGACGGCGCATTCAGCAGCTGCGAGGCGCTCGCGGCCGTCACCCTCAACGACGGGCTCACCAAGCTGGGCTCGGCGGCTTTCCGCCAGTGCGAGGCGCTGAAACAAGTGAACATCCCGCTCAGCCTCGGCACGATTGAAAGTGAAACATTCGCCTATACCGGTTTGGAAACCGTCGCCATCCCCGGGCACGTCGAACTGGTCGACAGCGGTGCCTATACGTACTGCGAAACCCTCAGGGAGGTAACCATAGCCGACGGCGTGAAAGCCCTCAAAGGCTACGTCTTCTCGAACTGCGGACAGCTCAGCGAGCTGACCCTGCCGGCCAGCCTCAGCACCATCGGACACGACTCCTTTCATGACTGCACCGCGCTGACCGCCGTCAGCCTGCCCGCAGGCGTGCGGCGCGTCGACGACGATCTGTTCGACGGCTGTTCGAACCTCGCCACGGTGCATTTGGGCGCGGGGCTCGAAGAGATAGGCGAAGGCGCCTTTACCGACTGCCGCTCGCTCACGGCCATCACCCTGCCCCCGGCGGTGAAGCGCGTGGAGAGTGAAGCTTTCACGGGCTCGACGCTCCTGTCCGTCACGGTGCAGGCCGCCACGCCGCCCGAGGCCGACGCCGACGCTTTCGACCCCATCCACTACATGAACGCCCTGCTCACCGTGCCCTTGGGCCACGCCGCCGACTACGCCGCCGCACCCTGCTGGATGAACTTCCAGCGGCGCGCCGAGACCGTGGTCGACGGCATCCAGACCGTCCCGGGCGCCGCCGGCGGCCCGACGGTGCGCATCCACGGCCTCACCCTCACCGTCGAGGGCACCGAGGGCGCAGTCGAGGTCTACGACACGGCCGGCGCCCTCGTCCGGAGCGGCCGCGCCGGGCAGCCCATCGCCCTGCCGCAGGGCGGAACCTACGTGGTCCGCACCCCGGCCGGTGCGCGCAAGGTGGCGCTCTGACCCCGTCGCCCATCCCGACGTCATAGGCACACCCCCGCCCCTGCTTGCTGAAAGGCATCCGCCCCAGCGCAAGCAGGGGCTTCCGTTTGCATGCCCCCGCACACCGCCGCCATCCCTGCGCGGACGAACCCGCCGTCCGGGACGGACGCCCGCCTGAACGCCCAGCCGTCCCGTGATTTCTGTCGCAGTGACAGGATTTCCTGTCAGCCGACCCGGCACGACGGGCAGGGCATCCGCCCGCCCGCGCAGGCGCCGCCCGAAAAAAATAGCCCCGGGAGTGAAAATAATTGCCGTTCCGCTTGGTGCGTTCACTGCGATTGTATACTTTTGCAGTGTACTAATTAACTATTACAGTATAAACACGCAAAACGATGATAGCAATCGACCACATCCACTTCTCTTACGGACGACGCCGGACGGCGGTGTTCGACGACTTCTCGCTCACGCTCGGCAGCGACTGCATCTACGGGCTGCTCGGAAAGAACGGCACGGGCAAGTCGACGCTGCTCTACCTCATCGCGGGCCTGCTCCTGCCCTCGCGGGGAAGCGTCCGCTACCTCGGCACGGAGACGCGGCTGCGACGCCCCGAGACGCTCAGCGAGCTCTACCTGCTGCCGGAGGAATTCACCCTGCCGAAGGTGCGACTGGCTGAGTACGTGAAACTGCACCGGCCGTTCTACCCGCGCTTCTCGGACGAACTGCTCCAGCAGTGCCTCACAGACTTCGACCTGACGCCCGACCTGCACCTCGGCGAGCTGTCGATGGGGCAGCGGAAAAAGGCCTACATCAGTTTCGCGCTGGCCACGAACACGCGCCTGCTGCTGATGGACGAACCGACGAACGGCCTCGACATCCCCTCGAAGAGCCAGTTCCGCCGCGTGGTGGCCCGCAGCATGACGGAGGGGCGCACGCTCCTCATCTCGACCCACCAGGTGCGCGACATCGACGCGCTCCTCGACCACGTCGTCATGCTCGACGGCTCGCGCGTGCTGCTCAACCGCCCCGTGGCCGACATCTGCGCCGCGCTGCGCTTCGACGAGGTGGCGGCGGGCGCTCCCGTGGCCGACGCCCTCTACGCCCAGCCCTCGCCGGGCGGACAGCAGGTGGTGCGCCGCGCCGACGGCCGTCCCGAGACGCCGCTCAACCTCGAGCTCCTCTTCAACGCCATGCTCGACCGCCCCGGGCTGGCCGCCGAAATCTTCCCCGAACCCTAAACCCACAGCGACATGAAAAACTTTGACTTAGGCCGCTTCGGCCACGTCCTGCGGCTCGACGTGCAGCAAAACCGCCGCCGCTACCTGAAATACCTCGCGATCTGCTACCTGACCTGCCTTATCGCCGAGTTCATCCTCTTCTACAAACCCTCGCGCTACGGGGCCGACCTCGTGGCCGTCACGATCAACTCGGCCGCCAACTCATTCATCCTCATCCAGTTCTGGATGATGCTGGCCGGGGCGAGCACCCTGTTCGAGAACCTGAAAACGAAAGGCGGCCGGCAGGCCGAGCTGACCCTGCCGGCGACGAACGCCGAGAAGTTCCTCTCGCGCTACCTCCTCTCGACCGTCGGTTTCTTCCTCTTCTACCTCACGGGCTTCGTGGCCGCCGACCTGACGCGCATGGCCGTCTTCCCGTTGCTGGGCCACAGCCTGCCGTCGACCGTGCCGGCCTTTTTCGAAACGCTCTTTGGCCGTTCGGACAGCCTCATCACCATCAACGGCGAGGCCGTCAGCCGGGCGCTCTGGGTGCAAATATATCTGCTGGCCACGCTCGGCATGATCCTGACGCACGCCTGCTACCTCGTGGGCAGCGCCCTGCTGCGCAAGAACGTCTTTGTGCTCACGTCGCTGGCGCTCTTCGCCCTGGCCGTCGCGGCGGGCTGGGTGACGGTGGAGCTCGCCGGCGCGCGCTTCGAACTCTTCACCTCGGTCGACGACACGTGGCAGCTGGCCTGCCTGAACGCCGTGCTCTTCGTGCTCATCGTCGGGTGTTACTGGCTGACGTGGCGGCGCTTCACGCGCATCCAGGTCGTCGGCCGCAAATGGCTCCGCCCATGACGTTCAAGGAGGGCAAGCCGATCTACGTCCAGATCGCCGACCGCATCTGCGACGAGATACTGGCCGGAGCCTACGCCGCCGACCAGCGCATCCCGAGCGTCAGGGAGTACAGCGTGCTCGTCGAGGTGAACGTGAACACTACCGTGAAAGCCTACGACCACCTGGCTCAGCAGGGCGTCGTCTACAACCGCCGGGGCATGGGCTACTACGTGGCGCCCGACGCCCCCGCCCTCATCCGCGCCGAGCGGCGCCAGGCCTTCACCGGCGAGGTGCTCCCCGACGTCTTCCGGCAGATGCGCCTGCTCGGCATCGGCGCCGACGAACTCGTCGAACGCTGGCGCCAGTGGGAGGCCGCCCACCCCGCGCCGCCGCACCCCTGACCGCCACGCCCGCGCCGCGGAAGGAAAAGCCTGACGCCGCGCGCCGAAATCCCAACGCCGCGCCGGAACACCCCGGCACGACGACCGTAAAACCCAAACCTACCGACCAAAAACCATGTCACTCATCCACCTGAAAGACATAGAGAAGACGTATCACGCCGGTGCCCCGCTGCACGTGCTGAAAGGCATCTCGCTCGACATCGAACGGGGCGAGTTCGTCTCGATCATGGGTGCCTCGGGCTCGGGGAAGTCGACCCTGCTCAACATCCTCGGCATCCTCGACACCTATGACAGCGGCGAATATGTCCTGAACGGCACCCCCATCCGCCACCTCAGCGAGAACCGCGCCGCCGACTACCGCAACCGCATGATTGGCTTCATCTTTCAATCCTTCAACCTCATCCCGTTCAAGAACGCCGTCGAGAACGTGGCCCTGCCGCTCTACTACCAAGGTGTGAGCCGCCGCCGGCGCAACGCCCTGGCCATGGAGCAGCTCGAAAGGCTCGGCCTGAAAGAATGGGCGCACCACCTGCCCAGCGAACTGTCGGGCGGGCAGAAACAGCGTGTAGCGATAGCCCGCGCCATCATTACGCAGCCCGACATCATCCTGGCCGACGAGCCGACGGGTGCACTGGACAGCCAGACCTCCGTCGAGGTGATGAACCTGCTCGGCCAGCTCAACGAGGCAGGCATGACGATCGTCGTCGTCACGCACGAGAGCGGCGTGGCCTACCGCACCCACAAGATTGTCCACATCAAGGACGGCCTCATCGGCCACATCGAAGCGAACCCCAACCCCGGCGCCTCGCCCTTCGGCGAGGGCGGCCTCATGAAGTGACAGCCATGACCGACATGCTACAAGAGATCTGGGCCAACCTCAGGCACAACAAGCTGCGCACGGCGCTGACGGGCTTCTCCGTGACGGTGGGCATCTTCCTGCTCATTGTGCTGCTGGGCTCGGGCAACGGGCTGATCCACGCCTTCGAGCACAACTCCGGGCAGATGGCCATGGACGTGGTGCGCGTCTGGCCGGGCATCACGTCCGAGCCCTACGACGGCCTCGAAAAGGGGCGCACCGTCCGCCTCGACAACCGCGACCTCCGGCTGGCGGCCAACGCCTTCCCGGGCCGCGTCGTGCGGGCCACGGGCGAGGTGTCGCAGTCGGGCGTCAGCGTCTCAGCCGGAAAGGAACACCTCACGGGCGAACTGAAAGGCGTCTTCGCCGACTACGGCGCGATGAACAAAGTGCAGATGGAGCTCGGACGCTTTGTCAACGACCGCGACCTCGGCGAGCGGCGCAAGGTGATGGTCGTCGGGCGGAAGTCGGCCGAGCAGCTCTTCGGCCGGGCAGAGCGCGCCTTGGGCCGCTACCTGACGGCCGACAGCGCGGCCTACCGCATCGTGGGCATTTATTCCGACAAAGGCATGATGGGAGGTTTCCAGGCTTACGTGCCCTTTACGACGCTGCAACTCGTCTACCGCAAGGGAAACACGGTCGAAGGCCTCCTGCTGCGCACCCGGGCCATCGACACCGAAGCCACCGACTCCGTGTTCCAGGCCGACCTGCGCCGCGCCATGGCCCGCCTGCACCGCTTTGCGCCCTCGGACCGCAGCGCCCTCTGGGTCTACAACTCGACCACCGGGGCCAAGGAGAGCGCCGAGGCCATGGGCATCCTGCGCACCGCCCTCTGGGTCGTGGGCCTGCTGACGCTGCTCAGCGGCGTCGTGGGCATCTCGAACATCATGCTCATCACCGTCCGCGAACGCACCCACGAGTTCGGCATCCGCAAGGCGCTCGGCGCGCGCTCGTGGAGCATACTGCGCTCCGTCCTGATGGAGAGCGTGCTCATCACGGGGCTCTTCGGCTACGTCGGGCTGGTGCTCGGCGTGGCAGCCACGGAGTACATGGGCGTCGTGGCCGGCCGTGAAATCATCATGGTCGCTGACATGGAGATGCCCGTTTTCCTCAACCCGACGGTCGACCTCGGCGTGGCCCTCCGCGCGCTGGCCGTGCTGATCGGCGCGGGCCTGCTGGCGGGCTTCTTCCCGGCGCGCAAGGCCGTCCGCGTGAAGCCCGTCGAAGCCCTGCGCGCCTCGTGAGCGCAGCGGGCCAAGGCCGCGCCCGAACCAGACGGCGACCCGCCGGAGCCAGACGGCTGACAGAAACGACGGGACGGCTGACAGGAAATCCTGTCGCTACTGACCGGGAAAACCCTCACTACTGACCCACATCACCAAAGAAACGAAATGAAACTTTTTGACCTTGACCAGTGGGACGAGATCCTGCAAACCATCACGCGGAACAAGTCGCGGAGCCTCCTGACGGCCTTCGGCATCTTCTGGGGCATCTTCATGCTCGTCTTCCTCATGGGAGGCAGCGAGGGGCTCCGGCGGATGATGTCGAGCACCTTTGCGGGCTTCGCGCAGAACTCCTGCTTCCTGATGACGAACACGACGAGCGAGGCCTACGACGGCCTGCAAAGCGGGCGCGCCTGGTCGCTGGAACTGGCCGACGTCGAGCGGCTGCGCCACGGCGTGGGAGCCATCGAGACCGTCACGCCCCTCAGCGCCAACTGGGGCGTCGAGTTCAAACAGGGGAACTACTCCATGAACGGCACGCTCAAAGGCGTGCGCGCCGACTACGCCGCCATCGAAGACCCGCACCTGACCTACGGCCGCTTCCTGACCGACGCCGACGAACGCAGCCTGCGCAAGGTCTGCGTGCTGGGCAAGCGCGTCTGCGAGGAGCTCTTCCCCGACACCGAGAACCCCTGCGGGCGCTTCGTCTCGCTCGACGGCGTCTACTACCAGGTCGTCGGCGTGAGCAAGATGTCGAGCAACATTGGCGTGATGGGCTCGGCCGAGACCGCGGTGCTCGTGCCCTTCGCCACGATGCAGCGCCTCTACAACCGGGGCACGGAAGTGATGGCCATCGGATACACCGCCCGGCGCGGCCAGACCGTCACCGCGTTGCAGCCCCAAGTGGAACACATCATCAAACGGGCTCACCGCATCGCCCCGACCGACACGCAGGCCCTCTTCTCGTTCAACATGGAAGCCATGTTCCGCATGGTCGACAACCTGTTCAGGGGCATCGAAATCCTCGTCTGGCTCATCGGCGTGGGCACCCTGCTCTCAGGCGCCGTCGGCGTCAGCAACATCATGATGGTCACGGTCAAGGAACGCACCAGCGAAATAGGCATCCGCCGCGCCATAGGAGCGAGGCCGTCGGCCATCCTGCGGCAAATCATGGCCGAAAGCATCGTGCTCACCATCATAGCGGGCCTAGCGGGCATCGCCTTTGCCGTGGCCCTGCTCCAAGGCCTCGAAACCGTCACCGCCGCCTCGGGCCACGCCACGTCGTTCCAAATCTCGTTCGGCACGGCCGTCGGCGCGGCCGCCGCACTGACCGTGCTGGGCGGACTGGCCGGGCTGGCGCCCAGCTTCCGCGCCCTAGCCATCAAACCCATCGACGCCATCCGCGACGAGTAGCCCCACACGCCGCATCCCTCCGACAAGAAACATAAACACAACCATAAACCATCATGAAAAAGCTACTGAAAATCTCCGCGCTGGTCCTCGTCGTCCTGCTCTTCATCGGGACGTTCGTCTTCCTCTACCAGAAATCACGGCCGGCGCCCACCGTCTACCAGACCCTCTCGGCCGAACGCCGGACGCTCGAACGCACCACCGTGGTCACGGGCACCATCGAACCGCGCGACGAAGTGCTCATCAAGCCTCAAATCTCAGGAATCATCGCCGAACTCTACAAAGAGGCCGGCCAGCAGGTCAAGCGCGGCGAAGTCATCGCCAAGGTGACCGTCATCCCCGAGATGAGCCAGCTCAACTCCGCCGAGAACCGCCTGCGGCTGGCCCGCATGAACGAACGGCAGGCCCGCACCGACCTCGACCGCATGCAGCAGCTGCGCGACGACAAGCTCGTCAGCGCCGAAGAGTTCGAGAAAACCCGCTTGGCCTACGACCAGGCACGCGAGGAGCTGACCGCCGCCGACGACGCCCTGCAAATCGTGAAGGAAGGCATCTCGCGCTCGAACGCCTCGTACAGCACGACGCGCATCCGCTCCACCATCGACGGCCTCATCCTCGACGTGCCCGTCAAGGTGGGCAACTCGGTCATCATGAGCAACACCTTCAACGACGGAACGACGATCGCGTCGGTCGCCGACATGCAAGACCTCATCTTCAAAGGCACGATCGACGAGACGGAAGTAGCGCGCATCCACGAGGGGATGCCGGTGAAAATCACCATCGGCGCCCTCGAAGGACGCACCTTCGGCGCCCGGCTGGAATACATCGCCCCGAAGGTTTCGACGGCGGCCGGCACGGCCAACCAGTTCGAGATCAAGGCCGCCGTCACGATACCCCGCGACGTGCGCATCCGTGCCGGATACAGCGCCAACGCCGAGGTCGTGCTCGAACGCAAGGAGCGGACGCTCAGCGTGCCCGAGGGCGCCATCGAATACGCCGGCGACTCGACCTTCGTCTACGTCCTGACCGCCGCCAAGCCGCAGCAGTTTGCCCGCCGCGCCGTCAAGACCGGCATGAGCGACGGCCTGAACATCGAAATCACCGAGGGGCTGAAACCGGGCGACAAGGTGCGCGGCAACCTCGTCACGACTGAAAACTGAGACGCCATGAAACGCATCCTCCTCACCCTGACCATCCTCCTCCCGCTGGCGGCCACGGCCCAGCGGCAGATGACCCTCGGCGACTGCATCGCCCACGCCGTGGCGCACAACGTCGACGTGAAGAAGCAGGACGTCGTCCGCCGCGGCCAGGAGCTCAACCTGCACACCGCCCGCCACAGCCGCCTGCCCCAGCTCTCGGCCTCGGGCAGCCAGTCGTTCGACTTCGGGCGCAGCCTCTCGTCGGCGAACACCTACGTCAGCCGCAACACGCAGAGCACGGCCTTCTCGCTGAGCGCCAACCTGCCCCTCATCACCTGTCTCTTATACACA
>DVNY01000113.1 GCA_018714085.1 Candidatus Caccomonas pullistercoris
CCATCAACCCCCTCACGGGCGAGGCCATCCCCATCTGGGTGAGCGACTACGTCCTGGAGGGTTACGGCACCGGCGCCATCATGGCCGTCCCCGCCCACGACAGCCGCGACTACGCCTTTGCCCGCCACTTCGGCCTGCCCGTCATCCCGCTCATCGAGGGCTGCGACGTCAGCCAGGAGAGCTTCGACGCCAAAGAGGGCATCGTCTGCAACTCACCCCGCCCCGGCGTGACGCCCTATGTCGACTTCTCGCTCAACGGTATGACCGTCAAGGAGGCCATCGCCGCCACGAAGAAGTATGTCAGCGAGCACGGGCTCGGCCGCGTGAAAGTAAACTACCGCCTGCGCGACGCCATATTCAGCCGCCAGCGCTACTGGGGCGAACCCTTCCCCGTCTACTACCAAGACGGCATGCCCCAGATGCTCCCCGAAGAATGCCTTCCCCTCGAACTGCCCGAGGTGACAACCTATGAACCCACCGAAAGCGGCGAACCGCCCCTCGGACACGCCACCCGCTGGGCCTGGGACACCGAGGCACGCTGTGTGGTGGACAACAGCCGCATCGACAACCGCACCGTGTTCCCCCTGGAACTCAACACGATGCCGGGCTTCGCCGGCTCGTCGGCCTACTACCTCCGCTACATGGACCCGCACAACGACAAAGCCCTTGTCAGCCCCGAGGCCGACAACTACTGGCAGAACGTCGACCTCTACGTCGGCGGCACGGAACACGCCACGGGACACCTGATTTACAGCCGCTTTTGGAACAAATTCCTCCACGACTACGGGTTCAGCTGCACCGAAGAGCCGTTCCAGAAACTCGTCAACCAAGGCATGATCCAAGGCCGCTCGAATTTCGTCTACCGCATCAAGGACACCAACACTTTCGTCTCGCTCGGCCTGAAAGACAACTACGACGTCACGCCTATCCACGTCGACGTCAACCTCGTCGAGAACGACATCCTCGATGTCGAACGGTTCAAAGCCTGGCGCCCCGAATACGCCTCGGCCGACTTCGTGCTCGAAGACGGCAAGTATGTCTGTGGCTGGGCCGTCGAGAAGATGTCCAAGTCGATGTTCAACGTCGTCAACCCCGACATGATCATCGACCGGTACGGCGCCGACACACTCCGCCTCTACGAGATGTTCCTCGGCCCCATCAACCAGAGCAAGCCGTGGGACTCGAACGGCATCGACGGATGCGCCCGCTTCCTGCGGAAGTTCTGGAACCTCTTCTTCGACGCCGACGGCGCATTCTGCGTCAACGACGAGGCTCCTGCGAAAGAGTCGCTGAAAACCCTGCACAAGCTCATCAAGAAAGTGAGCGAAGACATCGAGACATTCTCCTATAACACCTCTATCTCCGCGTTCATGATCGCGGTGAACGAGCTGGGCAGCCAGAAATGCCGCTCGCGCCAAGTGCTCGAAACGCTCGTTGCGCTCATCGCTCCGTTCACGCCGCACGTGGCCGAAGAACTCTGGGAAAAACTCGGCCACCCGACGACCGTGTGCGACGCGCAGTGGCCCACATTCAACGAAGCCTACCTGAAAGAAGACACCGTGACACTCTCCGTCTCGTTCAACGGCAAGACGCGCTTCACGATGGACTTCCCCGCCGACGCCACGAACGCAGAAATCGAACAGGCCGCCCTGACCAGCGAACAGGCGGCCAAGTACCTCGACGGCATGCAGGTTGTCAAAGTCATCGTTGTCCCTAAGCGTATCATCAATATAGTCATAAAGAAATGAAAGCCTACCGCATCAATGTTTTCCAAGAAGCCCGCGACTACCTGTCGATTACGCTGGGCTTGGTTATGTACGCCATCGGCTTCACGTTCTTCCAGCTGCCCTACCAGATCACTACGGGCGGCGTGGCCGGTCTGGGCGCCGTGATTTTCTACACGACGGGCTTCCCTGTCCAGTTCACTTACTTTGGCGTCAACATCTTCCTTCTTGTCGCCGCGGTCAAGATCCTGGGCTGGAAGTTCTGCTTCAAGACAATCTATGCCGTCTTCATGCTGACGTTCTTGCTCGGCTTGGCGCAATCGTTGTTAGAGGCGCTGCCAACGCTCACCGACGAAGCCTACCTGCTCAGTGACCAAGGCCTGCCGCAGCTCGTGGGCGACCAAGCTTTCATGGCGTGCGTCATGGGAGCCGCCCTCGAAGGCATCGGGCTCGGCATCGTGTTCCTGAACAACGGCAGCACCGGCGGCACGGACATTATCGCGTCGATCGTCAACAAATACCGCGACGTCACGCTCGGCCAGATGATGATGTTCTGCGACATCGTCATCATCACGTCGAGCATCTTCACGCCTGTCGGGAGCTTCCAGAAACTGCTCTTCGGCTACTGCACGCTGATCATCTCGAACCTCCTGCTCGACTTCGTGATGGACCGCGGCCGCCAGTCGGTGCAGTTTCTCATCTTCTCACGACAGTATGACGAGATCGCCGCTGCCATCAGTTCGACAGGCCGCGGAGTGACCGTGCTCGACGGCCAAGGATGGTATACGAAGAACGAGCGAAAGGTGCTCGTCGTACTGGCCAAAAAGCGCGAAAGCACCAACATCTTCCGCATCATCAAGCACATTGATCCCAACGCCTTTGTCTCGCAAAGCAAAGTCATCGGCGTCTTCGGCGAAGGCTTCGACAAGATCAAGGTGAAGTAAGCCCGCCGTGCCGGGAATGCCGGCAGGCACGCTCAGTCCCCGCAACGCGGACGGAGGCGCTCCCCCGCTTCAGGCGGCCGCCCCGTCCGCGTTTCCGACCTACACATATAATATATAAGGAAGCAATGAAAAGAAAATTAGTCTTTGCCACGAACAACGCCCACAAACTGGACGAAATACGCGCCATACTGGGCGACGAAATCGAGATAGCCAGCCTCGCAGACATCGGCTGCCACGCAGACATCCCAGAGACCGCCGACACGCTCGAAGGCAACGCTCTGCAAAAGGCGCGCTACGTCTACGAGCACTACCACTGCGACTGCTTTGCCGACGACACCGGCCTCGAAGTCGAAGCCCTCGGTGGCTCGCCCGGCGTGCACACGGCGCGCTACGCCTACCCCGACCGCCACGACCCGGAGGCCAACACGCGCAAGCTCCTCGACGCCCTGAAAGAAAAAAGCAGTCGCCGCGCACAATTTCGCACTGTTATCGCGTTAATACTTAACGGTGAGGAACACTTGTTCGACGGTCGTGTCGAGGGAAGCATCGCCCCCGAGAAGCGGGGCACCGAAGGCTTCGGCTACGACCCCGTCTTCATCCCCGAAGACTGCGGAAAGACCTTCGCCGAGTTAGGCGTCGAGGCTAAGAACCGCATCAGCCACCGCGCCCGCGCCGTGGCCCGCCTCTGTGAGTTCCTCCGCCACTGAACCCGCCCATCCACTAAAACCAGAACGCCATGCCAGCACGAAAAGCCCTGTACGCAATCCTTCTCTGCGCCTTTTCCGCAGCAGCCCACGCCGCACGCATCGGCGAGTGGACTGTTTTCCCGGCCTACAAAGACGCCACCCGCAACGTCGTGGCCGGCGAATGGGTCTACTCGCTCAGCAGCTCCAACCTTTACCGCTACCATGCGGCGACGGGCGAAGTACAGCTTTTTTCGCGGCAGAACGGCCTGAACGACGCGGGCATCAGCCACATCGACTACTGCCGCGCCGAGAAGTGCCTCGTCATCGTCTATGAAAACGCCAACATCGACCTGCTCTACGACAACGGCGACGTCACCAACATCCCCCAGCTCCGCGACAGCGAGCTGGCTGACAAGGCCGTGAACAACCTCGACGTCGAAGGCAGCCAAGCCTACATCGCCCTCAGCGGCGGCGTTGAAGTCGTCGACGTGGCCGAGGCCGTGCTGGCCAACTACTACGCCGTGGGCCACACCCTCTCCACGACGGTCTTCGACGGCAAGCTGTATGCCTCGACGACGGGCGGCATCCTCTGTGGCCGCCTTACGGACAACCTGCTCGACAGCCGCAACTGGGCCGTGGCCGACCGCACGCTCACGGCCAGCGACATGGTGGCTTTCCGCGGCTACGTGTATGCCGCCGGCACGGGCGGCGGCATCTACCGCATCGACAAGAACAACACCCGCACCCTGGCCAACGGGCATCTGGTGAACTACCTCCACTCCGACGGCACGACATACATGCTGGCCGGCAACTCGTCGCGCGTGATACTTTTCGACACCAACGAAAAGCTGACCGAATGGCAACAGGCCAACGACTTCAACGACGTGACGCGCACCCCGGGCGGCACCTACTGGGCCTCACGCGGGCTGAACGGCCTGCAAGCCTACGCCCCCGCCGCCGCAGCCGACACGCTCGCCGCGCAAGGAACGCCCGTCTCGCCAGACAGTCCCGCCTACGACTACTCCTACTACATGACCTACGCCGGCGACACTCTCCTGGTGGCCGGCGGCTCGCTCAACTACGCCGGCATCGACTATCCCGGCACGTTCATGCGCTACGCCGGCGGCTCGTGGTATAACTTCCCCGACGAGAACATCTCGCGACGCGCCAACACGAACTACCTCAACCTGACCAGCGTCATCCAAGACCCGACCGACCCCGCCCACCACTACGCCACCGCAGCCGGAGGCGGCCTCTTCGAATTCCGCGACGGCCACTACACCGCCTGCCACAACCTCGACAACAGTCCGCTGCGCGCAATGCAGGGCAACGACCGCCGACTTGTGCGCACAGACGGCCTGGCCTACGACACCGGGGGCAACCTGTGGATGATCAACAACGAAGTCGACACGATGCTCCAAGTGATGCGGCCCGACGGCAGCTGGAAAGGTTTTTACGACCCTGAATTCACGATGCTCCAACAGTGCGAGCGCATCCTCATCGACTCGCGCGGACTCATCTGGGTCACCTCGCGGCGCACGGCGCAGGAGTCGCGCGCCGGCCTCTACTGCCTCGACCTGAACGGCACCTTCGAGGACGAAAGCGACGACCGGAGCCGCTTCCGCACGTCGGCCTATAACGAAGACGGGACGCTCTGCACGTTCAGCATCACCACCTCCGTGGCCGAAGACCGCAACGGCCAAATCTGGTTCGGCACCGCCACAGGCCCCTACCGCATCGACCGGCCCGAGGAATGGATGGACGAAGGCTTCACCGTCACCCAAGTGAAAGTGCCGCGCAACGACGGCACGAACTACGCCGACTATCTGTTGGCCGGTGTGCCTATCAATGCCATCGCTGTCGACGGCAACGACCGCAAGTGGTTCGGCACAGCGTCTGACGGGGTCTTTGTGACCTCGCCCGATGGCCTGACCACCATCCACCACTTCACGACAGAGAACTCCCCCCTGCCGTCCGACCTCATCTACTCCATTGCCGTGAAGGAACAGACAGGCGACGTCATGATCGGCACAGACCGCGGCATCGCCGCCTACCACGTCGGGACCGAAGCGGAGAATGCCAGCATCGACGCCGACCTCATCCGCGTCTATCCCAACCCCGTCCGCCCCGGCTACTACGGCCGCATCACCATCACCGGCCTGCCCTATGGCGCCGACGTCAAGATCACGACCACCGGGGGGCGCGTCGTGGCTGGCGGGACGGCGGCCGACGGCACCTTCACTTGGGACGGGCGCGGCCCGTCGGGCAAACGCGTTGCCTCGGGCGTCTACATCGTCATGGGCGCGACCGCTGACGGGAAAAAAGGAGCTGCGGCAAAAATCACCATCATCCGCTGACGCCGGGACGGAACCGGAACGGGCGCACCCCCGAAGCGAGCCACGGCAAAGCCGACAAACAAGCCCCTCCGCCGGGCCGGCCACGCTCAAGACGGCTGGAAATGGTGTTTTTTGAGACGAAACGATGAAAAAAAAGGCTTTTCCTTTGTACAGCCCAGAAAGTTGCCTTATATTTGTCGCAAGGTTCCTACGAAAAACGAAATTCCTTACTTATAAATTCTAAAACCACGTAGTCTATGAACAAAACGGAACTCATCTCTGCAATCGCAGAAGGCGCTGGCCTGAGCAAGGCTGACGCCAAGAAGGCTTTGGACGTAACCCTCTCGACCATTGCCGACGCAATGAAGAAAGGCGACAAGGTAGCCCTCGTCGGCTTCGGCACGTTTGCCGTCACGGAGCGCCCCGCCCGCGAAGGCATCAACCCCGCCACCAAGGCCAAGATCCAAATTCCCGCCAAGAAAGTGATGAAGTTCAAAGCCGGTTCCGAGCTGGCCGACTCGCTGAACTAAACCAAGCGCCGGCCCCACGGCCAGCCACTTCTTCATTCACGCAAAAACCGGTATGCCGCACAGCGGCGTGCCGGATTTTTTTGCCCCTCCGGCCAAGCCGACGGCGCCGGCACATGCCGTGACCGTCCGGACGGGTTCACTGACAGGATTTCCGGTCACTGCGACAGGGAATCCGGTCACTGCGACCGGAAACAGCCTCACCGGAAGGAAGCCGGCGGGCACGCGTCCCTGCGTGCCGTCATGCAAGGCGGCGTTGCCCTTTCTTGCAGCCTCGAAAGGCCGGAGAAAGGCAACGCCGCTTTCTTTCGCCGGTGCGGGACACCCGCGGTCAATTCTGGACGACGAGCCGGTTGCTGGCGTAATACACGCGGTAGCGGAAGAGCGAACGGCCGCCCTCGCTGCTGCTCACGACACCGAAATTATTGAGATCGTACGTCCGCCGGCAACGGCCGCAGCGCACCGCGCCCCCGCCGTCGAAGTCGAGGCGGCGCGTGATGGTGCTCTCCGTGAAACAGTTGGGACAGGCCAAGTCGTAGGCCACGAGGGTGAGCTGACCCGTGCCGATGTCGGGGATGTTGGTCGTCCCGACGATGAAGCCGCTGAGTGCCTGCCACGTGGTGTAAGCGTCGGTGGCCAGGATCGGATAGGCCTGCGACTGGCCGGCTGCATTGTCGAAGTAATAGCTGTCGCTCTGTTTCCAGACACGGCAGAACTCCCCGGCGTTGTTGACCGCCGTGTTGAGCGGGACGACGGCCGTGACGGGCGAGAAGTTGAACGAGGCGTGGAAGTTGGCATAGACGCTGTCCACCTCGTCTGCACAGGAGGTCAGCCCCAAAGACACGCCGGCCCATGCGGCCAGCCATGCAAGACGTTTCATGCCTGCAAGAGTTTTTGCTCCGCCTCCGTCACGCGCCCGAAACCGAAGCGGGCAAAGGTGGCCTCGGCCATGGCCTTGACGCGGTCGTTGCAAAGGTTGCCGATGCTCCCGGCATGTGTGTGGTGGATGTGCTTGTCAGGCACGAACGTGCCGGCCTCGATTTCGAGGCCCACCTTCTTGTAGGCATCGCGGAACGGCATCCCGCCGGCCGCCAGCCGATTGACTTCCTCGACGGAGAACATGGCGTCGTAGCGCACGTCGTCGAGGATGTGCTCGTTCACCTTCATGCGGTGGATGATGTACGTCGCCATCACCAGGCAGTCGGTGAGGGCGTCGAAAGCCGGAAGGAAAACCTCCTTGATTTCTTGCAAATCGCGGAAATAGCCGACCGGAAGGTTGTTCATGATGAGCGTGATCTGCTCAGGGAGCGACTGAATGCGGTTACAACGCGCGCGGATAAGCTCGAAAACGTCGGGGTTCTTCTTATGAGGCATGATGCTCGATCCCGTGGTGCACTCGTCGGGCAGTTTGACGAACCCGAAATTCTGAGAGTTGAAGAGGCAGGCGTCGAAAGCCATTTTGGCCACCGTCCCGGCTATGCCCGCCAAGGCGAATGCCACGGTCCGCTCGTTCTTCCCGCGCCCCATTTGCGCGTAGACGACGTTGTAGTCCATCGAATCGAAGCCCAGGAGGCGCGTAGTCATCTCGCGGTCGAGCGGGAACGACGAGCCGTAGCCCGCGGCCGAGCCGAGGGGGTTGCGGTTGGTGGTGCGGTAGGCCGCTTCAAGCAACACGAGATCGTCGGCCAGGCTCTCGGCATAAGCGCCGAACCAGAGGCCGAAACTCGAAGGCATGGCCACCTGCAAGTGGGTGTACCCAGGCATCAGGACGTTGCGGTGGCGCTCACTCTGAGCCTGCAACTCGCCGATGAGAGCCATGACGTGTTCGGCCACGTCGCGGATCTTGTCGCGAGTGAAGAGTTTGAGGTCAAGGAGAACCTGGTCGTTGCGCGAGCGGCCGCTGTGGATCTTCTTCCCGACGTCGCCGAGGCGGCGGGTCAGGAGGAGCTCCACCTCAGAGTGGACATCCTCGACACCGTCTTCGATGACGAAACGCCCGGCGTCGGCGTCGGCATAAATGGCGCGGAGCTCGGCCAACAGGGTGCGGAGCTCCTCGGCCGTGAGCAGGCCGATGCTTTCAAGCATGGTGATGTGGGCCATCGACCCGAGGACGTCGTATTTCGCCAGGTAGAGGTCGAGTTCGCGGTCGTGCCCGACGGTGAAACGCTCGATGGCATCGTTCACCTGGACATTCTTTTCCCAAAGTTTCGTAGGCATGGTTGAAATGTGTATAAGTAAGCCCGCGGCCAAAGGCAGCGGGCCGGTTCATTCGCCGTAAGGCAGGCTGGCCAGCATGTCGGCGATGCCGTCGACGGCTTGTTGGAGCGGCTTGCTGACCATGGCTTTCATAAATACGTTCACTTCTGCGCCCAGCGTCACCCGCATCTTGCTCTCGGCTTCGGCTACGGGCAGGACCTGCACCCACAGGGTGAGCGGAAGGGGCGAGCCTTCGGCTTCGAGCTTGACGCACTTGGGCGCCTCGCGCTCGACAATGCGCAGGGTGACCTTGCCCAAAGGCGAGTCCATCGTGACCGTGTCTTCGCTGAAAGTCATCGACTCGAGCTGCTGGCGCAGGCTTTCGGCGTCGGTTCCGGGCACACGCTCGCCCAACTGCTCCAAGAGGGCCGGGTCGTCAAGCCTTCCGCGCAGTGCTTCGATATGGCGGAGGTCCGACAGCCAGTCGTAGACAGTCTGTTGAGGGTGACTGAGCTGCTTGACCGCACTTTCAAACTTCGTAAGGCTCATGGCGTCCGGGGGTTAAGCGTTCCAATGAGCCGGGTCCTTGCGCCACTCGTGCAGGACGGCGACGTCCTCGGGGCGGATGTAACCGGTAGCCACAGCCGTCTCGACGACAGCCTCGTAGTTCGTCAGCGTGAGGAGTTCGACATTGGCTGCACGGAAAGCCTCCTTGGCCACGTCGAAACCATAAGTGTAGCTGGCCACCATGCCGGCCACCTCGCAGCCGTCGCGACGGATGGCCTCGCAGGCTTTCAGGCTGCTGCCGCCGGTCGAGATGAGGTCTTCGACCACCACGACGCGCATCCCGGGACGCAGTTCGCCCTCGATGAGGTTTTCAAGACCGTGATCCTTGGGTTTGGAGCGGACATAGACAAACGGGAGATTGAGTTCGTCGGCCACGAGTGCTCCTTGGGGGATGGCTCCGGTAGCCACGCCAGCAATGGCGTCGCAGTCAGGGAAGTTCTCCATGACGAGGCGGCTCAGTTCCAGTTTGACAAAATTGCGGAGCGCCGGATAGGACAACGTCTTCCGGTTGTCACAATAAAAGGGCGACTTCCATCCCGACGCCCAAGTGAACGGGTTGTCGGGCTGAAGCTTGATGGCTTTGATTTTAAGCAGTTTCTCGGCAAAGAGCTTCTCCAATGTTTCCATAATGTAAGGCGTTTTAGATGTCTGTCGGCAAAGATACGATTTTTTTTTCAGCCTGCCATCAGGTCTGTCAGCCTTATGGTTGGCACGAGATTTGGTGTAGTGAACAAAAAGTCGTATCTTCGCTTCATCTTAGGCCTTGATGCTTATTTTTCTAAGGAATGGACAAATTTTCATATAAGGACTTCTTTGTCCGGGCGATAGCCGTCGTAGCGTCTGTCGTCCTGATTGTGTACTTCCTGCCCCGTGAAAACAGGTTCGGTTACGAGTACGAGCTCAACCGGCCGTGGAAGTACGGGCAACTGATCGCGTCGTACGACTTCCCGATAGCCAAGACAGACGCTGAAATCAAGACGGAACAAGACAGCGTCCTGCGGCAATACCAGCCGTACTACCTTGTCGACCTGACCGTAGAGAGCCAGATGGTCAAGGCCCTGCGCGACGATTTCTACCAAGGGCGGATGAAGGGCGTGCCGCTCTCGCTGCTGCCCCGGCTGACCGACCTGCTCCATCACATCTACGGTGTCGGCGTGCTCTCGGGCGACGACATCGAAAGCCTGCGGCGTGACGATGTGACGGCCGTGCGCACCGTGATCGGCACCGACGCCACCTCGCGGCCCGTCAAGGACATGTATTCCATCCGCTCGGCCTACCAACACATCATGCAGGCCGACACGGTGTCGTTCTCGCGCGAGGTGCTCGCCCGCTGCCACATCAACGACTACCTCGAACCGAACCTGAAATTCGACAGCCTGCGAAGCCACGCCATGTACGAAGACCTCATTTCGATGGTCTCACCAGCCAGCGGGCTCGTGCAAAGCGGCCAGAAAATCATCGACCGCGGCGAAATCGTCGACCAGCGCACCTATAATATATTGCGCTCCCTTGAACAAGAAAGCTTGAAGCGCACGGACAACACGGACGGCCTCTGGATAACGATGACGGGGCAGACGGTGTTCGTCATCATTATCCTTGTCCTGTTCGTCACCTATTTGGGCATGTTCCGTAAGGACTATTACAACGCACCGAACTGCATGGCGCTGCTCTTCTCGCTCATCACGATTTTCCCGGTCATTACGTCCGTCATGGTCGAACGCAACCTTTTCAGCGTCTACCTCGTACCCTACACGATCGTGGCGATATTCGTGCGCATCTTCATGGACTCGCGGACAGCCTTCATCACGCAAGCCGTCACCCTCATCCTCTCGTCGCTCTCGCTTCATGGGCCTTACGAATTCCTGCTCGTCGAGATGGTGGGCGGACTCGCCGCAATTTACAGCCTCAAAGAGCTCTCACAACGCTCCCAACTCCTGCGGTCAGCGATCGTGGTGACGGCGGTGATGGTGCTGTCGGCCTTCGCGTTCGACCTGGCACAGGGCCTGTCGCCTTCGGCGCTCGACCGGCATTTCTACACGCACCTGATCGTCAACGGTGTGCTCCTGCTGTTCGCCTACCCGCTGATGTACCTCATCGAACGAGCCTTCGGGTTCACCTCGTCGGTGACGCTCGTCGAGCTGACCAACATCAACAACAGCCTACTGCGGCGGATGTCGAAAGTGGCGCAGGGCACGTTCAACCACTCCATGCAGGTGGCCAACCTGGCCGCCGAGGTGGCCGACAAGATCGGGGCGAAAGTGCAACTCGTCCGCACCGGCGCTTTCTATCACGACATCGGCAAAATGGCCAATCCGGCTTTCTTCACCGAGAACCAGTCGGGCGTCAATCCCCACGACGCCATCAACGATGAGGTCAAGAGCGCCAACATCATCATCAGCCACGTCACCGACGGCTTGCGCATGGCCGAAAAATACCACCTGCCCAAAGTGATCCGCGACTTCATCGCCACACATCACGGACGCAGCAAGGTGAAATACTTCTACGTGCAATACGTCAACAAGCACCCCGACGAGGCTGTCGACGACGACCTCTTCACCTATCCGGGACCGAACCCCTCCACCCGCGAGCAGGCCATCCTGATGATGGCCGACGCAGTCGAAGCCACGTCGAGGAGCCTGAAAGAATTCACAGACGAGAGCATACGCGCCCTCGTCAACCGCATCGTCGACGGGCAGGTGGCCGAAGGCTACTTCCGCAACTGCCCGATCACGTTCAGCGACATCACGAGGGCCAAAGAGGTTTTCGTGGAAAGCTTGAAGACCGTCTACCACACGCGCATCTCCTATCCCGAGTTGCGCAAGTCCGACCCCACTCCCGAGCGCACGCCGCGTTCGCCGCTGGGCAGCCTTTTCGGCAGCGGGCGCCACACCACATGGCCCCGGCGCTGACCTGCGAAAGACGGGAACTCTCGAAAATTTATGTACCATACAGATAAAAAAATGATGACTAACGATTTTGTAAAAGGAAGTTTCGCTAATTATGTGGCACAGGGCGAGGAAGCCAAAGAACTGTACCTGAAAGAAGATTTACGACCGGTTCGCGGCATTCTCATGGAGTCAGAAGACGGAACGAAGAGGGGATTTATCCCGACCATCAGCCTGAAAGGCCGACGCATCGTGACCGGCACGACATACCATTGCTTTGAGAAAGACGTGCTCGAGACCACTGAGGGAACCTATTACATGCTTTATCTTGACTTACGCCTCTACCCCTACCCCCAACAGCAGTCCCGCCAATACAACGACAACGAGGCACACTCCAACTACGTCCCCTACAACCTCCTCTATGCCTGCGCGATGAACGCCTTGCAGCTCATCTCGCTGCAAATGCCCGACCTCGCCGAAGTGTTGCAGACACAGCACGGCGAAGAGCGCTTCCGCGCGGCCAACGATATCGTGCGCGGCGTACTGCGCGAGAACCTGCTCAACGGCATGGAGGAAAAAGAATACACGCCAGAGATGGAAAGTGACTTTGTCGAGAACAAAAGCTCGTTCGCCTCGGAAGAAAAAATCTTCCAGACCATGGCCGGCATGTGCTCCTCCAACTTCAAGAAAGGCGGAAGCAGCCGCATCCGTGTCGGCATCGACGACCAGACGCTCCAAGTCGTCGGCTTGGAAAACCATCTCTCCAAGATGAGCGACATCGACTACATCACGCGAAACTGGCTCAACAAGATAAAACAGTGCTTCGGCGAGGACATGCTTGATGCCTTCCACATTCATTTCTTCAAGACACCCGACCGCCACCTCTACTGCGAGATCACCATCGAGAACGACAAGGTGCACCCCATTGACTACAAGGGGCGCTATTTCGTCCGTCGCGCTTCGATCACTGACGAAGTGACGAAAAACGCTTGGTACAAACTCATCACGGCCGTATAGCGCCGCGACTCTCCATGCGTGTCCTGCTCGTCAACACTTCGGAACACACCGGCGGCGCGTCTGTCGCCGCCGGTCGTCTCCTTGATGCGCTCAACGGGAACGGTGTAAAAGCCAAGATGCTCGTAACCCGGAAAACGTCCGACCGCACGACAGTTGCCGGCCTGCCGGCGGCGTGGCGCTACCAAGCCAGCTTCTACGCCGAGCGCCTCGCCATCTGGACAGCCAACGGCTTCCGGCGCGACCATCTCTTCGACGTCGACCCCGCGTGGACGGGCGTCGACATCACCCGCCTGCCTGAGTTCCGCGAGGCCGATGTCATCCACCTCCACTGGATCAACCAAGGGATGCTCTCCCTCGGAGGCCTTCGGCGCATCCTCCGCACCGGGAAACCCGTCGTCTGGACCCTGCACGACATGTGGCCCTTCACCGGCGTCTGCCACTATGCCCGCGAGTGCGAGAAGTGGCGCACGGGCTGCCACCACTGCGAGCTGCTCCTCCACAGCGGCGGAGCGCACGACATGTCCGCCACCACCTTCCGCCGCAAAGCCACCGCCTATGCCGGCGCACGCCTGTCGTTCGTGGCATGCAGCCACTGGCTCGCCGGCCTCGCCGCAGCCAGTCCGCTGACCGCCGGCCACGACGTGGCCAGCATCCCCAACCCGATCTGCACACGCCGCTTCCACCCCGGCGACAAGGCCGCCCTTCGCCGCCGTCTCGGCTTGCCGGCCGACCGCAAGCTCATCCTCTTCGTGGCCTACAAGGTGACCAGCCCGCTCAAAGGCGTGGGCTACCTTTGCGAAGCCCTCAGGCACCTTGCCGCCAGCCACCCCGAGGTGCGCGACGGCTGGCAGCTCGTGGCTGTCGGGCGCGAGTCGGGCAGCCTCGCAGGACGCGTGCCCGTCCCCGTGACGGCCGTGGACTACGTCAGCACCGAGGCTGAGATGATGGACTACTACCGCGCAGCCGACGTGCTGGCCATGCCGAGCCTGCACGACAACCTGCCCAACACCATCGCCGAGGCCATGGCCTGCGGGATGCCCTGCGTGGGCTTCGACGTGGGCGGCTTGCCCCAGATGATTGACCACCGCCAGAACGGATACCTCGCGGCTTACCGCGACAGTGAGGACTTCGCCCGCGGACTCCTCGACACACTCCACCCCGCCCACTACGCCGAACGCCAGGCCGCCGCACGCCGCAAAGCCGAGCACACCTACTCCGAAAGCGCCGTAGCAGGCGCCTACATTGACGTTTACGAAAAACTGCTAAACACCTGATATGGACGAACCTCCGCTTAAATTCACCGTTGCCACCATCACCTATAACGCCGGTGCCCTCCTCGGACGCACCATAGCCAGCGTCGAAGAACAGGACTATCCCCACGTGGAACACCTCATCGTCGACGGCAACTCGCAGGACGAGACGCTCGCGCTCGTCCACCGCTACCAGGAACGCAACAGCGTGGCCACCGTGCGCCACGAAGTAGCCTGCCTGAGCGAACCTGACCGCGGGCTCTACGACGCCATGAACAAGGCGCTCGACCTGGGCACCGGCCACTTCATCCTCTTCCTCAACGCGGGCGACCGCTTCCACAGCGCCGACACGCTCTCACGCGTGGCCGCCCAACTGGCCGGAGGCAGCCCCTACCCCGCCGTTGTCTACGGCGACACCGACATCGTCGACGCTGAGGGGCGCTTCCTGCGCCATCGCCGCCTTGCGCCGCCCGAGCGGCTCACCTGGCGGTCGCTGCGCCACGGCATGCTGGTCTGCCACCAGGCTTTCTTCGCCCGCACCGACCTTGCCCGGCTCTACCCCTACGACCTCACGTACCGCTACTCGGCCGACTTCGACTGGTGCGTCCGCATCCTTTACGCCGCCGAGCGTCAGCACCTGGCCGTGCACAACGCCCGCATCGTCGTGGCCGACTACCTGAACGAGGGCATGACCACCCGCCACCACAAAGCGTCCCTCCGCGAACGCTTCCGCATCATGCAACACCACTACGGCCTCGTCGTAACACTCTGGCAGCACGCGTGGTTCGTCGTGCGACAGGCGCTGAAACGATAAACCGTCCACACACAACTTCAACCGCTGCGTGCCCTTTGAGGCACGCAGCGGTTTTTCGTATCCGCACGGTAATGCAACGCCCCGACGAGACCGGCAAAAAGGCCTGCTGCCCCGTAAGAGGAACTTGTCCGGCTGCCCCGACGCGCCGCGCATTGCAGCCGGTCACCTTATCTGCCATCCCGAAAATCCCGTCAGCCGTCCCGTTTTTTCAGTCAGCCATCCGGAAATTTCTGTCAGCCGACCTGCTCAGACGGCCGGACAAGTCGCCGGAGCGTCAGGCAGGGCGGTGGCGGGCATACCGCTTGCGGTGTGCGAGGATGTCGGGCATGTGTTCTTGCGCCCAAGCTGTGAGCGACTGGATCAGGGGAACAAGCGACTGGCCCAGTGGGGTCAGTTCGTATTCCACCCGGATGGGCACCTCGGGGAACACCGTCCGGCGCACCAGGCCGTCGGCTTCAAGCGTCTGCAACGTGCCGGCGAGCATCTTGGTGGAGATGTCGGGGATGAGCTTGCCCAGCTGGTTGAAGCGGACGGGGCTTTGCTCGTTGAGAAGATGGATGATGAGCAGCGCCCACTTACTGCCGAAACGCGCCACGACGTTGCGGATGGGGCAGACCTCTATGATGGAATTTTTTTCGACTTTTTTTGTCATTCTAATCGCTTGTTTCACAGCAAGAGTGAGCTGCGGGTAACTTAGTGAGCGCAGTGTAAGTTCTTGCAGATGAGTTTCTTAGTCTTTACCTTTGCACTGTCAAAAAGAGAGCAGCAGTGCGATGCAAAGTTAGTTCAAACTGACAGAACCAGCAAACACGGCCAGGGGGAAACAGCCACCTCCACGGGGATATTATCCTCCGACAACTCGCATCCTGCAAACGCTATCAGCACATCGTCTCACTATAAACAGAATAACGTATGAAAACGATTGAAAAGATTGCGGCGGCTGACCATTTCAGCGCCATCAGTGTCGGTAAGTTGAGTGAGCTCGGCAGTTATGAGTTGCAGCTCGGCCCGGGCGTGAAGATCCCCGGCAAGGTCTTCGGCGGCAGTGCTGTGGGTGCCACGGGCGGCGAGTTTTCGTTCCAGGTGTTCGCTCCGGGCACCGAGACGGGTTTCCTGCACACCCACAAGACGCACGAGGAACTCTACTTCTTCCTGGGCGGACGCGGGGAGTTCCAAGTGGACGGACAGGTGTTCCCCATCGGCGAGGGGAGCGTCGTGCGGGTGGCCCAGGCCGGGCGGCGCTCCGTGCGCAACAACGG
>DVNY01000114.1 GCA_018714085.1 Candidatus Caccomonas pullistercoris
GCGTAGGGCTGCCTCGGGTCGGACTTCTCGCGGGCCACGGCCTCGCGCCAGCGCAGGTTCTGCATGAAGTTGCGCTCCATGCGGATGCTGGCGTACTTGACGGTGCGCGAGGCAATCATCAGCAGGACCAGCCCGGCGGCCACGAGGATGTGGATCCACCACTTGAAAGGAGAGAGGAAGTCGAGGATGTAGTAGACGGGCAGCGAGGCCACCACGAACCGTACGGCCACCGTCAGGGCGAGGCTCACGCGATGCCCCCGTCCGTGTGCCGAGAGGCGGCGGAACTCCATCGAGTGGTTCTTCCGCATCACGATGGCACGCAGGAAAGGCGAGGCCATCGCGAGGGTGAGCACACCGCAGACGGCGTTGCCCGGCCAGTGGCCGAAGATGCCGCGCGAGAAAGGCAGGAGGAAGCTGAACGCCAGCACGATGACAGCCACACTGAGCGTGAAATAGGCGCCCACCTGACGCAGGAGGGCTCGCAGCAATGAGTGCCAGTCGGCTTCGGGGCTCCCGGGGTCGGGCTGTTCGCGCCGTCGCGGCTGGCGGCGCCCGAATGCCTGCAAAAAGACGCCCGGCATGTGGCGTTCGGTCCATGCGGCCGCCGGCGCGGCAGCGCGGATCATATAGGGCGTGAGGAACGTTGTAATGACAGAAACGGCCACCACTACCGGGTAGAGGAACGGGCTCGTCACTCCGAGCGACACGCCGAGCGAGGCGATGATGAAAGCGAACTCGCCGATTTGCGCCAGGGAGAAGCCGCATTGCATGGCCGTCGGGAGGGGTTGTCCGGAGAGGAGGAAAGCGCCCGTGCCGAAGACGGCCTGCCCCGCGATGACTACGAGTGTGAGCACCGCCACGGGCACGGCGTAGTCCACGAGCACCGTCGGGTTGACCAGCATGCCTACGGAGACGAAGAAAACAGCGCCGAAAAGGTCCTTCAACGGCGCCACAAGCCGCTCGATGCGTTCAGCCTCGACCGTCTCGGCCAGGATGCTGCCCGTCATAAAGGCGCCGAACGCCGCGCTGTAACCGAGCCACGATGCCACCACGACCATCAGGAAGCAGAGTCCTACGGCCACGACGAGCATCGTTTCGCTGTTCATCCACCGCCCTGTGCGGCGCAGGAGCGTCGGTACGACGTAAGTGCCCACAAGGAACCAAAGCACGAGGCAGAAAGCGAGCTTCGTCAGCGAAGCTGCGAGGTCGGCTCCTTCGAACGTGCGGCTGACGGCCATGGCCGAGAGCACCACCATCAGCAGCACACCGAGGATGTCTTCGAGGATGAGCACGCTGAGCACCTCGCCGGTGAACTTCTGCGCCCGCAGGCCGAGGTCGTCGAACGCCTTATATATGATTGTCGTGGACGACATCGCGAGCATCCCGCCGAGGAAGAGGCTGTCCATGCGCCCCCACCCGAAGAGGTGGCCGGCTGCCGAGCCGAGGCTCATCATCGCGAAGACCACCACGCAGGCGGCCACGATGGGCTTCATGCCCATCGAGACGACACGCTTGAAGCTGAACTCCAACCCGAGGGTGAACATGAGGAACACCACGCCGATGTCGGCCCACACGCTGACGGTGTCGGTGTCGCTCACCGACGGGGTGTAGGGCATGTGTCTGCTGGCCAGAAATCCGGCCACTATGTAGCCAAGGACGAGCGGCTGGCGCAGGCGTTTGAACAGGAGGGTCACGACGCCCGCCGTAACGAGGATGAGGGCCAGGTCGGAGATGAACGGGGCAAGGGTGGACATGGTGGGATGGGAGAGGGCTTGTCTTTTTACGGGTGGGGTGGTGTTTGGTGCTGGCAGAAAAGCAGGGCGGACGGGTGGCTTGTCAAGACCGTCCCGTCCGCCCGTGGTCATTCAGGAAAAGGTGTGCCGTCCTCCGGCTTGTCCGCAGTGCGCGCCGCCAGGCTGCCCCGCGGGCCGGAGCCAGGCGCTCAGTCGTGGTAGTCGGCTGTCAGGCGGCAGATCTCGACGACTGTGCGCATCGCTTTCTCCATCGAGGGAATCGGGAGGAACTCATAGGGGCCGTGGAAGTTGATCCCGCCGGCGAAGAGGTTAGGGCAGGGCAGCCCCTTGAACGAGAGCTGGGCGCCGTCTGTACCTCCGCGGATGGCGCGCACGCGTGGCGAAACGCCGGCTCGCTCCATGGCTTTGATGGCGATGTCGATGATGTGCATCTGCGGCTCCACCTTCTCGCGCATGTTGTAGTACTGGTCGGTCATGTCGAGGCGGACGGTTCCTTCGCCGTAGCGGGCGTTGAGCTCGTCGGCCAGGTGGGTGAGGAACTGCTTGCGCCGCTCGAACGAGGTCCGGTCGTGGTCGCGCACGATGAAGCTGACGCGGGCGCGTTCGACGCCTCCCTCGATGCCGGTCAGGTGGAAGAAGCCCTCGTAGCCCTCGGTGGTTTCCGGGGTTTGGTCGGCGGGCATCGCGGCGACGAGCTCGGCGGCCACGCGGGCGGCGTTGATCATCTTGTCTTTGGCATAGCCCGGATGGACGCTGACGCCGGTGATGTCGAAGCGGGCTGCGGCGGCATTGAAGTTCTCGAACTCGAGCTCGCCTACCTCTCCGCCGTCCATGGTGTAGGCCCACTCGCAGCCGAAGCCCTCGACGTCGAACTTGTGGGCGCCGAGGCCGATTTCTTCGTCGGGATTGAAGCCCACGCGGATGGTGCCGTGCTCGATTTCGGGGTGCTCGATGAGGTAGACCATGGCTTGGACAATCTCGGCAATGCCGGCCTTGTCGTCGGCACCGAGCAGGGTGTGCCCGTTGGTGACGATGAGGTCCTCGCCCTTATGCGCGCGGAGTTCGGGGAACTTCGCGGGCGAGAGCGTGATGCCCTCGGCGGCGTCGAGGGTGATGTCCCCGCCGTCATAGGCACGGACGATGCGCGGGGCCACGTCGGCTCCCGAGCAGTCGGGGCTTGTGTCCATGTGGGCGATGAAGCCGATGGTGGGGATTCGCTTGTCTGTGTTGGCCGGCAGGGTGGCGTAGAGGTAGCCCTCGTCCGTGAGTTCGACGTCGTCGAGGCCGATCTCTTCGAGCTCGCGTTTGAGGTAGCGGGCAAAGACCATCTGGCCGGGCGTGCTCGGCGTCACACCGCTTTCCTCGTTGCTCTGTGTGTCATACGAGGTGTACTTCAAAAATCTTTCAACGATATCCATGTTGTTTTTCTGTACTTGTTTGTCGTTTTTTCTTCGCAGAGCAAAGGTAGTGAAAGGCGAGAGCAAAGGCAAGGGGAAGCATGCTTTCTTCTTGACTCTGCCGAGCCGCATCCTATCTTCGCAGAGCAAAGATACGCAAAGGCTGGCAAACATACGAACGGATTGCGGCTTTTCTTTTCCCCCTCCTGACCGGACAAACGCTCAGCCGACCCGTAAAAACAGTCACAGCTTCAGTTTTATCTGTCGCTGCTTCTGTTTTTCCCGTCACTGCTTCCGTAAAACGCGGTGGCTGCGTCCGTCAGGCCCGACGCAGCAGGTGCCCGCGTCGACGAAGCGGCGGTTTTCATCGACGCTGGGCGCGTAAAAATAGACAAAATCGTAAACTTTGTATAAAAAGTAGCCAAGCGGTTGAAAACGCCGATTATTTTACGTACCTTTGCCGCGCTATGTTGAAGAAGCCCCACGCCGTGAGGCGGCAAGTATTCTGAAATAGCTTTTTATTACAACCCCCAGCCCTGGCGCAGCCAGGGCGCAATTTTCCCAAGTGAGGGAAAATCACCTTTGTTTCAAACAGATTCCGGGCTGACCCACTGAAAGTCCGGGTAAAGCTGTCCTGCCGTGAGGTACGACGGCTTTTTTTGTTGCACGTAACATTTTTTTAATCCAAAGCCAACCAATTTTCACCGGAATGTCGTATCTTTGTCCCCAGAAAGGGGTGAAAACGCATCTCCGGGCGTTTTCACATCCTGTTGAGTAAAGTTTTTTGTTTTCATGGTAATGTGACGTGAGCGTCACAGTCCCTTGGAGGTCCGCCGGGTCGTGAGATTAGGCGGACTTCCCTTTTTGTTCCCCCGCCTCGGGTGAGGGGCGGCAGAGGTGGCGGTGCTTAATTTTCTTAAAGAGACGGAGAAATGTCAGTCCGTGTGCTGCGCAATCCGATGTTTTGGCTTAATTTTACGCTCGGTAGTTCCGCCGTTCGCGTGAGGTACACATATATTATATATATGCGCTGGCGGCTGGCGGGATACCGCATGTCGAATTTCATTCATAACCCTACGCACGATGAAACGTATTCTTACCCTCGGCCTCGGCCTGGCCATGACGGCTACGGTAGCCGCACAAGACAAGGTCATAGCTCTGACCGCCCCCGACATGGCGCGCCCTGCGACGCTGATGCAGGCCCTCTCTTCCCGTCACTCCGACCGCACGTTTGCACCCGGCGCGCTCAAACCTGCCGACCTGTCCGACTTGCTTTGGGCGGCCAACGGCATCAACCGCCCCGCCGAGGGCAAACGCACGGCCCCTTCGGCCATGAACCGTCAGGAGGTCGACATTTATGTGGCCACCGCGGAGGGGGCCTATCGCTATGACGCCGCCGGCCAGCGCCTTGTTCTCGTGACCGACCGTGACCTTCGGCCGGCCGTGGCTGCCGGACAGGACTTTGCGGCGACGGCTCCGGTGTGCCTGATTCTCGTGGCCGACCTTTCCAAGCTCGGCGATGCTTCGTCCGAGCGTACTCGCTTGATGGGCGCGGCCGACGTGGGCATCGTCTCGCAGAACGTGTCGCTTTTCTGCGCGGCGGCCGGGCTTTCGACTGTGCCCCGCGCCACGATGGACACCGCCGCCCTGTGTGAAGCCCTCGGGCTGAGCGAGGCGCAACTGCCCGTGCTGAACCACCCGGTCGGCTATCCCGCTGAACCGTAAGGGGGAGCGGCTCTCTTGCCGGGCCTTCTGATTTCAATAGCGCCGTGCGGAACGATGCGAACCTTGCTCCGCACGGCGCTGCTTGTGTCGTGGGTTGATTTGCGCGTAACCGCGGGCGGCCAGCCTCACTCGCCGGTGAGCAGGCTGACCACGTCGGCCGGACGGCGGGCAAAGGTGTCGGCGCCGACGCTGCGGAGAAAATCCTCGTCGCGGAATCCCCAGAGCACGGTGATGCAGGGCACGCCGGCGTTCCGGGCTGTGGCAAAGTCTACTTCCGAGTCGCCCACGTAGACCGACGCTTCGGGAGTGCTGCCAAGGCGGCGGATGGCTTCGAGCACGCCGTCGGGGTTCGGCTTGCGCCGTACGGTTTCGCTCTCGCCGACGGCCGAGTCGACGTATCCGGCGAAAAAGCGCTCGTTCAGCTCCTGTACGGCGGCGTCGAGCTTGTTCGAGACGATGGCCATGCGCAAGCCGTGGCGCCGGAGGTCGTCGAGCATGGGCAGGATGCCCTCGTAGGGGCGTGTCTTGTCGAGGCAGTGGTCGACGTAGTAGGTGCGGAACGTGTCGAACACCGGTTCGAAGCGCTCGGGGGGCAGGTCGGCCGGCACGGCGTGCTCCATGAGGAAACGGATGCCGTTGCCCAGCATCTGGCGCACCTCGGCCGTGCTGCGCAAGGGGAGCCCGTGGGTGCGCAGGGCGTGGTTGACGCTGTCGGCCAGGTCTTGCAGCGTGTCGAGCAGGGTGCCGTCGAGGTCGAAGACGACGGTCGTGATTTTCTTGTCCATAGTCGGGATGTTCAATGGTTTGGTGTGCAAAGTTAGGGAAAATCCCGTTTTTTCCCGCGCTTTTGTGGTGCGGCTCTTGGCCTGTCGGACAAAAATTCGTTACTTTGCCAGAAACATCCCCACCTATGAAAGCATTTTATCTCTTCCTGACTTTGGCTGCCGGCGCTCCTGCTGTCAGAAGCGCGGCCGCCGCGCCCAGTATGCCTGCGCCAGTTCCCGCCGTTCCCGGCGACGCCATCCCCGACAGCCGCCCCGCCGTGGCCGACAGGTTGTTCCGTTCGGAGGCGGTGGAGCGCTGCATCGAACGCGTGTCGGCCGACATCGCCGACCCGATGCTGCGCCGCATGTTCGTCCAGTGCCTTCCCAACACGCTCGACACCACCGTCCATCCCGGCCGCACCGCCGACGGCGACGACGACACCTTCGTCGTCACGGGCGACATCACCGCCATGTGGCTCCGCGACTCCGGGGCGCAGGTCTGGCCCTACTTGCGTTTTGCCGCCGAGGACGACAGCCTGCGCCACCTCATCGGCGGTGTGCTCCGCAGGCAGTTCCGCAGCCTCGTGCTCGACCCTTACGCCAACGCCTTCCTTGCCGACACCGCCTCGACGGCCACGCCGTGGGCCAAGGACTACACTGAGATGAAGCCCGGCGTGTTCGAGCGGAAGTATGAGCTCGACTGCCTTTGCTATCCGCTGCGCCTGGCCTACGGCTATTGGAAGGCGACGGGCGAAACGGCCGTGTTCGACGACCTCTGGCTCAGCGCGGTCGAGGCGGTGCTCCGCACGATGCGCGAGCAGCAGCGCAAGGCGGGGCCGAAAACGACGTACAACTTCCAGCGGACGACGCACGCCATGCACGACACCATGTCGAACTACGGTTACGGCCATCCCGCCGCGCCCGTCGGGCTGATAGCTTCGGGCTTCCGGCCGTCTGACGACTGCTGCCTGCTCCCCTATCTCGTCCCGGCCAACTTCATGGCCGTCAGCAGCTTGCGACAGACTGCCGAACTGCTCGACGCCGTGAACCGGCGTGCTGACCTGGCTCGGGAGTGCCGCGCGCTGGCGGCCGAAGTGCAGGCCGCGCTCGACCGTTACGCCACCGTCGAACATCCGAAGTACGGCCGCGTCTATGCCTACGAGGTCGACGGTTTCGGCGGAGCCATCCTGATGGACGATGCCAACGTCCCGTCGCTCCTGGCCCTTCCCTACATCAGCGATGTCCCCGTCAGCGATCCCGTCTATCAGAACACGCGCCGCCTGGTGTGGAGCGAGGACAACCCCTACTTCTTCCGGGGCAGCGCGGGAGAGGGCATCGGCGGCCCGCATGTCGGCTACGATTACGTCTGGCCCATGAGCATCATCATGCGTGCCATGACGGCCACCGACACCGCCGAGGTGGCCGACTGCCTCGACCAGCTCAAAAAGACAACTGGCGGGACGGGCTTCATCCACGAGTCATTCCATAAGGACAATGACGCCAAGTTCACGCGCGCCTGGTTCGCCTGGGCCAACACCCTCTTCGGAGAGCTCATCCTGAAACTCCACGACGAAGGCTACCCCCTATGACGTGAGGGACGGCCGCAGTGGCCGCGCGGACGTGACGGCTGACAGGAACGGTGTGACGGCTGACAGAATTTTCTGGACGGCTGTCCGGAACGACGGGTCGCCGACCTGCCGGGACGGGCGGCCTGCCCGCCGCCTGCGCCACTGCGGGCGTTTTTCCAGACAGGCGGAAGGGAATTGCATCCGGCATGGGGAGAAATGAAAAAAAAGTAGTACTTTTGACGGCGAATAAAGCGCAAAAATCTGAATGGAGAGAAATTTTTTCCGTCTGGCGAATGCCAACGCCATGAAACAGGGCCTGTTTTTCGGCTTGTGGTGGGTCGTCGGTTTTGCCACGGCCATAAGCTGTTTTTCTTATCCCCTGATGACGTTCTTCGCCTTTTTCTTTTTCTTTACAGCCCCGTTCGTGGGCGGCATCCAGTCATACCGTTTTAAGCAGACGGCAGCCGGCGAGCCCTACACACTGGGCCAGCTCTATGTGCATGGCGTGCTGCTCTATCTTTATGCCTCGATCTGGTTGGCTGTGGCGATATACGTGTATTTCGCCTTCCTCGACGGCGGCGCGTTCTTCGGCGCCTACCTGGACTACCTGCACCGTCCCGAAGTGGTGGCGCAGCTTTCGGCGCCCGCCATGCAGGCCGAACTCAACCGCATGACGGGTGGCGAGAGCCTCGACAGCCTGGTGCAGACCATGGCGGCCACGCCGCCTTCCGTCTTTGCCGCCAATGCCATCACGACCAACGTGACGGTGGGGTTCATCCTGGCTCTGCCCACAGCGCTCGTCGTGCGCTATCTTCATGTGACTAAATCTAACAAAGACTGACAGATATGGATATTTCAATAGTCGTGCCCCTGTATAATGAGGCGGAGAGCCTGCCCGAACTGTATGACTGGATCGAGCGTGTGATGAAAGCGAACGGATTTTCGTACGAAATCATCTTTGTCAACGACGGTTCGACCGACGGTTCGTGGGAAGTCATCGAAGGGCTGAGCCGCCGCGACCCGAACGTCCACGGCATCAAGTTCCGCAGGAACTACGGCAAGTCGCCCGCCCTCTTCTGCGGCTTCCGTGCCGCGCAGGGCGACGTCGTTATCACGATGGACGCCGACTTGCAGGACTCGCCCGACGAAATCCCCGCCCTCTACCACATGATCACCGACGAGGGCTACGACCTTGTTTCGGGATATAAGAAAAAACGCTACGACCCCCTGTCGAAAACCCTGCCCACCAAACTGTTCAACGCCACTGCCCGCCGCGTGAGCGGAATCAAGAACCTGCACGACTTCAACTGCGGACTGAAAGCCTATCGCAAGGAAGTGGTGAAGAACATCGAAGTCTACGGCGAGATGCACCGCTACATCCCGTACCTCGCCAAGAACGCCGGGTTCGCGAAAATCGGCGAGAAAGTGGTCCATCACCAGGCCCGCAAGTTCGGCCACACCAAGTTCGGAGGCCTGAACCGCTTTGTGAACGGCTACCTCGACCTGCTGAGTCTCTGGTTCCTCAACAGCTTTGGCCTGAAACCGATGCACGTGTTCGGCTTCCTCGGCAGCGTGATGTTCTTCCTCGGCTTCATCGCCGTTGTCGTCGTGGGCAGCATCAAGCTCGTTGCGATATGCAACGGCGTCCCTGCTCCCCTCGTGGCTAACTCGCCCTATTTCTACATCGCCCTGACGATGATGATTCTCGGCACGCAACTTTTCGTGGCGGGCTTCCTTGGCGAGCTCATCAGCCGCAACGCCCAGGAACGCAATAACTACAAAATCGAAAAAGAAATCTGACCGTGAAGTGGACAAAGAGCCTTTTGGCCGCGACGTTGTCGCTCGCGCTGACAGCCTGTTCCGAGATCGACTGCCCGCTTCAGAACATCGTGGCGCTCCGCGTCGGTTTCTATGGCGCAGACGGCGCACAGGTACAACTGCCCGACACGCTCAGCATCCTGGCCGCAGGGACCGACTCGGTGCTCTTTAACCGCGGGATCGCCATCACGTCGGCCGACATACCGGTGAGCTATACCCGCGAGGCCGACACGCTTTTGCTGCGCATGGCTGACGCCGCAGGCCGTGTGGCCACCGACACGCTCATTTTCGGCCATACGAACCAAGTCCATTTCGAAAACATAGATTGCCCGCCCGCCGTGTTCCATGCCATCACGTCGGTGCGCTGGACTTCGCACGACCCTTCGGCCCTCCCCATGACGGTCGACAGCGTCGTGGTGGCTTCGCCTAACATCAACTACGATGCGCAAGAAAACCTTAAAGTGTATATTCGTACTCGTTAGCCTGCTTGCGGCCCTCCCGGCTGCTGCCCAGACGCCGGCCGACAGCGTTTCGGCACCGCCGTCCGAGCGGGTGCGCGGTGTGCAGTATGCTTCGCGCGACGAGGCTGCCGAGGCGCAGCGCCAGAAGAGTGTGCCCCTCTTTGCGGGTGCTTCGCTTTCGGGCGATCTCGCCGGACTTGTCATGGCTCTTGCCACCTCCTATGGCCAGTTCGAGGCAGCCGCGCGGCTCAACTTCAAGGAGCGTTATTTCCCGACGTTCGAGATGGGCTGGGGGCTCAGTGACAAGACTGACGACGTGACCCGCCAGCACTTCAAGACGAACGCTCCGTATTTCCGCATCGGCTGCGACTACAACGTGGCCAACGACAAGTTGTCGGGCAATCGTATCTTCGTCGGGCTGAGGTATGCTTTCACCACGTTCAACTACGACCTTGAAGGCCCCGCCATGAGCGACCCTGTCTGGGGAGGCAGTCTTCCCTACGATTTCAAAGGGCTCAACAGCCGTGCGCAGTGGGGCGAAGTCGTCTTCGGGCTTGAAGCAAAAATCTGGAAGATATTCCACCTCGGCTGGTCGTTCCGCTACCGCAAGCGGTTCAGCCAGAAAGCCACCCCTGCCGGCCAAGCGTGGTACATCCCCGGTTACGGCAAGAATGACGGAAGCGCTTGGGGGGGAACGTTCAACTTGATTTTCGACATATGATCGGTACGCTCGGATTGTTCCTCTTGGCTTTGGCCTTGGCCATGGATTGTTTCACCGTGAGCATCACGTGTGGCATCATTCAGAAAAGGCTGGGCCGTCAGGTCGTCGCCATGGCTCTGCTGTTCGGCGGTTTCCAAGGCGGCATGACCCTGCTGGGATGGTCGCTTGCCGCTTCGTTCCTCGATTATATCTCTTCGGTCGATCATTGGTTCGCCTTTATCCTGCTGGCTTTCTTGGGCGGCAAAATGATTTGGGAGGGCTTCCACTCTTCCGACGGTTGCCACCGTTTCAATCCCTCGCGGCTTCCGACCCTGCTGACGCTGGCCGTGGCCACAAGCATCGACGCCTTGGCCGTCGGCTTCTCGTTCACGTGTATGGGGTTTGCCGTCTTGCAATCGGTGCTTCTGCCGACAGTCATCATCGGTGCTGTCTCGGCGGTGATGACCGTCGCCGGAAAGTTCATCGGTGTCCGTCTCGGGCGGCGCTTCAACTGGCCTGCGGAACAGGTTGGCGGCATCATCCTGATTCTCATAGGCTTGAAAGTTTTACTGGAACACCTGACCACATGACGTCACCAGCTCCACAAAAACGCATCAGGGCATGGCAGTGGATCTTCCTGCTGCTGCTCATCGTCGGCACGGTCTACGCCTTGCGCCAAAGCAGTTCGACCGCTTTCCACGACAACGAAGGAACGGTCTTTGGTACGGTTTACCACATCAAGTACGACTACACACGCGACTTGCAGGCCGACATTGAGGCAGAACTGCGGCGAGTGGACAGTTCGTTGTCCATGTTCAATGAAACGAGCATTATCTCCCGTGTCAACCGCAACGAACCTGTCGAAGTCGACACGATGTTTGCGCAGGTCTTCCGCTTGTCACAGGAAATCTCGGCACAGACTTCCGGCGCGTTCGATATTACGGTGGCCCCGCTTGTCCAGGCGTGGGGATTCGGGTTCGAGCATGCCGACAGCATCACCCCGGCTTTGCTCGACAGCCTGCGGGCTTTTGTGGGGCATGAAAAGGTGCGCCTCGAAGGCCGGGCAGTGGTGAAAGCTGATCCGCGCGTCATGTTGGATTGCAGCGCAGTAGCGAAAGG
The DNA here is from genome assembly GCA_018714085.1 of Candidatus Caccomonas pullistercoris. GTDB lineage: Bacteria > Bacteroidota > Bacteroidia > Bacteroidales > Bacteroidaceae > Alloprevotella > Alloprevotella pullistercoris. The sequence continues at coordinate 11,307 of DVNY01000114.1, forward strand.
TTACGGCGTCGACGCGGTGGCTCGCCTTTTCGACCGGCTCGGCATCCGCAACTACATGATTGAGATTGGCGGAGAGGTCGTTGTGCGCGGGCACAACCCCGGGCGGAAGGACTGGCTCATCGGTGTGAGCCGTCCGGTCGACGACACGCTTTCCGCGGGGGGGGCCGCGTCGCCCCAAGTCATCCTCGAAGTGACGGACCGGGCTTTGGCCACGAGCGGGAACTACCGCCGTTTCTACTACCGCAACGGGCGGAAATATGCCCATACCATCGACCCGCACACGGGGCAGCCTGTCGAGCATTCCCTGCTTTCCGCTTCGGTCCTGGCGCCGGACTGCGCCACCGCCGACGCCTATGCCACCGCCTTCATGGTGATGGGCGTGGAGCGCGCCAAGGCCTTGTTGCGTTCGCATCCCGAGCTCGAAGCCTATTTCATTTATGAAAGGCACGACGGGAAGGTGGTCACGTGGCACACACCCGGTCTTGAAAAATACATATCCCGTTGAGCGAACTATGGAAAAGCCGCAAACTTTTTTCGATAGACTTCTCGAAGTTCCTTTGTTCCAGGGAATCGGACGAGGAGAGTTCATGGAAATAGCGGGCAACGTGAAACTCGCTTTCCACAAGGTGAAGAACACGTCTGTCATTGTCTGTGAGGACGAGTTGTGCCGTAGCCTCGTTTTTGTGTTGAACGGCAGTTTCTGCACGGAGCACGTCAGCGACGACCGGGCGTTCAGCCTGATGGAATGGGGGAGCGGGCCGGCCGTCGTTCAGCCTGAGAACCTCTTCGGGTTGCGCACCCGTTATGCCTCGACAGTGCGTGCGGTGGGCGACGTGCACCTGCTCGAAATCGACAAGCATGCCGTGACGGAAATCCTTGCGCGTTTCGACATTTTCCGCATCAACTTCCTGAACCTCGTCAGCTCCCAGGCACAATACAGCCGCCGCCGGCTGTGGAAGTCGCAGCCTGAGCGCATAGAGGGACGCTTCGCCCAGTTTGTGGCCGACCGCAGTGCGCGGCCCGCCGGGCACAAGGCGCTGCACATCAATATGGTCCGTCTGGCCGATGAGTTGTGCGTGACACGGCTGACCGTGTCGAAGATGCTGCGGAAGCTTGAAGAAAAAGGCTTGTTGCAGGTGGGAAGACAGCGCATCGACATCCCCATGTTCGAGCGACTTTTGCAGGAAATATCAACTGTCGGCTAAACAAACGGTTGGCATTTCACGTTTGTTTGGAAACTATTTCCTAATTTTGGAGCGTAGTCGCAGAAAATGCGAGAAGGCCTCCGGAGCAGGCCGCTTGTCAATTCAGCATGATTATGACTTGGAATGTAATATATGTGTTGGCTTTCGTGATGAGTATGGCGCTGACGTCGTACATCATCCCTAAGATCATTGTCATTTCGTACAAGAAAAAACTTTTTGACGTAGTCGACAGCCGAAAGGTGCACGTGGGCAGCGTTCCCCGCTTGGGCGGCGTGGCGTTCACACCTACGATCATCATCACTTTCTGCCTGATGGCCGGCGTGCACGTGGTCAGCGGGCCGATCGAGGGAGTGTCGCTCCTTTCCTACGCACCGCTCGTGGCGCTGTATCTTTGTTCTCTCGTCATTCTCTATCTTGAAGGCATTGCCGACGACCTGGTCGGTGTGGGCTATAAGCCTAAGTTTGCCGTCATGTTCTTCGTCTCGATGCTCGTGGTCTGGTCCGGCACTTACCTGCACGACTTCCAGGGGATATTCTTCCTCCATCGGATCCTGCCGCTTGTCGGTGCGCTGCTGTCAATGGTGCTCATCGTTTTCGTCATCAACGCGATCAACATGATCGACGGTGTCGACGGGTTGGCATCAGGGGTGAGCATGTTGGCATTCTTCTTCTTTTTCGTGTTCTTTGCCTACCGCCGCGATGTCTTCTTTGCGTCGCTCGCGCTCGTGTCGCTGGGCATGCTGATTCCGTTTTGGGTGTTCAACGTTTTCGGAAAGGTCGAGAAGCAACGCAAGATTTTCATGGGCGACACCGGAGCCCAGACCGTCGGCCTGCTCCTGAGCCTGCTGGCCATGCGTCTGGCCATGGCGCGGCCTGGCACCGACGGGTGGTTCTCGTGCCCGCTGATGGTGGCCATGACCCTGCTGCTTGTCCCGTGTTTCGACGTGGTTCGTGTGTTCTGCTGGCGCATCCGCCACCGGCGTAATCCTTTCCTGCCCGACAAGCAGCACATCCATCACAAGCTGATGGCCATCGGCCTGTCGGGGCGGACGACGATGGTGGTCGTCATTGCCGTCGAGGCGTTTTATATCTTGCTGAACCTTTCCCTGCTGGCGGTGGTGGACGCCAACATCGTGCTGCTGGCGGATGTGGTTTCTTATGCCGTGTTGCACATCGCCCTTTCTTACATTATCCGCAAGAAGGAAAGGCAGGCGGCCAGCCAGATCGCCGTTGGGCACGGTGCCGCCTGAACCGCGCGCAGCCGTGCGGCGAAAAACGGATTACGACGCACGGCGTCAGCCAAGGGACGGGCTCCACATTGTCAGCCGACCCGGAAAAACAATCGCAGTGACAGAAAAAACAGTCGCCCTGACCGTAACGACGGTCAGGGCGACTGTTTTGCAAGTCCGTCAGGCTCTGAGGCGAACCGGGGGTGAGGGCTATTCCTCGACGACGCCAATCTTCTTCCAATGGTCGAGCAGCCGGCTGGCATCAGCCTGCGCGGTTGCGGAATCCACGTCGTATTCTTCGATAAGCAGGGCGGCGGCCGTTGAGGCGTCGAACTCTTTTCCTTGCAGTTTTTCCCACAAGAGGGCAGCCGATTCGTTCAGACTGACGATTTTGCTGAAATCTATGTGCTCCAAACCTTGTGCGACGATCACTTTTTCGCCGCAGACGTCTCGGAGTTCAAATCCTTTTTTGAGTTTCATGGGTATGACGGTTTAGGGATGACGGATGGATTTTCAACCAGACAAGGCGATAGAACGCCAAGAGGTAGCGCCTCACGGGCAGGAGGTGCGTCCACAGGGCGGAATAGGTTTTCCACAGGCGGCCGTCGGTGCTGACGGGGCGTTCGCTCCCTTTGCGGTAGAAGGCTGTGGCGCGCCCTCTGACTTGGCTGCGCGTGCAGGTTTCCCGGCCGATGAGGTTGCCGTCGCCCATGAGGGTGACGGTGTCGCCGTCGAGCCCGACGATGCGGTGGAGCACGTAGTGGCCGGGGCTGATTTCGGCCAGGACGACGTCGCCCAGGCGCAGGGTGTCGCAGGGGCCGATGACGGCTTTGTCCCTCCGGTCTTCGAGAAAGGGGCGCATGCTGAAACCGCGCACGGTCAAGGTGACAGAAAACCCCTCGCGGATGAGCTGGCTCACTTCGGCAAGGAGCACTTCGTTCGGCAGGCTGATCAACTGGGGCATGCTACGGTCTGGTGACAGAGTTGGGCCGCTTCGGCGTCGGGCAGGCATTGCAGCCGGTAGGAGGGGACAACGCGTGCCATGCCGCTGACGGTTTCGCAAATGGCGTCGTACGTGGCTTTGTCCCAAATCATGGTGGAGCACGACGACAGCAACGAGGCGAAAGCCGCGACAGGGCGTTCGCTTCGGATGAGGTTTTGCGGGGCTTGTTCGAGGCGGATGATGGCGCCAGCCGGCGCGCTCTCGTTGCGGTAACATGGTGTTTTCCCGCTCCAAGGCGAGCCATAGACGGTGGCTGTCCCGTCCGCGAGGACAAGGACCGGATTGTCGTCGTTGAGGAGTTCGGAACCGGCGATGTGGCGGAGCCAAAGGCGGGCATGGGTGCTCTTCCCCGTGCCGCTCCGGCCTAAGAAGAGGTATCCCCTCCCGGCCTGACGCACCACGGCGGCGTGGACGAGCAGTGTGGCGTGCGGGGCGGCTGCGAAAGCGAAGAGGATCATCAGCGCATTGTTGAGAGCAAAGAAGCGCTGCGTCGCTTTGCCGTAGAGGCGGACCCGGCCTGAGGTGAAGTCGCGTGGGCATTCCAACACGCCGGCCAGTTCTTTCCGGGGGTCGCTGATGTGGAAACGGTAGTAGTCGCCGTTGTGGTAGACGCCATGGTTGGCTCCCCCGCAGTCAAACTGCCCTATCTCGTCGAAGCCCTCGGTGTCTGGGGTGAGCCCGGCGTCTTCGGTCAGGGTGAAGAGCGGCGTGCCCGTCTGGGGCTTTGTGGCGAACGGGGCGTAACTGGCGAGTTGCGCGTCCAGTTCCGGATCATGATTCAGGGTGAGCCTGAACGTGTGGGTGGCTACGCGGTAAAAAAGGTCGTGCATGGTTGTGGGACAGAGCGTCTGGACAATGAAACGGGGGGGACGTGGGGCTTCGCTGTCAGCGGATGGGGACGTCCGTGGCCGCCGGGGCAGCGATGACGTGTCCCTGTTCGATGATCTTCTCGCGCGAGACGGGAGTGAAGCGGAAGTCGCTGTCCGTCAGTTCGCGGAGGAAGAGCGCCCCGGTGCCCTTGATGTTTTTCACAACCTTGTGGTATTTCTTTTCCAACTTGCTCTGGTTGGTGTCGAAGAAGATGGCGGGCACTTCGTGGAACTTCCCGAACTGGTTCTCAGCGTAGCGTTTCAGCTGTGTGCTGTAAAGCGATCGTCCTGCCAGCATGCCCGACCCGCGCCTCAGGATGGCGCTGTCGACGCGCTGTATGGTGGTGATGTAGGCCACAGAGTCCTTGAAGTTCGTGGCTACGCCGAACATGTAGATGTCTTTTTGCTTCTCGGCTGCCGCAGGGAGGCAGAACATGAGTGCTGCTGCAAACATGAGCAGCCTTTGGGTGAGTTTTCGTTCCATATCGTCGCAAAGGTAACGAATTCTGCCGAGACGGCCGTGCGCCCTCCGGATTTTCTCGGCGCTTTTCTCCGTGAATCCTGTTCAGGTGAGGTAAGTCCGCAGGATTTCGTCTTTCCGGTGTTTCAGTTGTCTGAGGGCTTTGTCTTTCAGTTGGCGTGTGCGTTCGCGGCTTAGTCCGAGCTTGTGGGCTATTTCGCTGAGTTCTGTTTCGCGGCATCCGATGCCGAAGTAGAGGTGGAGGATGGTGCTCTCACGCTCGGGGAGGGTGGCAAGGATGTGTTCGACTTCGCTGGCAAGCGACTCGCCGATGAGTTGCACGTCGGACGACGGGCCGTTTGAGGCCATGAGGTCGATCATGGTGCTTTCCTCGTCGGCCAAAGGGGCGTCGACCGAGAGGTGCTTGCTGGCCGAAGCCATGGTGTCGGTGATGCGTTCGGGCGGTTGCCCGATGCCTTCGGCTATTTCTTCGAGCGTCGGGCGGCGTTCGTGCTTCTGCATGAACTCTTGCAGGAAGGTGTTGATTTGAGACAGGGTGATGATGCGGCTCAACGGCAGCCGGACAAGGCGCCCGTCCTCGGCCAGGGCTTGCAGGATGGCCTGGCGTATCCACCAGACGGCATAGGATATGAACTTGAAGCCGCGTGTCTCGTCGAACTTCTGTGCGGCCGTGATGAGGCCGACGTTGCCTTCGTTGATGAGGTCATTGAGCGAGAGCCCCTGGCCTTGGTATTGTTTGGCGACCGAAACGACGAAACGCAGGTTGGCTTTCGTCAGTTTTTCGAGTGCAGCCTGGTCGCCTTCGCGGATACGTTGGGCCAGCCGCGCCTCCTCTTCGCTGTCGATGCGTTCTTCCTTGTTGATGTCGGTCAGGTATTTCTCGATGGACGCGCTTTCCCTGTTTGTGATGCTCGGGACGATCTTTATTTGGCGCATAGCGGGTGTTTTTCTGTACGTCGCCAAAAATAATGCTTTTTCTCCGTTCGTGCGCACTGGGATTGCGATTTTTTTGCTCCGACGGCTTCCGGCCGTGCGCGGGAACATGAAAAAGCGCCCCCGGATGTGCTTTGGGGCAACTGTGTCCGGAGGCGCTTGGCGCATAGGCCTTTCCGCTGTGCGGGAAGGGGCTTATTTCTTGTCGGCCTTGCTGTCTTTGGGGTCTCCGAGTTCGACGGTGAAGCTCTTGGGCAGGCCGCTCATGGTTTTCGCCCTGATCCAGAGGATGCGGTCGGTGGTCATGTTGGCGGCCTTGACGGCGGCTTCGAAGTCCTCGCGTGTCCGCATTTGCTTGTCGTTGATTTGCAGGATGATGATGCCTTTCGTGATGCCGGCGTCTTTCATCTTGCCGTCGCGCACGGCGCTGACGACGAGGCCGTAGCTGAGGTTGAGTTCGCGTTTCTCTTCGACAGTCAGCGGGCGGAGTGCGGCGCCCATCGAGGCGACATCGACGTTGTCCACGGCTGTCGTGGTGCCTTGTGCATTGCGCAGGGTGACTTTCGAGGTCTTCTTTTTCTTGTCGCGGATGTAGGTGACGGTGATTTCGTCGCCGGGCCGGAAGCGCATGAGCACTTCTTGCAGTTCGGCCATCTTGTCGATTTCTTCGCCGTTGATGGCGGTGATGACGTCGCCTTCTTGCAGGCCGGCGTCCGCGGCAGCGCCGTCGCCGCTCACTTCGGCCACATAGACGCCCTTGACTGTGCCGAGGTCGATGTCTTTGCCCTCTTTGTCTTTTTTCATGTCTATGTAGGTCGACACGTCTGAACCGGTGACGCCGAGCAGGGCGCGCTGCACGGAGCCGAACTGCTTGATGTCGTTGACGACGCGCTGCATGATGGTGGTCGGGATGGCGAACCCGTAGCCCGAGAAGGAGCCGGTCTGCGAGTAGAGCATGGCGTTGATTCCGACAAGTTCGCCGTGGACATTGACGAGGGCTCCACCCGAGTTGCCCGGGTTGATGGCCGCGTCGGTCTGGATGAACGATTCGAGGCTGTTGGCACCGAGGGTGCGGGCCTTGGCGCTCACGATGCCTGCTGTCACTGTGGACGTGAGGTTGAACGGGTTGCCCACGGCGAGCACCCATTCGCCGAGTTTGAGGTCGTCACTGTTACCGATGGTGATGGCGGGGAGGCCTTCACCTTCTATTTTGATGAGCGCGAGGTCGGTGTCCTTGTCTTGCCCGATGATGCGGGCGCGGAATTCGCGGTTGTCGTTGAGCTTCACCATGAGTTCGTCGGCTCCGTCGACAACGTGGTTGTTCGTGACGATGTAACCGTCGGCCGAGATGATGACGCCTGAGCCGGCTCCCTGGCGTTTGGGCGTCTGGATCTGGCGTTGGCTGCGGCCTTGGTCGCCGCGCCCGAAGAAGTCGCCGAAGAAGTCTTCGAACGGGTTGTAGTATTCCACCGTCTGTGTCCGGCTGTTGATGGTGGCTTTGATGTAGACGACGGAGTTCACCGTTTTCTCGGCTGCGTAGGTCAGGTCGACCGGCTGGGCGGTTACTGGGGTTGCCGCCGGGGCGGGCAGGTAGGCCAGGCTGAGGGCCAGGGCCAGGATGCCTAATGTCTTTCTTTTCATATCGTTTAGATGTTGAACGTTTGTTTTCGTGAGTGCAAAAATAATGCCCGTTTGGCTTGTCGGGCACTAAAAACGGGCAAAAAGTAGTCTCGAGTTCCTTTCTTTTAACAGTGAGGAAAACTGGCTTAACAGGGCTTAGGCGTGAAGGCGGGCGAATTTTACATTTCTTTACCGTAGAGGTTTCGAATGCCGGCCTATGGAAAACGGTCGCAGTGATAGAAAATCCTGTCACTGCGACCGTTTTTTCTGTCGCTTTGATTGTTCCCCCTGTCAGTGCGTTGGGGCCTCCGGACGGGGATGGGGTGGCGTCAGTTGGCCATTTCGGAGATGAACTTGATGCGCACGAGGCGGATTTCTTCTTCCGTGTAGTCGTCGCCGAGCTCGTCGAGGGCGTCGTCGAGGTTGTCGGTGTCCGACTCCTTGAAGTAGAGATAAATGTCGCTGACGTGGTCCTCGTCCATGACGTCGTTGATGAAATAGTCGATGTTGATCTTCGTGCCGGAGTAGACGATGGCTTCGATCTCGTCGAGCAGTTCGTCGAACTCGATGCCCTTGGCTACGGCGATGTCGTCGAGGGCGACTTTGCGGTCGATGCTCTGGATGATGCTGACTTTGAGTTTCGACTTGTTGGCGACGGTGCGGATGCGCAGGTCTTCGGGACGCTCGATTTCGTTTTCCTCACAGTGGCGCTTGATGAGTTCGCAGAATTGTTTGCCGTAGCGTTTGGCTTTCCCGGCGCCGACTCCGGGGATGTTTTGGAGTTCTTCGAGCGTCTCGGGATAGATGGTGGCCATGGCTTCGAGCGAGGGATCCTGGAAGATGACGTAGGGCGGCACGTCGAGGTCCTTGGACATGCGTTTGCGCAGGTCTTTGAGCATTTGGTAGAGGACGGGGTCGACGGCGCAGGCGCCTCCGCTCTGCATGGGGACTTCGTTCTCTGTGTCGTCAAAGTCTCGGTCTTCCACGATCTGGAAACTTGTGGGACTTTCAAGGAACTTATGGCCTTTTTCGGTCACTTTCAGGACGCCGTAGTTCTCCACGTCCTTGCGCAGGTAGCCGGCTATGACGGCTTGGCGCAGCACGGCGTTCCAGAGTTGTTCGCTCTCCTCTTCGCCGCAGCCGAAGAGTTCGAGCCGGTCGTGCTTGTGGGCGGTGACTTCTTCTGTCTTTTTTCCTTGCAGTATGTCGCGGATGTAATCGTCGGTGAAGTTCTCCTTGCAGGCAAGGATGACTTCGAGCGCGTTGCTTAGTTGGTCTTTTGCTTCCACTTTTGTTTGGGGCGTTAGGCAGTTATCGCAGTTACCGCAGTTGTCGTGAGGGTATTCCTCGCCAAAGTAATGGAGCAGTAACTTGCGCCGGCAGACAGACGACTCGGCATATGCCGCTGTTTCTTTGAGGAGCTGGCGGCCGATGTCTTGCTCGGCCACGGGCTTCCCTTCCATGAACTTCTCGAGTTTTTGCAGGTCTTTGTGCGAGTAGAAGGCGATGCAGCGGCCTTCGCCGCCGTCGCGTCCGGCGCGTCCGGTTTCCTGGTAGTAGCCTTCGAGGCTTTTGGGTATGTCATAATGGATGACGAACCGGACGTCTGGCTTGTCGATGCCCATTCCGAATGCGATGGTCGCGACGATGACGTCGATCTTCTCCATGAGGAAGTCGTCTTGCGTCTGTGAGCGTGTGGCCGAATCCATTCCCGCATGGTAAGCCTGGGCTTTGATGTTGTTGGCCCTGAGCACTTCGGCGAGTTCTTCTACGCGCTTGCGGCTGAGGCAATAGATGATGCCGCTGCTGCCGTTGTGTTGCCGGATGAATTTGATGATGTCTTTGTCTATGTCTTTTGTCTTAGGCCGCACTTCGTAGTACAGGTTCGGGCGGTTGAACGAGCTCTTGAACTCTTTCGCGTCTTGTATGCCCAGGTTTTTCTTGATGTCTGTGCGGACCTTGTCGGTGGCCGTAGCCGTGAGTGCGATTACGGGGGCGTCGCCTATCTCATTGATAATGGGGCGGATCCGTCGGTATTCCGGGCGGAAGTCGTGGCCCCATTCGGAGATGCAGTGTGCCTCGTCGATGGCATAGAACGAAATCTTGATGTTTTTCAGGAAGTCGACGTTCTCCTGCTTCGTGAGCGATTCGGGCGCCACGTAGAGCAGTTTGGTCTTCCCTGACAGGATGTCGGCTTTCACTTGGTCGATGGCGGATTTGTTGAGCGAGGAGTTGATGAAGTGGGCGATGCCGTCCTCTTCGCTCATGTGCCTGACTGCGTCGACTTGGTTCTTCATGAGTGCGATGAGCGGTGAAATGACGATGGCCGTGCCCTCCATCAGGAGCGAGGGTAGCTGGTAGCAGAGGGACTTTCCGCCTCCGGTTGGCATGAGCACAAACGTGTTGTTGCCTTCCATCAGGTTGCGGATGATGGCCTCTTGGTCGCCTTTGAACGTGTCAAAGCCGAAATGTTTTTTCAGTTCTTCGTTCAAATTCACTGTCGTTTTCATAACTCAGAAAGGTTTTGTCCAAATCCAGGCAGGTTGACCGGCCTTTTTTCCTGGCGCATCGGTGGTAACGGGTATGCCAGTTCTTTATACGCTAAACAAAGATATAAACAACTTTCGAGTTCTGAGTGACATTTCAGAGAAAAAAAGAAAGAAATTTCAAACTTCCTTTCTTTTTTCTTTGTCGCTGTCAGTCATGTTCCGTCTGCTGTCTTGATTTTTCAAGTTGGCGTTTGGCGTAATCGAGTGTGACGGTGAACTCCTTTCGCTGTGCGGACGGGCTTTCGAACATGGCGTCGATCATGATGCTTTCGACGATAGACCGCAACCCTCGGGCTCCGAGTTTGTACTCGACGGCTTTGTCGACAATGTAGTCGAGCGTTTCGGGAGCGAAGGTGAGTGCGACGCCGTCCATGGCGAAGAGCTTGACGTATTGCTTGATGATGGAGTTCTTCGGCTCGGTCAGGATGTTGCGCAGGGCTGGACGGTCGAGCGGGCTGAGGTAGGTGAGCACGGGCAGCCGTCCGATGATTTCCGGAATCAAGCCGAACGATTTGAGGTCTTGCGGCTCGATGTATTTCATCAGGTTGCCCTTGTCGATTTTCTGGTTGTTCTCTATGGACTCGAAGCCCACCACATGGGTGTTCAGCCGTTGTGCAATTTTTTTTTCGATGCCGTCGAACGCTCCTCCGCAGATGAAGAGGATGTTCTTCGTGTTCACCTGGATGTAGTCTTGGTCCGGGTGTTTGCGCCCGCCCTTTGGCGGGACGTTCACGATGGAGCCTTCGAGCAGTTTGAGCATGCCTTGTTGCACGCCTTCGCCGCTGACGTCGCGCGTGATGGAGGGGTTGTCGCTTTTGCGGGCGATTTTGTCGATTTCGTCGATGAATACGATGCCTCGTTCGGCACGGGCCACGTTGTAGTCTGCCACTTGGAGCAGTCGCGAGAGGATGCTCTCGACGTCCTCGCCCACGTAGCCGGCCTCGGTGAATACGGTGGCGTCGACGATGGTGAACGGCACGTCGAGCTGTCGGGCTATCGTGCGGGCCAAAAGGGTCTTCCCCGTTCCCGTCGAACCGACCATGATGATGTTCGACTTTTCAATCTCGACCGTGCCGTCCTCGTCTTTTTGTTTCAACCGCTTGTAATGGTTGTAGACGGCCACGGCGAGATGGCGCTTTGCATCATCCTGGCCGATGACATACTGGTCGAGGTAGGCTTTGATCTCTTTCGGCTTGGGCAGTTTGTCTAGGTCTATTTCCTCGGTCTGTCCCTCAGCGTGCGTTTTGGCTTCCTTGACGATGAGGTAGGCCTGTTCAGCACATTCGTTACAGATGCAGCCGTTCAAGCCGGTGATGAGAAAGCCTACTTCGTTCTCGCTCCGTCCGCAGAAAGAGCAGGTCTTAGGCGTTTTCATCTTCTGTTGTCGGTTTTGCGGCTTCGTTTGTGGTTGTTGAGGGAGTGCCTGTCGTGCGGTTGTCTGTCTTTTGCCGGCTGAGGACTTTGTCGATCATGCCGTAGGCTTTGGCTTCTTCGGCGGTCATCCAATAGTCGCGGTCGGAATCGGCCCAGACTTTCTCGAAGTCGGTGTGCGAGTGGTCGGCGATAATCGTGTAAAGTTCTTTTTTCAGCTTCTGGATTTCCCGGGCGGTGATCTCGATGTCTGAGGCCTGGCCTTGGGCGCCGCCCATCGGCTGGTGGATCATCACGCGGCTGTGGGTGAGGGCGGAGCGTTTCCCTTCTTGTCCGGCTACGAGCAGGACGGCAGCCATCGAGGCGGCCATGCCTGTGCAGATGGTGGCGACGTCGCTGCCGATGAACTGCATCGTGTCGTAGATGCCCAGTCCGGCATAGACCGATCCGCCCGGCGAGTTGATGTAGATGGAGATGTCTTTGCCCGGGTCGGCTTGGTCAAGGAAGAGGAGCTGTGCTTGCAGCGTGTTGGCCGTGTAGTCGTCGATCGGGGTGCCGAGAAAGATGATGCGATCCATCATCAGGCGCGAGAAGACGTCCATCTGCGTCACGTTGAGTTGGCGTTCTTCGAGGATATAGGGGTTAAGGTATTGGTTCTGGCTCTTTATGACGTCATCGAGCACCATGGAGTTGATGCCGAGGTTCCGGGTGGCGTATTTTCTGAATTCATCCATGACAATCTTTTTCCTTAATGGTTTTAACGAGCGAGTAGGCTAAGTAGACTACTCCGGCGTGTGCATCAGGCAGAGTTGTCCCGGCCAGCGCACAGGCGTAGTTTACTTAGCCTACTCCTTGTACTGGTTCTTCTGGCTTACTGGAACAGTTTGTTGAATTCTTCGACCGAAACGCTCTTATGGTTGAGTGTGATGACGGGCTTGATGGCTGCTGTCACTTTGCTGTCGATGCAGCGTTCCACCAAGGCGTTCACTTGGTTCTTGTCTTTGAGCATTTGTTCGGCGTACTGGTCTACATATTCCGTCGGGACGTTCGTCATGCCGTATTGGGCGAACTGCATGCGGGTGGCCAGCTGGGCCATTTCCTTGATGTCGTCGTCGTTCACTTTGACGTTATAGGTCTCGACGAGTTGCCCCTTGATGAGGCCCCAAGTGAGGTCTTCGATGCTCTTGGCGTAGTTGTCCTCGATGAACTTGTCGTCCTTGTCGGGATTGTTGGCCTTGATGATGCGTTTGAGCAGGCTGTCGGGGTACGTGAGCTGGCCCACCTTATTAATAAGGTACTGGCGGGCGTCGATGAGCAGGCGATAGTCGCTGTCGGCTTCGTATTGCTTCGACATGGCGTCCTTGATCTTGCCGCGGAACTCCTCTTCGCTTTTCACTTCGTCCTTACCCATGATTTGGTCGAAGAGGGCTTGGTTGATTTCGGCCGGAGTGAAACGGCTGATTTCCTCCACCTGGAACGAGTAGTTGCCCTTGTGGCCTTCGGTCTCTTCTTTTTTCAGTTTCAGCAGCGAAGCGATTTCGGCGTCTGCTCCTTCGTAGGCTTCGCCCACGTTGAACGTGATGACGTCGTTCACCTTGGCGCCGTCGAATGCTTTGGCCACTTCCTTGTTCTTGAAGTACGTCGGCATGAGCGAGGCTTTCTCCACCTGCACGCCGCCGTCCTTGGGCTGGTTGTTCTCGTCGAGTTCTGCCAGTAGGCCGCGCAGGATGTCCTTGTCCTCGTAGGCTTCCACCTTTTCGGGTTTTCCGAGTTGGTTGGCGTACATCTTGACTTGGTTGTCCACCTGCTCGTCGGTCACTTGGATGTCGTAGTAATCCACGGTGTCGTCCTGGTTCAGTTCAACCTTGAACTCGGGAGCCACGGCGATGTCGAAGACAAACTCGAAGTCCTCTTGGTTGGCGAAGTCAGGAGCTTGCTGTCCCTCATGGACGAGGGGTTCGCCCAGCATGTTTATCTTGTTCTCTTTGATGTAGTCGTAGAGTTTGCCAGACAGGATTTTGTTGATTTCTTCCGCTTTGGCCTCGTTGCCGAATTGCTTTTTCACGATGCTCATAGGCACTTTCCCGGGTCGGAATCCCGGCATCTTGGCCTTCTTGCAGTAGTCTTTCAGCGTCTTTTCTACCTGTTCTTCGTAATCAGCCTTGCCCATTTTGATGGTCAACAGGCCGTTTACGCCGTCTACGTTCTCAAATGAAATGTCCATCTTAACGTTTCAATGTTATAGTGTTATTATTCGATTTGTTCTCGCAGTGAGTGTGCAAAAGTAGTATTTTTCTTTTGTTTTTTCAAGCCCTCCGGCGTTATTCTTGTCGGTTTTGCTGTTCGCCGGCCTGCCGGGCGGTTCAGCTGTTGACGGCTCCGATGATGTCGTGTACGTCGCTGACGCCGTGGGTGTCGAGCCATTCGTTGATGCCGTCGGCCACCTTCTCGCTGACAGCCGGGTCGATGAAGTTGGCCGTGCCGATTTCGATGGCTGAGGCGCCAGCCATGAGGAATTCGATGGCGTCGGTGGCGTTCATGATGCCTCCCAGTCCGACTACCGGTATCTTGACCGCGCGTGCCACCTGCCACACCATGCGCAGCGCTACGGGCTTCACGGCGGGACCGGACAGGCCGCCTGTGGCGATGCTGAGCACGGGACGCCGACGTTCGGTGTCGATGGCCATGCCCATGAGCGTGTTGATGAGCGACACTGCGTCTGCGCCGCAGTCTTCGACCGCGCGGGCTATCGAGGCGATGTCCGTCACGTTCGGCGACAGCTTGACAATCAAGGTCTTCGGGTAGGCCGCGCGGACGGCTTTCACCACCGAGGCGGCACCCTCGCACGTCACGCCGAAAGCCATCCCGCCGTCTTTCACGTTCGGGCACGAGATGTTGAGTTCTATGGCTGGGATGCCGTCCAGTTCGGCGATACGGGCGGCGCAGGCAGCGTAGTCCTCCGGGCTTGATCCCGAAACGTTTACCACAACGTTCGTGCCAAGGTCTTTTACTTTCGGGTAGATTTCCCGGCAGAAGTGGTTGACCCCTTTGTTCTGCAAGCCTACGCAGTTGAGCATGCCGCCGGCCGTCTCGAACATGCGGGGATAGGGGTTACCCTCGCGGGGCTGCGATGTGGTGCCTTTGACGATGATGCCGCCGAGGCGGTCGAGGTGGACGAGGTCGGCAAATTCCAGGCCGTAGCCGAACGTGCCCGAAGCCGTCATCACGGGATTTTTGAGGCAGAGGTTGCCTATGTTTACTTGGAGTTGAGCCATTTCAGTCGTTTTATGTTGAACACGGGGCCTTCCTTGCAGACGCACAGGTTGCCTTCCGTCGTGTCTTCCACGCAGCAGAGGCATGCGCCCAGGCCGCAGGCCATGCGGTTTTCAAGCGAGGCTTCGCAGGGAGTGCTTGTGGCTTCGGCGTAGCGCGCCACGGCCACCATCATCGGCTTCGGGCCGCAGGTGGCGATGGCGTCGAAGTGTTCTTCGGAGAGCATCGGGTGTTGCGTGACAAAGCCTTTGGCCCCCATTGAGCCATCCTCGGTGGTTGTCTCGACGCGGCCGATGCGCCGGAAGTCGTCAAGCTGCAGCAGGTCGCCCTCGGAGCGTGCGCCGAGCAGGAACACGGGTTCGCAGCCCCGGCGGCGCAGTTCGGCGCCGTAGTAGAGCAGGGGGGCCGTGCCTACGCCGCCGCCCACGAGCAGGTAGCGCCCGCCCGCCGTCGCCGGGAGCGTGAAACCGTTGCCCAGGGGCAGCAGGCAGTTCACTGCGTCGCCTGCTGCGAGGCGGCCGAGGGCGCGTGTGCCGTCGCCGATTTCGTGTACGAGCAGCCAGAGCTCGTTCCGCGTGCGGTCGACGAAGTTGATGGAGATAGGGCGGCGCAGGAGCGTCGTCGACGAGTGGTCCACGCGCACTTCGACAAACTGGCCCGGCAGCATGTCGGGCAGTGGGCGCGCCGTGTCGGTGAGCCGCAGCAGCACGTGGGTCGCGTTCAGGCGTTCCGTAGCCGCCACGGTCAGGTCGATGAGGTGTTTCGTCATGTGTCTTGATTTGTTCGTGTGCCTGCAAAGATAGTGCAAACGAGCGGAAAGCGCGCGAAAAGCCGCAGGATTTTCGCAGGCGTTAGCCCGAGTGCTGCCTGTCTTGGCGTCAGCAAAGTGTGCAAACGAGCGGAAAGCGCGCGAAAAGCCGCAGGATTTTCGCAGGCGGTTGCCCGCGAGCCGCCGGATTGTCGTGAGGCAGGTGAAGCTGCCGGTTGCCGGCGTCCCGCGCTTCGGCGTTCCGTCCGGGCGCTGTGGGGCGTGGCGCGGGAGCTATATATAATATGTGTATGCTGTCCGGACAGAGTGCGGTCGCCCCGGAC